>NZ_JBYTCE010000013.1:0-192477 GCF_058789975.1 Paenibacillus sp. FW104-T2 | reverse complement strand
CTTTTGATTTAACATTTAATTCAATTAATTATCATATTAAGGAATTTCAATTGAACACCTGGGCCCAAAGTCTATTTGTAAACGGATGCAATGAATATCTTCGTTTCACATGGAAAATAAAAAGCAACCGAAGTCCCTTTTAACAGGTACCCCGGCTGCTATTTCTTCATTACTCACTCTAATAGTATCGCATTTCTCTAGTCAAACTTCCTTAAATCTTACTTCCATTCTTACTAACCATGTCACCTGCTCTGTCCTAATCTTGCCTGCGATTTCGAGTTACTTCTAGCTCTTCAGCTGCGCCAGGATTTGTGGATCTTTGATCTTCTTATCTTCTGCGAGCAGCATGATTTTGGATAAAATCTCAGCTGTTCTTGGATCTTCGTCCAGGAATGGCAGGAAGATTCTCCCCCGATGCTGACTATGCACAGGTACGATATATAGTGCGCCAGTTGCCTGTTTAAATACATTGCCACTGCCAAGATGAACGGCATATTCGCCGAGGTCTCCTTCGATCCGTGCATAATTGCCATCCAATCGTACATTGTCTATCTTAAGTAGACGAAGTGATTCATTCACGATAACATGACGCATTTCAATGGTTGTCAGGCTGGCTTCCGGATCCACCCCGCCCACATGTGCAACACTGAGCACCAGATCAACATCACGCATGACCTCCGAGAAGAAGACCTTCGGTACATCTTTCAAGGCTACAGGCTTATACGTTTTGCGGTCATAAAATTGTACTGTCTCCAGCGTAGGTGCTTCCGTATCTGCCGGTGAGAACCAGTCTGCCATGGCATACAGATTAGCTATCAGGTTATGCTCATAGCTGACTTTCTGCAAGCCTTCCTCATAACTGACGGTCCACTGGCGTCCTTTGAGCAGGGCAACCGTCTTCTTCGGTTGAATCTGATACCCGGCATACCGGCGGGAGACGGTTCCATTCGCAAGCTCATCCTCATTTGGAAGGTACAGCTCACGGAAGACCTGTTTGAACGGCTGTCGTTCCTGACGGGTGAACAGATCCCGCTGGTATTCGCTCCATGTCCCGCTGCGGAATAATTGCAGAGGATGTGCAATCACCAGTGGATCCTGTTCCTGCAATGCATGTGTGGTACTTTGTTCGTCAGGTACAATCAGGCAGGCAGATTCCGCATCGAAATACCCCAAGCGGTCACCTGACTGGAATACCAACGTGCGAATCAGCGGTCGAATGACCGGATTTTGCATGAGGCTGGCAACTTCCTGGACGGTAAAGGCCGTCTCTGCTGTCATGGAACGCTCCAGCTCCTGTTTTGCCCGGCGATACTGCTGGACCAGATCCCCTTTTAATTCCTTCAACTCCGTAATGTATCCCTCTTTCTTGAATCGTGCAGGGACCGATTTGAGTGTCTTCCCTTTACTTACAAGAACCAGCTCGGATTGCCCATCCTCATCAATGACCAATTGTGCTGTCGTTGTCTCATCCAGGGCCTTCGGTTCAAAATAGGATTTCATCTCATCCAGCTTGCTCGCTTCCATGTTCCAGATCAGCCGGGTAACGTCCGTATACCCTGCATTGCGGGCCAGGTTGCCAAGAGCAATCTGCGCGGCTGCACCTTCACTAGAACGACGCTGTGCTCCAAATTGCTTGCTCTCCAGCAGGAATTTCTGAATGAAATCATAACGTTCTCGCAGATCCTGTTCCTGCTCCGCTTGGAATGGAATCAAACTGTACGTGAGCAGATGGTCCTTATTACGCTTCTCCTGTACAGATTGACGCATATCCTCCAGACGAAGCTTCCCTAACGCTGCATCGGCGAACAACTGGGATCTGCGGTGGTTTGCTCCACCCGAAATGTATTTGGCACAATCATATAACAGATTGAACCGTTCCTCGCCGACAGCAGCATAAGCTTCCTCGAACCAGGCAATATCAAATGCGCCGTCGTTGAATTCCTGCGGCGATATCGGTGAATAGTGAGCGACAATGGTTTCCTTTTCAGCCGTAAATCGTTCATTAATGTGGGCATGGAAGTACCATGCGGCACTGCGAAGTCCTTCCCATCCCAAATGCTTCGATACGATCTCCATCCACTGCGGTGCGTACATGGCCGCTTCCAACAGCTTTTTCTCTTGAATCGGATATTGCTCAAGTAGTTGGCCCAGGAGAGTATCATCCTCACCCTCACGTGGATGGCAAACTTGAATCAGGTGACTGAACGTCTCCTTGCGTGTTGTGTTATCTCCGTAGCTGTAGATATAGCCTCGTACAAACGTATCCTTATCCATGGCTGAGACCAGATGCACCCAATGCTCCATGCCTTCAATTCGTTCAAACTTCATGGCCAGTGTGCTGACTTCGGTGGAAAGCTCACCTCGTGTCAGTTCGATCTCCAGAATTCGTTCAACGACAGTATTCCGCAGCTCTATAAGTTCCGGATCATCCGTGATGCCTTCGGTGCGTGTCGACGTCAGCTCACGAATGAATGCAAAACGCTCCCCGCCCGTCAGCAACTGACGATACATGGTCTGATCATCAATCAAACGCAATTTGAATGCCCGCACGTAATCCTCGAATGATAACAGGGAGAAGCGCTGTGTATTTCCCACAAGGTTGATGAACTGATACCCCGTTTGAAAGAATCTTTGGAAACTGGCATCATCATATATTCTGCTTCTTACCAGGTAGTTCCACCGTTCCGTCAGGATATGAAGCATGCCAGCTTCCTTCTCCAGTTGATCGTCCGGCATACTGGCGATAATGGCAGCCCATGTCTTCTCCGCGATCTCAAATGTATCTGCAGGGTTGCTGTCCCTGAACGCTGCTGCAATCAATTCAGCAACCTGATCCTTGTAGGTCAGCGAAGCCGCCATCTGTTTCATTTCTTCCATATAGGAAAGAGGATAGGTCTGTTCGGCAAAAGACTTGCGCCAGCCTTCCAATAACGGAATTTTGCTTAATTCGTTATAATCATATTGATCGTGATAATAGCTGTAATGTTCATTTAAGTTGCCGCTCAGTGTGCTGAATTGCAAAATAAAATAAAGCTGCATGAGTTCCAGGCTGTTCAGATCACTCTGCGCAACATATGCCTCCCAAACGTCGTGGAGAGGATATTGCTCCATCTGTTTCATCTGATTTCGTTCCGCATAGGAGAACCTAGAGCGCAGGCCGGATCCAATCAAAAGCGTCTCACGGTAGCCCGCATAATACTCTACCTCATATTCATGATCCCTGTGTTGATGAACCAGTGCATCTAATCCTTCCATAAACGGTTTGGCCTTCTCCAGCGAGAGGGTGAAGATCTCCTTGGGATTGAAATCACTAAGATCACGCTTCTCCTGCAGCAGTGGCTCCACCCGGGATGGATCGAACAATCCAAAACCATTCGAAGAGGTATATCGGCTGCCTTCCTCCGTCAGCTTGTCCAGCAGCTTTTGCTCCTTCGCGGTAGGCTTCTGGATCAGTCCTGCTAACGGCTGTAATTGTTCATGCTGATCTGCACGTTCCGGATCTGCAGAAATCTCGGTCAACAGTTCCAGTGCGCCCAGACGCTGCAATTCATTCTTCGCCTTCAGCAAACGTTCCAGTGAAACAACTAGTTGATCCACAGGTTGCAGCAAAAGAACCTGAATGACCTTCTGCCGAAGTGAACCGGTCTTGAGTTTGAGCAAGGCCTCCATCTGTTTCATCTCGTCAGTAATCAGCTCAAGCTTCCTCACTTTGACTAAAGCAATCTCCCGGTTGCTCATGCTTTTGTCGGACAGGCTCTCAAACACAAACTGTCTTTGCACCTCGTTATCGGGCTGCTGAACGAACTGGGATAACAGCTCGCCTCGAAGTTCGGGGCTCAGCATGTCCTTGATTGCAATGACTTCTCCGATCCAATCGGGGTCCATATCATACGCAGCCAGATAGAGCATTTTTTTGACCACATCATTCCGTTCAATCCGGTAATGGACATATTCAAGAACGCCAGATGGTCCACCTTCCCCTCCCAGAGGAATGCGCTCCAGCAGCTGCTTAAATTGATCGAAGTCCTGACGCCGAATTGCCTTGTCTTCAAAGACAGGCAGGGGCGAAATGTGAATGCTGCGCAGATTCTCTCCATCCTCGAAGTGCCAGTTATGCATGTACATGGCATCATAGTTTTGGATAATCCAGTGCATCAGCTCCAGATCCTGTACGTCCAAATACCGACGGGCAATGCTTAGCCGCAGGTCACGATTCTGACTGTTCGCAAGCACATATTGCGCAACGATTTTCTGATACAGTTGGCCTTGATCCATAATACGGATCAATTTGTCATTGAGATGGTCCTCTTCAATAACAGCCGTCGCCCACAGACTGATGAATATCTTATTGGCATTGGAATCCTGCTCCCAATCTTCACGAACAGCTGCATCGGTCAGCGCTTCAAAGGCTTGCTCAATCAACTGTGATGCAACGCGCGAATTGGCCGCTTCAATTCCGAGCCCTGTCCATACAGCCAATGCTCGAACCACTGAACTGAAACGAATCAGATTGTGATCGATGATTACTTTTAATATGTATATAAATGCTTCAATGGTTCCTTCATCCATCCGTTCAACGATACTTTGGCGCAGTCCTTCCTGCAGTCTTGCTGCCACAAGCAGCTCACCAACCATATGGTACGCCTCTGTCTGGTCACTCATGAATATGCCTTTGATCATCTCGCCAGTAAGCAACGCCGACTGATTGTCGCCATATATGATCTCGTGTAATGCCTGCTTCATATCTCCGTTGCCATGGTCCAGTTCATAGGCGATGCAGTCCGGAAGCACAGATCGGATCTCATACAGATAATCAAACTTGTATTCACGAACAGATACATATTCGTTCAGGGAGAATTGCCGCATCTCCATGCGCAGCAGTCCAATGAGTTTCCGGATCACCTGTCCAATATGCTGTTCAGGATCGGAAGTGCGAAATGGCCGGCGCTCATACATGATGCTGTACGGGTAATTTGTGGCACGGTCAGCAATGTAACGGAATCGTTCCACCAACCGTTCATTCGTCAGCTGCCCAAGCACATTCAGCAAGGGTTCGAATAAGGGCTCTCCCGTTTCGGCAGCCTGCTTTTGAAGAAATTCCTCTGTATTCAGATATACTTTTTCATCTCCGCGCAAATATGTGGAACCAGCCATCTCCAACACATATCCTGCAAGCTCCTGCCAGGTCCCGTTCAATGACTCTACCTTCTCTTGCAGACCGTTGATATACACCTGTTCATTATCGTTCTGATTCATCCAATCTCCTCCTTATCATTTATTACCACAAACGGCCGGCAAGCATGGTGAACCGGATAAACACCAATTCGTCATCTTCCTGCAGCTTCAGTGGTGCATCCAGCTCGGACAATTCTTCATCATTGAGGAAGACTTTGTATAGTCCATCTTCATAAGCCATCATAGCCGTTTGGACCGCATGCTCCAGGTCTTGAATCTCCTCATTGTACACTTCACCAAAACCGACTTTTCCCGTTAATCCCTTAAGTTGAATCTCCTCAGGCATAAGATAGGTGAGTAACGCCGCACTGTTTTTCTTCTCCTGAAGAGCGTTCACCTGCACGTGTACCATATGTTTGATTAGTTCTCGTAACGTTCCGGTTGTTTCCGGAAGTGCTGTGGCTTGCTTGGCAAGTGCAGGCTTGCGTTTGCCCAGGCTTTTGACCGTGACCCATACGTTCACAACGCACCCTCCCTTCTTCTATATGAACTGACTAGTTACATCTCACCAGTCTGGTAAAAAACTAAAAATGCGTACACATGTACCCCTTATTAGCATCATAACCAATATTTCCGCCACAATCATGAGCCATTCCTCACGTTTACCTGAAACCTGCGAACTACTGCACTCCCAACGTACTTACGCAAAAAAAAGCCGGGTTGTTCCAATAACCTTGGAACTCCCAGCCACATCAGCATTCATGCAGACCTGATTTGTGTTATGAGAAAATGAACAGCTTTGGATTCATCTGGCCAATCGCACGGGGCGAATCGTTACAGCCGCCGTTTTGAAGCCTGGCATACGGCAAAAAGGGTCCAGTTCGGGTCTTGTCGCCCGATTGACGTTCTGAATGCCACCCCAATGCATCGGTACAAACAGTGTGTCTTCGCGAATATGTTCCTTAATACGTGCACGTACCGTGAAGCTCCCATGCACGGATTGAATCTCGACCCACTCTCCATCCATAATTCGATTACGCGCAGCTGTAGCCGGATGAAGTTCCACAAAATTCTCCAGTTCACGGGCTTCCAGCGTTGGGCTCCGATGGGTCTGTACGCCAGTTAGATAGTGAGGAAGGACGCGGCCATTGGTCAGAATCAGAGAAAATTCCCGGGAGGTATCCTGCCAACCGACACTTAATTCACTCGTAAATGCAGCCCTGCCGTCCTCATGGGAAAACCGCTCACTGAACAGCAGCCCTTCACCCTCATCCTCCAGAGAAGCGCAGGGCCAATAGATCCCTTTTTCTCTTCGCAGACGTTCATAGGTCATCCCATAGTAATCTGCAATTCCACCCCGGCTCGCCAGTCTGAGCTCATTGAAGATATCCTCGGCACATTCATATTGGAAATATGAAGCTTTGCCAAGCCCCCCAGCAATGAAGCATAGAATATCCCAATCGTGACGGGTATCCCCTGGTGCTGGCCTACCCTGTTCACGTAATAGAACCCGGCCTTCCAGATTGGTCAGCGTACCTTCGTTTTCCAAATAAGAGGTGACCGGAAGCACCACATCGGCCATCTTCGCCGTCTCGGACAGAAACATATCCGCCACGACCAGAAACTCCAGCTTGCGAAGACCTTCTTCTACCAGGCGTACATTGGGATTGGAGACGACCGGATTGGAGCCCATCACAAGCAGGCCACGAATTTCCTGCTCATGCACCCGCTCCATCATTTCGTAGGCAGAGACGCCTTTTCCCGGCAAGGTTTCGGGCGCCACGCCCCAGACGGATGCTACATATGCACGGTCCTGCGTATTCTCTATGGAACGATATCCCGGCAGCTGATCGGCCTTCTGCCCATGCTCTCTTCCGCCCTGTCCATTTCCCTGTCCAGTGATCGCACCGTAACCACAGCCTGGTCTGCCGATTTTTCCAGTCGCCAGTACCAAGTTCAGAAAATGACGGACAGCGAGATGTCCATCCGTTTGCTGTTCCACTCCGCGCGCAGTCATGATCATGCCTGTCTCCGCCTGACCATAGGCCATTGCGGCCTGACGGATCAGGGTCAAATCCACCCCGCATTGCACTGCGGATTCTTCCAGGTCTATCTCGCTCAGTGCATTCTGCAAACTCTCATAGCCTTGGGTTCTTGCATTAATAAAATGCTGATTCACAAGTCCCGCTTCCATAATGACCTTCAGCATGATGTTCGCAAGCCGTGCATCCATACCCGGCTTGATCTGCAAATGAAGGTCGGCAATGGCTGCAGTAGCTGTCTTGCGCGGATCAATAACGATAATGTATGCTCCATTTTCCTTCGCCTGGTTGAAATAAGGCAGCAGAGTGGGCTGGCACTCTGCAACGTTGGTCCCTGCAAGTACAATGCACTCGGCCCGAGGGATGTCGGACAAGCGGAATGTCAGCCCCCGATCCATGCCAAACACCTTACTTCCTGCAGAGGCAGCGGCAGACATGCAGAAGCGACCATTATAATCAATATATCGTGTCCCTAGAGCAACCCTTGCGAATTTTCCTAGCAAATAGGCTGTTTCATTGGTGAGGGAACCCCCTCCATACACACCGATTGCATCGGCACCGTATTGATTCTGAAGACTGGTAAAACGCCCTGTGATATATTCAGTGACTTCTGGCCATGAAGAAGGTATCAGTTCACCATCCCGGCGGATGAGAGGCTGCAGAAGTCGCTGTCCACTCAGTGCATGCTGATGTGCATTCATGCCTTTGACACACAATCTCCCCTGTGAAGCTTCATTCGGCACGCCTTCAACGGTGTACGTGGCACGGCGCTCACCAGCGATGGGCCCAGCAACTTCCTCGACGGTCATTTTGCACTGTACGCTACAATAGGGGCATTGTGTCTCCCTTACATGCAGTTTTGAAACAAACGAACTGTGTTCCATGGATGTCTTCATTCCATCTTCACTCCCTTCCCTACCTTTTTGATCAAGTAAGTGTCAATTCGCTTACCGTTCTGCCCGCCAGCTCGTTCTGGAATTGTGGATCCAGCAGATTTTCGCGGATTGATATGAATCCCAATCGCTCTACCCATGCCCAGAGGGGTTCATCGTACCAGGCGGTTCGGCGATACCACTCCACGCATGCCGAGATCAGCCGCACTGCATCTTTTTCCGTCTCGGCAAGTCCGAGGAGTCCCCCCTCTTTTACCGGATGGGCTGCATGACCACCCGCGTAAATTTCCCAGCCGGCGGGAGATTCCTGCAAACCGATATCCTGCACGATGGGGCTGACCCATGAGCTTGCTTCACCCGACAAGACGACCCTCACGGGAGCAGGCATATCTGCATTGACCCACCTGAATTGAAGGTCCTCTGCCATGGCTTCGAACTTCATATCACCTGCATGGACCTCGATACCCACAAATGTACCCCGAGGGATATCGTTCCGGTCTCCAGCCCAATCAGGCTGCTGCACACTTATCCACTTTCCGGTTATCTTCAAATAGTAACGAAGTGCTGGATGGCAGATACCGCAGCCTTCTTCTGTTCTCCAGTCCAGCTGCTGCATGATTCTTTTCATTCCATCTCCCTCATGAATTCCATACAGATGGTGATGCTCTACTGAAGCTGCAAGCTCATAGGGATCTTCATTCGACAACCGATTGAGCGCTTCTTTCAGTGAGGCATGGCCCAGATCCGTACAGCTGCAAACAGGCCATTCTGCCTTTTTTGCTGCAGCTGCTGTTCCACCTGCACCACTGCCGTTTTTCTGAAGATTCAGGGTATGCTTCACCAGTGCCGCCACCATCGGGCGACATCCGCCGCAGGAACCCGAGGCCTTGGTATGTTCCTTGACCTGCTCAGCCGTCTGCAGCCCCTTGTCCTGTATGGCTCTCATGATCGTCAATTTGCTCACATTGTTACAGGCGCACACCGTCTCCTGATCAGGCAATGCTGCTGCTGCCTTCTCGGCTGGATTCGTCCCTTCCTCGCGCGGAGCGAGTTCTTCGATGCCAGCCCCACGCTGTACAAGTCCCAATAGGCTGGCACTCTCCGTCGTATCCCCGAACAGGATCGCTCCACTTACGTGCCCTTCCTTCATCAATACTTTCTTATACGTACCGCGAATACCATTAAGCATCTGTACAGCCGTCCGCATCTCTTCTCCGCTAATGTTTCCGGCCGAGAACACGTCAACGCCAGAGACCTTCAGTTGGGAATAGGGAATAGAACCCTTATACGCTGTTGTCTCCTGCCCACATAAAAAACGTGCGAGTACCTTACCTTGCTCATATAAAGGAGCTACCAGACCGTAACTGATGCCCCGATGTTCGGCACATTCACCCACAGCATAAACATCAGGTACGCTGGTACGCATATAATCGTCGACCACGATCGCCCGATTAGTCCTGATTCCGCTCCGCCGTGCCACGTCCACATTGGGGAGAATGCCCACGGCAACAACGACAACCTGTGCTTCAAGCCTGGATCCATCTGTAAATTGAAGCCCCTGAGCCTGGGACCGGCCAACGATTTTTTGTGTGTTTTTGGCTAACAGGAACGACATGCCTTGAGCTTCCAACTCGTGTTGAAGCATGGTCGCTGCCTGCAGATCCAACTGCCGGTTCATAATATAAGGTGCGTTATGTACCACGACTGCTTCCATTCCCAAATGCAGCAGCCCGCGGGCAGCTTCAAGTCCAAGTAAGCCGCCACCAATAACGGCCGCCTTGGCATGTACTTTGGAATACGCGGACATACGTGTGCAGTCATCTATGGTGCGAAAAGACATGACCCTCTCTTTATCCATACCAGGAATGGGCGGAATAAATGGAGCAGACCCTGTCGCAAGGATTAGAATATCGTAGGACTCCCTCATCCCGGATAACGTTTCAATCGTTTTGGACGGAGTATCAATCTTGTGGACCGTCTCTCCCGCACATAGCCGTATGCCATGCTCCTCATACCAGCTCCAGTCGTTAATGATAATGTCCTGTAGATCGTGCTCACCCTGTAATACTTTGGATAACATGATCCGATTATAGTTGGGACGTGGTTCACTTCCGTAGATGACAATCTCGAATGTATCCGGAGATGCGGCTATGATCTCTTCCACACACCTAACACCTGCCATTCCATTTCCAATAACGACCAGTCTCTTCTTGCTCATGGGCTGCCCCCTGTCTCTATAACATGTTGAGTAAAAAATAAACAGAAAAATCCCTTCTCCATGGATCGGAAAAGGGCACCGTTGCCTCCGGAATTCACACGCCATTGTGTGATTTCATATTAGATTCAGATTACGGCAAACCATTTTATATGTCAACAAAATTAACACACATTTCTGAATTAAATTTCAAAACGATTTAATTTAAAATTTAATGTTATTTTTCTTGACACAAATAAATTCTCTTTTTATAATTTGAATCAAAATCACCGTGCTGTGATCAAATCAGGTGCAGGAACACAATGACGTGTCCTGCCTGTCGGCAATGAGGCCGCAAATCGTTCATCATCTGGACGAATTGCGGCCTTTTTCTGCCTGAACTGCACAAAGACAGGGTAAGATTATTCAATTGGATGAGGAGCGATGCTGAATGGTGGAGAGCAAAAGTTTTTGGAAGAGCGGGCATAAGCCCAGTCTCTTCGGGGCATTTCTGTATTTTGATATCAGTTTTATGATTTGGGGCATGCTTGGCCCCCTCGCGGTTGTGATTGCCATGGACTACCCGATGACCCCTCTGGAAAAAGCCAACCTGGTGGCACTGCCCATCCTTGGCGGCTCCATTCTTAGACTTGTGCTTGGCTTTATGTCCGATTATATTGGTCCAAAACTTACGGCCCAGATCGGAATGGGAATAACGCTAATCCCCTTATTATTAGGCTGGTTGTGGGTAGACTCACTAAGCCAGTTGTATGTTGTTGCTCTCCTGCTCGGGGTTGCCGGGGCCTCTTTTGCCGCCGCCCTTCCACTCGCAGGACAATGGTATCCCAAGGAGCACCAGGGACTTGCTATGGGAATCGCGGGAGCAGGGAATAGCGGGACGGTACTCGCTACCCTTTTTGCCAACCGACTGGCTACTCATTTCGGCAGCTGGGAAGTCGTTTTTGGACTCGCCATCATTCCAATCGTGGTCGTTTTTATCCTTTTCTCTATCTTCGCCCGTAACAGTCCCAACCGGCCAGCACCGAAGAAGCTCTCTGAGTACGGCACCTTGCTGAAACAAAGGGATGCCTGGGTATTCTGTGCATTTTATTGTGTTACCTTTGGCGGTTTCGTGGGATTGTGTAACTATCTGACCATCTTCTTCAACACCCAATATGGCTTGTCTCCTGTCCGAGCCGCTGATATTACAACCTTTTGCGTTATTGCCGGAAGCTTCTTCCGACCTGTTGGCGGTTACTTGGCAGACAAGATTGGTGGTACGCGGATGCTGACATTCCTATACACTGGTGCCTGTGTCATGCTTGTAGGTGTATCTTTCCTCCCTCCACTTCCTGTGGTCGTCGTCATGTTATTCCTGGGCATGATGTGCCTTGGGGCTGGTAATGGTTCCGTGTTCCAGTTGGTTCCGCAGCGTTTCGGCAATGAAATCGGTCTGATGACAGGCATTGTCGGCGCGGCAGGTGGCTTGGGCGGATACGCACTCCCGTTGATTCTTGGTCAACTGTACAGTTCCTACCAGTCCTATACGCCGGGATTCGTCATCCTTAGTCTGATCGCAGCCGCGTCCATGCTGCTTGTACTGGTTATGCAGTCCAAATGGCGCGGCCAATGGCTGAAGAAATCTTTTACGAGCAAAACGGAATCCACATCCCTCTCTTCATAGAGAATACAGGTGACCAGCAGTATCTAAAAAAGAGAACAGCACAGCCTTTCGGCTGCTGCTGTTCTCTTTTTGTCAGGATAAATATTTGCGAAAAACAACGACGGCATTATGCCCGCCAAAACCAAAAGAATTGGACATTCCGATCTGCATCTCTGCCTCTCTGGCTTCATTAGGTACATAATCCAGATCACACTCCGGGTCCTGCTGCTCCTGGTTAATCGTTGGTGGAATGATGCCATGCTGCAAGGTTTGAATCAGTGAGATCGCTTCCGCTCCACCGGCAGCTCCTAGCATGTGCCCCGTCATCGATTTATTGGCCGTCACAGGAATACGATAAGCAGCTTCACCAAAGAGTTGTTTGATTGCTCGAGTCTCGGAGAGATCTCCCGCTTCGGTACTGGTTGCGTGGGCGTTAATCACATCCACGTCATCAGGCTGAAGCTTCGCGTCAGCAAGCGCAGCTCTCATGGCCAGGAATGCTCCGCGCCCTTCCGGATGGGTTGCTACCATATGATACGCGTCAGAACTGGCACCATATCCAACAATTTCAGCGAGAATATTTGCGTTTCTAGCCAGGGCATGTGATAGAGACTCTACCACCACAATCCCCGCACCTTCTGCCATCACAAACCCATCTCTTCCAGCGTCAAAGGGGCGACTCGCCGTTTCATAGGCTTCGTTTCTTGTGGATAACGCGGTAGCATTACCGAAGCTGGCCAGCGAAACTTCCGTGATGGCTGCTTCAGTTCCCCCGGCAATAATGACATCTGCACCTCCGTCACGAATCAGCCGGAAGGCCTCACCTATGGCCGTATTCCCAATGGAACAGGCAGTCACAGGTGAAAGCGTCGGTCCCCAACATCCGAATTTCATGCTCACCATGGCAGCTGCCATATTGGAAATCATCATTGGCACAAGGGTCGGACTAACTCGGCCAGGACCACGTTCGGACAACAGCTTTCCTTGCTCCATCAGTGTTTGAATGCCGCCGATGCCGGAACCAATGTATACCCCAACCCGTTCCCTATCCACTTTCTCCATATCCAGTCCTGAATGCGCAAGAGCATCGTCAGCTGCCGCTACAGCAAATTGGCAAAATCGATCCATACGGCGGGCTTCCTTGCGTCCGAAGCGACCCTCTCCGTCAAAATCTCGGACAACACCAGCCATTTTGGTTTTGTATAAAGTGGTATCGAAGCTTTCAATTAATGATATTCCTGACTGCCCTTTCACAAGTCCGTTCCAAAATGTATCTACATCATTGCCAAGCGGTGAGACAATTCCCATGCCGGTAATCACAACACGTTCGCGTTCCATATCTAACTCATCCTCCCTAGCCATTCAGGCTAACCGACTGAACTTCTGCATTTATATTGGCACGTGCAGTATCCTATTACAAGTTGTGAATTATAATAGTATAATGACTACCATGATAACTGAGGTTGGGGTGGAATGAGATGAACCAGGATGTCAGGCTTCAGGCTTTATCCGTATTTTTGAAAACTCAACGTGCCAAAATAGCTCCGGCAGCGGTCGGTTTGCCGGAAGGCACCCGGCGCAGAACACCGGGTCTTAGAAGAGAAGAGGTAGCCCAATTGGCGGGTGTAAGCACAACTTGGTACACCTGGCTTGAACAAGGAAGGGATATTCAGGTATCCCATTCGGTGCTGGATAACATTGCTTCCGCACTCAAACTGACCCCGGATGAACGCAAGTACTTGTTCTCCCTTGCCATGGAGCATTACTCCGAACTGCATATCCGTGAGGAAGAACCTTACCAGCTCCATCCTTCCCTGCAAAAAATACTGCAGGAGCTCCAGAATTGTCCCACCATTATTTCCGATCGCCGCTGCTACATTGTTGGCTGGAATGAAGCAGCCAGTCATGTCTTCATTGATTTTGAGCAGATTCCTGCCGAACAGCGAAACATGATTAGTCTATTATTTGAACGAAAGGAATTTCGGAGACTTGCAGTCAACTGGGAGGATTTTGTCCTCGGATACCTTGCAATCTTCCGTGCCTATTACGGCCAATATGTCGATGATGAATGGTACAATCTGTTTCTGAATGAAATGATGGATCGATATCCGGAGTTCCAGTCCCTGTGGAAACAAAGCAGCGTGAGCAGCGCACCAGATGTACTGATTGAATTCAGACATTCCAGAGCAGGCAAAATGTTGTTCAATCTGACCTCGTTACAGGTTCAGGGTAATACCGATCTGCGCTGCAGTATATACACCCCTGCACAGGATACGGCCACCGAGCGGAAATTGGTGCGCCTTATGGAACGTGAGAAGGAACGTCAAGCCAGACCTACCGTTTAAACAGTATTCCAATGCCACAAAACGCAAAAAAAGATCCGAGCAGTGTCCGCTCGGATCTTTTTGATGATCATCCAGCCCTTTGTATCGGATATGGATCAGATCAATCTATGCATAGCAAATGTTATTTAAACGCCGGAATGGCAATATCGGCATACTTCTCTTCGAAGAAAGCCTTCACTTCAGGTCCTGCCATACGTTTGGCCAGCTTCTGAATGGCTTCTGAATCCTTGTTGTCTTCACGAGCAACCAGAGTGATGGCAAAATGGGAATCATCCTTTTCCGTAAACAGCGCATCCTTCTTCGGTGTCAGTCCCAGCGGGCTTGCATACGCCGGTGTCATGGCAACCAGATCTGCATCATCCAGCATGCGGGCCAGCATGAGCAGGTCTACTTCCTGGAACTTGAAGTTCTTCGGATTCTCGATAATATCCGCCTGTGTTGCGTTGAATCCTACGCCTTCTTTCAGCTTGATCAGACCGTTTTGTTCCATCATCACCAGTGAACGTCCGATGTTGGAAGGGTCATTTGCAATAGCAACCGTTGCTCCTTCAGGCAGTTCTTCAGTGGTTTTATACTTTTTGGAGTACGCACCGTAGATCGCGTTGTAGATCGGCTGTACAGCTACCAGGTTCGCATTATTGGCTTCGTTGAATTGGTTCATATAAGGCACGTGCTGGAAGAAGTTAGCGTCAACTTCCTTGTCTTTCAATGCTGTATTCGGTTGAACGTTATCGGACAGAACGACGACTTCCAAATTCACGCCATCTTCCTTAAGCAGCGGCTTCACAATATCCAGTACATCCGTCATTGGCGGAATCAATGTAGCCACTTTCAACGTAACTTCCTGAGTCGCTTGGCTGCCTTCATTGTTTCCTTCCGCAGCAGGTGTCTCTTCTTTTTTGCCGCATGCGGATACAACCA
Source organism: Paenibacillus sp. FW104-T2 (assembly GCF_058789975.1). NCBI lineage: Bacteria > Bacillati > Bacillota > Bacilli > Caryophanales > Paenibacillaceae > Paenibacillus > Paenibacillus sp. FW104-T2. The sequence continues at coordinate 177,244 of NZ_JBYTCE010000013.1, read as the reverse complement.
GCATGACTGCGAGCAGCATAAGGATCATTTTTGATTTCATTTTCATTCTAGCCCCTTCATCGTGTAATCTGTAATGTCATCCTAAATTCTTCTCGCCCTTTAACCTTGTTTGCCTCATGATCTGCGATCAAGCCAGCGGGATAATCTGCTTCCGGTAAACTGGATCATCTGCACCAGAATGATCATAATGATGATCGTAAATACCATGATCTCCGTCTCGAACCGCTGATATCCGTAACGAATGGCAAAATCGCCAACGCCTCCACCGCCTACAATGCCCATCACCGTGGAATAGGAGATAAAACTGATCGTTGCCGTGGTCAGTCCGAGTACGAGACCTGAACGTGCTTCCACATACAAAAATTTCAGCACAAGCTGCATGGTTGATGCACCCATCGAGGATGCCGCCTCAACCACACCTTTGGGCACATCGAGCAGTGCCTGTTCTGCTAGGCGGGCATAGTAGGCAATCGCAATAACGGAAAGCGGCACCGCCGCTGCCAATGTCCCCATCGCCGTTCCCACAATCATCCGCGTGAACGGAATCATGAATACGACCAGCAGCAGAAAAGGGAACGAACGAATGATATTGACCAGGCTGCCCAGAATCGTGAACAGCGGCCTGTTCTCATATCGTTGTCCTCTTCGGAACAAATACAGCAGCGTACCGAGTGGAAGCCCAATCAGGACAGCTGCTCCAATTGAGATGCCAACCATGACAAAGGTCTCTCCGATCGCCTTCCATATCTCATCCTGATACTTCAATATGGATTCAGGTATCATCGTTCCTCGTCCTCCGTTTCCCATGGCTCCGCCTCTTCACCTGTAAGCAAGGACGTTAGCAAATCCGGCTGTGGTGCGGGAATACTGCGTACTTCCGCTTCCGTTAGCGTTCGGACAATGCGCCCTTCCCTCATCACGGAAATTTGGTGGCAGAGTCTGCGCGCAACCTCCATCTCATGTGTAACCAGTACGATGGTCACACCCAATGTTTCATTGACATGGCGCAGCACATCCAAAATACCGTTCGTTGTCTGAGGATCGAGCGAGGACGTTGGTTCATCACAGAGCAATACATCAGGCCGGCTCGCAAGAGCCCTCGCAATAGCCACGCGCTGCTTCTGTCCTCCGCTTAACTGGGCGGGATATTGTTTCGCCTTATCCTCGAGACCCACGAATCTCAACACCTCAAGTCCTCGTTCTTCCCGTTCTCTCCGGGAAACACCCGCCAGTTCAAGAGGCATGCATACATTGCCAATCACCGTTCGGTTGCTCACCAGATTAAAGTGCTGAAAAATCATGCCGATGGAACGACGCGCCTGACGAAGGGCTCTTTCGCTCATCCGGGTCAGCTGCTGTCCGCCAACAGTTACTTCACCTGAGTCCGGCTTCTCAAGCCCGTTCAGCATGCGGAGAAGCGTTGATTTGCCCGCACCGCTGGAACCGATGATACCGTGAACCTCTCCCTGTCCCACTTCAAGCGAGACAGAGCTTAACGCCTCGAATCCCTGATCAGCCCGGGACCCGCGTTCGTTATAACGCTTGCTTACGCCGTATAATGAAATCATGGAGATTCCTCCTGCGATTAATCATGCATGGTCCTTCGAGAACACATGAAGAAAGCCCGCACAGCCGATAACCGGAGCGCGAGCAATCCTGTTCATTTATAATAAAGCAACATTCCGTGTGAGACAAGCCTTAACGAGAGATATCTGTTTTTAAATCGTTTACATGATACAAGCTGAATCTGCCGTTCGAAGAACCAATGTAGATTTCATCTCCTACCCGATTTATTGTGCCATTTTTGGCATCCCGATCCCGGTGTTCCGGCGATCCCATAACCACGTCATGCACGCGGCCGACCAGTGTACCATCCTCTTTGTTCATGATCAGAAGATCCTCACCCATGGGTAACAGAAGTTGTTCATCGATAACCAGGTAACTTCCCTGGTTGGTAGGGTATCTCAAGGAAGAGATCGTATATTGTGCGTCCCAGCGCGTTTTTCCTGTAGTATAATCCAGTGCAGCTGGGTAACCGTTCTTGATCACAAATAATTGATCACCTTCCACAAGCCCTCGTTCAATCTTGTCATTTAACGTCCATCGTTTTTTATCGTTCTTGGCATCATACAGCGTCGTTGTAAAATCCGAATAATCCCCGTAATGCTCACCTTGCTTATTTTCGCGGATCAACAGCATGCCATCATTCAGCACCTCGAAGCGTTGTCCATTCCGGGCTTGAAAGTGAGCAAGTTTCTTGCCTGAATTCAGATCGACCAACACCCACTGATCCCCGAGCAGCATCCAACGTTCAGGCTTTGCCTCTGTGAATGGATCAAGACGGGTTATTCCGTCGAAGTACGGATCATTCTCAATATGATCCACAGTAGGCTTAACGGTTTTGATACTCCATACCGTACGACCTGATAGCGGGTCAGCTGCAACCAGTTGATTTTTCTCCCAATACATCACATACGGGTCATCTGCCGTCTGGTTGAATAATTGATATCCGGCACTTAGCTTCTTAGTCCAGAGGGTTTTGCCATTAGAACTGTTCAGCACGGTGATCCGTCCCTGACTGGAGCCTTCCGCAACCGGGCTATCCACCACCACAACATTCTCCGCAGCTGTAATACCACGAAGTGAAAGTTTGGATCCGGTTTTATACTCCCACTGCACTTTCCCATCCGATAGTTTGATGTGACGTATGCGATCCTTGTACTCCTTATCTCCCGGAGCATAGGATGTAAAGATCGTTACGCCCTCGCGTTTCGCATCCAATTGCGCTTGGAGTGCACCGAAGCCTGCATGGATCTCCCACACATTTTCCCCGGTATGTCGATTAAGAGCATACACGGATTTGTCATAATGCATACCGCTAAATCCACCGTCGTCTCCTTTCATCAGAAGTACATCCTCTGTTGCTGCTTGCAGAAAGGGATAATTCAGCTTGCCCTGATTGGTCCATGTGGATTTCCACGGTAACGTTGCAGGGAGTGCTTGGCCAAGAATTTGGGTTGTGAACTGATAGTCGTCCGCACGACTGAAACTCCAATCCGAAGGGACCACATTATTACGATCATCCACCGGGATGTTCCAGCGTGTCTGCACCAGCTTTCCCGTCTTGTTGAACGTGACCAGAAACTGTGCATCTTCCCGCTCATATCGCCAGGTCTGTCCAATACTCATGGAAAGATTGGTTTCATTCAGATTCTGGGAATGCTCTTTCCAATCCGGCTCGCCGAGCCACTGTGCAGCTTGTTTTGAGGTCGTGCTTTTATCTAATAAAATATCCGTTAGATGACGCACATCCGTTGTAGACATGGAAGCCTGCTTCCCGAACCAGTCGTCCGTTACGTTCACCCGCTGCTGTACGTCCTTCGCCCTCACCCAGATTATGGCTGGACGGTATACGTTCGACTCTTTGTTCCAGGTTCGCGGGGCAACGGAAACACCATACCAATCCTTCGTCGCTGCAACGATTAGCGCATGATCCGTTAGAGAATCGGCAGAAGGCCAGCTTGTCTGGCTACCAGGGTACAGATACAGTTTACTTCCCGTCCGGAGTGTAAAGTTCTGCGGAACGGACCTTTTCAGCGTTTGGCTTTCCTTTGATGCGTACCATCCCGGTACCCAGAAACTCCCGAACTTGCTATGATTCAACCTGATCCATTCTCCGCGAACAATCTGTACTTTCATCTTTTCTCCGCCGGAGGTATATGTAGATATTCTCATCAGATCAATGGGAACCTTGTGATCAACCGTTTGGTCATACATAGGCAGGCCTTTTCCCAATGTGACAGTTTCTCCAGCTTTATAGGTTATGGATGCTGATAAGGCTTGTGTAACTGATATTGGGGCTTGGCCTTCACGGGCAGCCACATTCAGATCCAACAGCATGTATCCTGTAACGATCACAGCAGCTACTCCGGTAATAGTGATCCACCTGTAGCCTCTTTTGCGCCAGTTCCCGCCTGTCTTCACGCCTGTTCACTCCATCCATTTGAAGTTATTTCCATTAAAGACGTTTTGAACAAGAAAAAGTTACTGTACTATCAAAATAAAATGTCTGTGCCTTCTCTTCATCTGACATCCAGCATCGCCGGATAATAAGGGAATTCCCAGCCTAGGGTATAAGCCATCGTAAGGGATGCGAAAAAATAAAACACAAAATACAGATCTGCACGGGAATACCCGATCTGGATGTAATACGTCCGGCTCGCGCCATCTGCGAACCCTTTTGCCTCCATGGCGATGGCCATGCGCTCTGCCCGGCGGATGCTCTGCGCGAGCAGGGGAATGGCATACCGCTTCAAGGTTCCATACACATTCCAGTGCGAGACACGCTGCTGCGTACCGCGAATGCGGATGGCATAACGCAGCGTCTGGAATTCGTCCAGCAGAATGGGAATCATGCGCATGGCGGCCAAAAAGCTATAGGCATACTTGGGTGGCAGACGCCATTGCTGCATCAGCGAGTAGAATAGACGAACCGGACGGGTGGTCAGGCCAAACAACAATCCCGCAGCCGCCATGCTCAGGGAACGAAACCCCAGGTGCAGCCCACGATAGAAGCTCTCTTCCGTGATATGTATCAATCCATATTTGTACCACGTCGTCTCGCCTTTACCAAACATCATCATGCCTGTGGAGGTAGAGATAAAGATCAATATAAAAGGCGACGCATAGAGCAGCAGCCAATGCCAAGGATGACCCGTCCAGCATAGTAACAGGAGCATCACAATCGCTACATTCATCATGACGTTCAGATTGTGAATAAGAATAACCAAGATAAACATCAGGGTCAGGAAAATAACTTTAAGGCCCGGATTCACGGCGTGCAGCCAGGTTTCACGATGAGGAAACGACAGCTGCATGCGTAACCCTCCCCTCTTCTACAGTCCACACTTTAGTACAATATCGGTTCACAATCTCCTGATCATGTGTCACCATGACAACGGCCGTCCCAGCGCGGCGCAGGCGCTCCAGTTGTCCCAGCATGGCAAACGTATTACGTGCATCCTGTCCGAATGTGGGCTCATCCAGAAGCAATATCCGCTGTCTGCGAACCATAGCAGAAGCTACACTCAGACGGCGTTTCTGTCCCATCGACAATTGATACGGGTGCCTCCCAGACAGCTCGCTGAGTCCAAATTGCTCCAGCATATCGATGCTTCTGGCCCGCCGTTCTTCCGCAGTAAGTTCTCCGCCGAGTAAGGAAAATTCCACCTCATCCAGAACCGAATTCGTAACGAATTGAAATTCCGGATTCTGAAATACGAATGCAATGCGGTCAGCCAGCTCTCTGGTCCTGCCGGGCCGTTGTCCTTCAACACGATAATGCCCCGTTGTTTTCAGGATATTCATCAGGGAAAGCAATAATGAACTTTTTCCAGCACCATTAGCTCCAACGACTCCTACCCAATCCCCGTGAAATACCTCAGCGTGATCGATCTGTACAACCGGATTCTTCCCTCGCAGCCCTGCGAATTGCCTCAATTCGAGTGCTGGATGGTATAAGTCTGATGCCCTGGAATCATCTTCTTCGACTTCTGCTCGATTGCTGGATCCGGACGTCACATGCTTAAAGGCATCTTGAGAATCCTGCGGCTTCGCTTCCAGCTTCCGGGCTCCACGTTCCTCCCATACTCCCGGATACCAGATGCCATACTCCTTGAGCATATCCCTCTCGTTCGCAAAAACCTGTTCCGCCTGTCCGTCGGCCACAATCTTCCCTTCGGGTGATAGCACGATGATTCGGTCAACCACGTCCACCACCTCATTAATTTTGTGTTCCACGATAATGAGCGTCTTATCTTGTGCGACCTGCTTCACCGTATCCCACACCTGCGTAGTTCCCTCATCATCCAGCAGTGCGGTTGGTTCATCCAGAAACAAGACATCCGGCTCCATGGCAAGAATAGAGGCAATCGCAAGGCGCTGCTTCATTCCCTGGGACATCGTTTGAATGAATGCACGATTATGTTCAAAAGAAAGCCCGACAAGCTCCATATAATGTTGAATCAGCGCAGGCATCCGGTCCCTTGGGATATTCCGATTTTCAAGCACAAACGCAATCTCTTCATCCGTATAGGACATGCAAAATTGGGTATCCGGGTCCTGGAATACAATGCCTGGCTGAATCGGCACCTGAATCTCATCGCATTTCATCGGAATCTCCACGGACCGCGGAATAAGACCGCTCAATATTTGCAGCAGCGTGGACTTGCCTGAACCACTTGGACCGAGCAGCAGCACTTTTTCCCCTTTACGCACGGAGAGAGACAAGCCCTGGAATACCAGGTCCTGCTCTCCCGGGAACTTGCATCTTAGATTGGTAACGCCTACCGCCTGCGGATTCCCTTCTCCGTTCATCTAGTCCAGTGCCTCATAATCCTGCTTGGAGACCGGTCTCAATGACCGGGTCACGCCTGTGAGTTCAAGTGCTTTCGCAAGATAATATGCAAATACACCTGCAATCAGAATGCTTCCAATGAAGCGGAAGCCGATAAATAATGTGTAATTCCACGCCGATAACGAGTCAATGTAACCATATTGATAATCGAGCAAAAGCGAAGCTGCTGCTGCCCCAATGGCTGCAAGACAGGTGACGAACAGATTCGTTTTGCGGTACAGGAATGCTGCGAAGAAGATCTCTGCGCCCAGCCCCTGTAACAGACCGTATACCAAGGTGGACATCCCCCATTCACTCCCGAGAAAAGCACTGACGGTTGAGGCTGCTACTTCAGCCAGAATGGCCACCCCCGGCTTGCGAATGATGACATAGGCGAACGTGCCCGCCATAAACCACATGCCATAGATCATCTGTTCCGCATGCACGCCGAAAGGCTTCATCAGATCATACGTCGGTCCCCATATCTTGTAGATGACCCCGAATATGACTGCGATCACGATCGCCACCAAAATATCGGTTAACTTCAATTTGTTGCTGCGCACTGTTGTTGACATGTTCTCTACTTCCTTTCTCTGCTCCCCATGAGGTTATGAAATGAAAATATAAAAAGCCTCCCCGGTTCCGGGAAAGCCTTACGCACAGTGTGAAATATCATGATTGAAGTAACTCAGAATAAAATGAAATCCGGTTCAAATCAAGAGGCAAGCCTGCTTCCGCTCGCATTTCGAGATCAACCGTCCCCATTTTCGTCCACCTAGTTACTTATCATGAATTCATGTTCTCTACGCTGGCATTACCCAGATCAGATATACGGTCAGCGGCATAAGGCCCCAATCTCAGCCCAACTTCATTGAGCTCCCGGTTCACTTTATTTCATTGCTACTAATGTACACCACATGGGTATTTGTGGCAATAACATATAAGTCGGACAAGGTTTCACACTGGAGAATTCCGTGTATAGAAAGGATGCCAATTCCATTAATATGAAACATTTAGGAGATATTAGCCGTCTATATACGGGAAAGGGGATTGATCATATGAATACAACCAACACAACCTGGCAGCAAAAAAAATGGAAATGGATCCTTGCCGCTTCGATCGTTACCGCAGGAACGGCACCTGCACTGATGTCTTCCCATGTAGTGGAAGCGGCAGCGATACACCAGCCTGCAGCCTATATTAACAATGTTCCTGCTGAGTATGATGTGGTTATTCGGCAGGGAGTTACGTATGTGGCGCTCACTGAGCTGAAATTTCTGGGTGACTATACTTTCGGGTACAACAACAAAACAAAACAAATTAGCATTAGTACAGGAAGCGACAAGTATGTACTCACCCCTAACAGCAAAACCATCAAGAAAAACGGCCAGGCTGCAGCACTGTCCTCCGCTCCTATTCTGGTAAATGGCAAAGCCATGCTGCCGCTTCGTGCAATCGGTGAAACCTTCGGTGCAGAAGTTCGATGGAATCAGGCTGCCAAGGAAGCTTATATTTATACGCCAGATGCATCGATTATTAAGGAGTACAACAGTTCTGATCTGACTATCGCACGTGAGGCAGCACTCCGTCTTCCACGTTTTTCCGATTTAAAACAGGCACGCCTGGACATCCGTAATCCACTGGGTCCTGTCGACTCATCGGTGACTTACATTTTTGAAAAAGGGCAGAAGGACCGCTTTTTCGTCAACGAAGATAATGATCTCGTCAGTTACTACGAAATCAAAAATGGAGCTGCCCTGCTGAAATGGCAGGCCAACGTGAGCAGTGCAGCCGGAACTATCGGAGATCTGTTCTTCATCAAAACCAAAGCTGTAGCAGAAGCAGGGAAGCGACCATCGGTAGCAGGCCAAACTCTTGTATCATTTAAATACTCTCAGATGCTGGAAGAGACTTCCTATGAGGTCATGAACAAGTCTGGCTCCATTGATTCGGGTTCCATTGCCCCGCAAAAAGACAAAATCATCGTTGCCGTTCCAGAAGAAAACGAATGACTACTGAGAAATCTCAGAGACATATAATATTTTCTAAACTCTTTTCATCTAGTTTTATGGTAAACGCAAAAAGGCATCCTTGAGGGTGCCTTTTTGCGTAATGATATAGAAAAGGGTCTAAACAATGCAATTGTCCCCGGTCTATCTTTTCGTTGACATGCTATCCTTAATATTGCGTATTCCCCGATTGACTTGTTTTACCCGATGCGAATCCCTTGAACAGGGTAGGCACTTTGGAATAGCGGGTATTCGTTATTTTGCCGACCGTAGAGCTGCTGTCTGTTCGCAGAATGGAATCCTTCACATTGGAAATGTTGGAGCTGTCCACGTTCATGGTAACCGCGTAAGAGGTTCCCCCATTTTGTCGTACCAGCTTGCCGATATCATCTGCTCTGAAGTTTTTAATGTTAATTGTCCCCGAAGCGTTCATCTGGAACACCTTATCATATGCCTTGTATGCTGCTCCACCCGTAATATTAACGGTACCGGCGGATTTAAGCGTGAGTGCATCTTCACCGACATCATTCCAGGTCACATTCTGAATATTGCAGCTGCCATAACAATGGACGCCATCGGCTGCCGGTGCCTCGATCACTACATTTTTCAGTGTAGCTCCTGCCTCAAGACGAAAGATCGGTTTCTGGTTCTCGGCCTGACTGCCATCTCCCAATGTGTTTGGATCAGCGGCTACGCTTTTTCCTTTGCCATCATAAGTCTCACCTGCTTTGACAATGATCGTTGTCTTCACAATTTCGGGAGCAGCAGACACGGGTAATGCACCAAATACAGAAGCGACCAGACCTGCGGAGAGCAGCAACGATAACATTTTTCTCATGCGTAAATCCTCCCTTATACGGATATATTGGTGTTCAAGCCAGCTTGTCTTCCCGGATCCCTTAAGAGGTGCACCTCTTTCCTGGACCCTACCCTGATCCTACCAAAACAGGAGTGTAATGATAATAATCATTAGATTAGATATCCAATTGTCGGCATGATACCTGCATTCTTTGCATTATTTGTCGATCCGTTCCGCGTGGAATGTGCTGATCTTAACTTTCGGTATGCTTCATTTACAGCTTGTAAAGACTGCAGAACAAAAAAAAGAAACCCCTGGTCTATAAAAGACAGGGTTTCTCAGATGCTATTCAGCCTTATGAATTAACATAATTCCTTTGATATATCTACAGTTCTTCCTCACTATGATCAACAGATGATTGAAGTGAATTGAGCGGATTGATATCCGTAAATGTATCCACAGATTCAAATGTTACTGTACCGTTATCAGCTACGATCATTTTGAAAACGACCCAATATCTCTCGTTGCCGCTTCCTTCCTCTACTGTAAACGAGGCACTTGGTGAAGCTACAGCTCCGTGGAACACTTCAATTTTAGCTCCTGAACTCTTGATCGTACTCACTCCTGAAAAATGATGCACATAAAACGTATATGTTCCAGGAAGCAGTTGACGTATGGTAGTCGTTTCAGGTCCATAGGACGTGACATCATCCAAGTCCAGATCTACCATAAGTTCGTCATTATTATAGTATTGCTTATCTGCGAAGAACGTATGGAACATGCTGTTGTCACCTGCAGGACCTACAAGGTGTGAGTCCAAATCGGCTGGGTCTTTCCCCCATGTCAGAACAATACGTGTTTCATCTTGTGAAGGTATTTCAATAGCTGTTTGATTTTCATTTCTATTTTCCACATTTACTGCGGAAACACCAATCAGATACGTTTTAATATATTTCGTGTCTCCTCCTCCCAGTTCACCTGTGTAGATGCCTGGTGGAAGATAAATTTGATAGTTACCATAAGTATCCGTTGTTACAGTACCCACAACTTCACCTGTTTTGTTATCCAGACCTTTTCTAAATGCAATTTGCAAATTAGCAACTGCTTCTCCAGCAACATCCTTGATGTGACCGCCGAATCCGGTCAGCTTAATTGCACCACTTTGGCTTCCTGCAAAATGTGTTTTATTAACATCTGACTCTACTGTGATGTATAAAGTGGACCCGTAACTGTTAACAGCGTCAAAAGTAAACTCGCCATTATCGTACTGCAAATTATTCAATTGTTGTTCTGTACCATTCAAATAGGCATGAACTACAAAATCATCTGCTGTTAGTTCAGAGATTTCAAACCCTTCAGTAAATACCAATTTGGCACTTCCATTGGTAACTTGAATCCCTGTGAGTGTTGGATAAGCTGCTCCTTCGTTATAAACTGCAACAGTTACTGGGACATTGATCTCAAAATCTCCATATTGGGCTTGCACAACTGTTGTACCGTTACCTTTGGCCTGAATCTTGCCTGAGTTAACGACGGCGATGGTGCTATCTTCGACCTTCCACTTTGCAAACGAAGTAAGATCCTTGGACGCTGATCCAGTAACCCCCGTTAATACGATCTGACGGGTTGAATCAATTGCTGAAAACTCTGCTGTTTCCGGTGAATAAACAACGCTCGTCACCGTAGGGTCTGCTTCAATGGCTGGGGGCTGACTCAGTTGACTGAAATCAATGCCTTCTACATTAACCAGGGCCGAATTTAATGCTCCCCCTCCAGAAAATTGTACAATTGCGTTCAATATTGCCCGATTCACTACAGCACCATGGTTAATTTTAAACACGGTGTTCAATGCTTGTTCGAATACTTCGAGATTGCCAATGGTGGAGTCATCTCCAAATTCCACTGAAATTTGCTCCGCATGAACCATTACGGAGTCGAAACTTCCGCTCAGAGCTACCGAAGCATTATGCGGAACCGACTCTGCAATATCGATTGGTCCAACCTGACCCGTGGAAACATTCTGTACGATTGCACCAGATCTAATTTCAATCTGCTGAACATCACTTCCACCTTCAAGGACCAGACGGATACTACCATCTGCTTTGTCAACGATCACTGTTGCTAGAACGGAGTTCACCGCATGAATACTGTTAGGGCCTCCGCCATAAATCTCAGTGGTTCCCGTAACATTAACATTATCAAGAGTCACGTCACCGTTTTCTACGGACTCAAGTATTCTCAGATTACCATTTATTTTGGTGTTTTTTAGAGTGACATCTTTAGAGCTAATAGTTACATTTCCAGTTACATCCCCAAGCGTATATTCACCTGGAGCGGTAAGATTTTTACTAGGAGCTTGTTCCCCGCCCCCATTATTTCCACCATTGTTACTACCGTTCCCTTTATCTCCGGAACTGCTACCACTACTTCCTTTACTACTACCCTCAGAAGGTTTTGTCGTTTCCGGTTTTGCTTCGTTAGATTCTTCAGTTCCGTCCTCTGTCTTGGCCGGAGTCATGTAACTATCATATGTAGACTTATTCATTACAAATTCATAGGCAAGTCTCGCTAACGCTTGGCGATCTGCTATTCCTGAAGGATTAAATTTTACTGTTCCATCTTTTTGAACTAATCCTTTGATGAAACCAGATTGGTAGGCCAATGCTACAGAATCTTTTGCCCAGTTCGATACTTGATCCAAATCAAAAAGTTGAGGTTTGGATGTTTGGCTCGTTACGTCTTGTTGGTTCCAACCAAAAGCTCTAACGAAAAATACAGCTAATTCTTCTCTTGTTACGTTCTTATTAGGTGAAAAGCTATCTTTCGAAGTACCTTGAGCAATACCAGATTTGACAAGTGCGCCTACATACCCAGCATACCACTGATCTTCCTTAATATCCTTGAACTTGCTAGCTTCAGCAGTATCCGGATTTAATTTAAGGGCACCAACCATGATTTTTGCCAGTTGAGCTCGTGTTACTGCATCAGACGGCTTAAAGGTTCCATCAGAAAAACCTGTAAGTATTCCTTGTTCAACCAATTTGGTTATTTCAGTTTTGGCATACGAATGATCAATATCAGTAAAAGAACTCTTAGAAGTAGCTACTTCTGCCGATACAGATAAATTAAGAGATAACATGGAGACAACAAGTGACGTAGAAAGCATTAATGATAGTTTGCGATTAAACTTTTTCCATTTTGAATTCAAAACTCAAACACACTCCTCAGTAGGCTTCTAGTAGGTAAAAATAATAATATGTGAATCTATGGAACTATATCACCTCCTGATCAATAGGATAATAATACCATGCAAACTCATAAAAACAAGATTATTAAACTATGATTTTACAAAAAAGTTGTAATTCTGAATTGATTTCAATTTTATTCTCAAAACAATTCTGCAAAAAAAACAGAAAAGCGCACCACCCGAAATAAACATTCGAATGGCACGCTCTAAACACATTTTTATTTGACTAGGCTCCGAACCGCTGACGATATCCGCACTTCCGACATAGCTCCTCCACAGCTTCCCGCTTGGAAAAACCATAAACCAGATTGTTCGCCCGCTCACCTTCGACAATCTCCGAGAAAGACTTCTCATGGACGTTACCGAGATTAATGACACCTTCGCCATCGAGGCAGCATGGAACAACCGTGCCATCCACAAGGACCGCCGCCTGACTGCGAAGCGCATGACAGAAGCCTTTGCCATCATCCTCTGGTGCATCCAGACTTGGCCACTGGAACTCATGGTCCTGGTTGAGATAGACATTCGGCGCAATTTTGACGCCGCTGCCTGGAACCACCTTTTCCTCAATGCGGAAATCCAGGTTGAACTCGCGCTCCAGTACCTCCAGTGTTTCCCGGTTCCGATTCATCTGGGCATTCGTGAAGTTATCCTGCGTCAGATTCCAGAGCCGGAACGAGATGATCACATTGTGCTTCACCGCTTCTCTCGCAAAGGACAAAATATTATTGAGGTATCCCTCACGGTCCGTCGATCCCTCGTGCCCGTCGAAGCTGTGCAGCGAGAAGTTCATTTGCCGCAATGCCGGTTTGCCAAGCAGTTTATGCTGGGTCTTGGGCAGCAGTGTTCCGTTCGTTGTTATGTTTACCTTGAATCCCTTCTCGTGCGCGGAATCCAGTAACAAATCAATTTTGGGGTGAAGTAACGGCTCCCCTTTGACATGCAAATAAATGTGTTTGGTATGTGGCTTAATCTGATCCAATATATTGTTGAAGACTTCAGGGTCAATGAATCCTTTGGCACGCTTCGTCTGCGGACAGAAGCTGCACGCCAGGTTACATATGCTTGTAATTTCAATATATACTTTCTTGAACGTTTTCAACTCGGGGTCCCCATTCTGCTTAGGAGGGAGAACAGTCCCACCCTCATTTGTAATCCGGCCCATATGTGCCATCCCCATTATATCGGGTTAGGAAGCCAAGGTAAATCCGCGAATGAGTTTAACGGTGTAACTTTTGCCTCTAAGCCCTCTTTACATCTCGCGGGAATGTGATATATGCTGTGTACACAACTGCATATCTTGAACGATTGCACTAGGGGAGCCTTGCGGCTGAGACGAATGAACGTATTCGGACCCTTTGAACCTGATCTGGATCATACCAGCGGAGGGAAGTGGAGCGGACTTTCAGTTAACGGATTTTTTTCATATTCATATGAACATGAATGTCGGTTGAACTTAATAGGCCCACTCATTTCTCCGGAAATGGGCGGGCTTTTTCGCGTTTACATACAGATCGCATACAACGTGCATTTCCGTTCAGGCAGTTTTTATTCCAAGGGGGTCAAGGAACCAAATGAGCAACGATGTACAGATTGACAACATGACCTTCACTTTTCCGGATCAGAGACATTCCCCCGTCCTCTCCAATGTGTCGATGTGTGTAAAAAAGGGAGAATTCGTCTCGCTGATCGGCTCCAGCGGGTCGGGCAAGAGTACGCTCTTCAAGCTGCTGGCAGGCTTGCTTGAACCGACGGACGGCACGATCGAAATTGCTGGGGTGCCGCCAGGACAGCGACTTGGTCGAGTCGCCTACATGCCGCAGAAGGATTTGCTGTTATCCTGGCGGACGGTCATGGAGAACTGCCTGCTTCCATCGGAGCTTGCCCCGTGGAAGCAGGACAAGGTGAAGCTGCGCGCTGACATTATGGCCGGACTCGACAGATTCGGCTTATCTGGCTATGAGCATGCCTACCCGGACGAACTGTCCGGCGGCATGAAGCAGCGGGTTGCCCTGCTTCGAACGTTGTTGACGGGAGGACAGCTGATGCTGCTGGACGAGCCCTTCGGCGCACTCGATGCCATGACCAAGCGAGAGATGCATCGCTGGCTGCTTGAGTTGTGGGAAAGCCTCGGCAAAACGGTGCTGTTCATTACGCATGATATCGAAGAAGCCCTGTTATTAAGTGACCGGATTGTCCTTCTCACTCCTGGCGGTCGGCAGCTGCTGGACACGACGGTGCCTCTGCCCCGTCCGAGACATTCGGGCATGGTCTACGATCCGGATCTGATACGAATGCGACAACGGTTGGAGGAACAACTACATGCGAAGCTTTAGCGTCAGCAGATGGTTTGCCCGCTATGGCCTGTTCGCTGCGCTTCTCCTCCTGATGCTTGCCAGCTGGGAATGCATCGTACGATTGGGCTGGGTCCCTTCTTTTATTATCCCTGCACCTACATCCATAGCGAGTTCTCTAGTTGAGCATCGGCATCTGCTCCTGGGAACCCATCTGCCTGCCACATTGATGGAGGTAGCAGTTGGCTTCGGCTTGTCCATCGTGGCCGGAAGCGCTTTGGCAGCGGGTATGCACCTCAGCCGTTCGATTGAAAAAGCGCTGTATCCCTTCATCGTAATCAGCCAGACGATTCCACTGATTGCCCTGTCTCCTGTGTTCATTCTGTGGTTTGGCTACACGCTCTGGAGCAAAGTCGCTGTGGTGTTTCTGATCGCTTTCTTCCCGATTGTGGTCAGCACCTATGATGGTCTCCGTCAAGGCGACCCGGAACAGCGCGAACTGCTGATGACCATGGGAGCAAGTAAGTGGGATCTGTTTCGCAAGCTTCAGGTACCTCTTGCGCTGCCCTCTTTCTTTTCAGGATTGAAGATGTCGGTGGTGTACTGCGTGGTCGGGGCAACCATTGGCGAATGGCTCGGAGGCAGCAAAGGTCTTGGTTATTTCAGCCGCAGAATGTCCAGCAGCATGAATACCGACGCAATGTTTGCATCCATTCTGCTGTTATCCCTGCTGGGCATCGGTCTGTTCGTGCTTATTGCCTGGCTGGAGCGAGTCCTCGGATTGAAGCGGAATGCAGAGCATGCACGCAGAGGAAAGTCGATGAAAAGGCAATCGCAATGAGATAACAAGTGCTGCTCCTTCCTGTCGATCTCTTTAAAACATATCAGCGATTGGAACCAAACAAAAATGAAAGAAACGAGGCCCATTTATCCATGAAAAAAAAGAAACTCATTCACATCCTGCTTCCTGCCCTCATCTGTTTATTACTGATCGTCAGCGGTTGTGGCAATACGGGTGCGAACCCATCATCGTCCGATTCCGATCCCCAGGTACAGGGCACAGATTCAACAACAACCGGATCGTCGTCTGGTGACCATGATTCATTGTCCATCATGCTCGACTGGTATCCGAATGCAGTCCATTCCTTTATATACGCTGCACAGGAGAATGGATATTTCGCAGACCAAGGTCTCGATGTGGACATTCAGATGCCTGCCGATACGAATGATGCACTCAAACTTGTAGCCGCTGGCAAAGTGGACCTGGCGCTGAGCTATCAGCCGCAAATTTTGCTAGCCCGTGGAGAAGGCATTCCCGTACGATCCATTGCTGCTGTCGTTCGGCATCCACTCGTTCATCTGCTGACGAAAACGGACGGCAACGTGAACTCGCCCAAAGATCTTGAAGGACTGACGGTAGGGTATTCCTCCGTTCCCCTATATGAAGCCATGGTGCGTACGATGATTAGTCAGGATGGCGGCGATCCGGACCGTATGAATTTGGTGGATGTCGGTTTTGATCTGATCCCTTCGCTTGCCTCCGGTCAGGCCGATGCGATCATGGGTGGTTTTATCAATCATGAACAGTTGATTCTTGAGAAAGAAGGTCATCCCGTTAAGTCAATTAACCCCGTCGATTACGGCGTGCCGGATTATTACGAACTCGTTCTTACAGCAAGCGACGAGGGAATTGAGGCGAAGAAGGATCAGCTCACCCGCTTCGTCAAGGCGATCCAGGAAGGTCAGAACTATGTGACCGAGCATCCCGATGAAGCTTTGAACATCCTGCTCGCACACGAAAATGAGACGTCCCCGCTGGATCGGGAAATTGAAACAAAGAGCCTGGACATCCTGCTCCCGCTCATGACTGAAGAAGGTATTCCGTTCGGCTGGCAGGAACCTTCCTCCTGGGATAACGTGCGGAAGTGGCTGGTACAACGTGAATTGATTCCGGATTCGGTACAGGCCGAGGATGCGTTTATCAACTTGCAGGATAAGTAAAAAGCAGTTGCTGCTAAAAAATAATCGCTTACCAGGAGGGAATTTCAAATGTCATATCTGGCACGTGTTCGTACTCAAAATCCACTGGTTCACAATATCACCAACCTCGTGGTTGCTCCCTTTACGGCCAACGGTCTGCTCGCACTGGGCGCCTCTCCCTTCATGGCCTATGCACATGAAGAGGTAGCCGATGTCGCTGAAATGGCCGGAGCGGTCGTGCTCAACATTGGCACACTCGATGACAAGGTTGTCCAAGCCATACGCCTCGCCGGACAATCGGCCAATGCCCATCATGTGCCAGTTGTACTTGACCCGGTGGGAGCTGGCGCTACGGCCTATCGCACGGATACGGTTCAGATGCTCGTGCACGAGCTTCGACTTACCGTACTGCGGGGTAACGTAGCGGAAGTCGCCAATGTCATAGGCGAGAACTGGAGCATCAAGGGTGTCGATGCAGGCCAAGGCGAAGGTGACCGCACCGGAATCGCCGAGCGGGCAGCACAGAAGCTTGGCTGTGTTGTCGTTATCACTGGACGCGAGGATGTCATTACGGATGGGCAGACCACGTTCCTAACGCAAAATGGCCATGCCCTGCTCACCCAGGTCACTGGCGCAGGATGTTTGCTTAGCTCCATCATAGGTGCCTTTGCTGCGGTTGCACCGTCTGGAGAAGAATTGCTAAGCAGTGTTGTTGAAGCACTTGCCTTCTATGGCGTTGCAGCCGAGATCGCAGCAGCGCGCACAGCCAACCTCGGGCCAGGCAGTTTCCAGATCGAGCTGTTAAACCAGCTTGCATTGGTAACTCCGGACGTGCTTGCACAGCGGGCTCAGGTGCGACAGCTTGGCGGTGATACCCAATGAGTATGGCGCAGGCACTCACGATTGCCGGGTCGGATAATGGCGGCGGGGCCGGTATTCAAGCGGATTTGAAAACCTTTCAGGAGCTGGGCGCTTACGGCTTGTCTGTTATTACTGCGGTTACCGCACAGAATACACTAGGCGTTCAGGGAGTCTATCCGGTTCCTTTGGAAGGCATTGCCCAGCAGCTCGACTCCACAGGTGAAGACTTCCAGCCCGGAGCGGTAAAAACAGGCATGCTCTTCAGCGCAGAAACCATTCGCTTGGTTTCCGAGAAATGGCGGCAATTCGGCTGGACCAATCTGGTCATTGATCCGGTCATGGTAGCGAAAGGTGGTGCCCCTTTGCTTCAGCAGGAGGCGGTACACGCCCTGATCACGGATCTGCTTCCACATGCATTAATCACAACACCGAATATTCCGGAAGCCGAACTGATCACCGGAATGACCATCCGCAATCTGGCGGATCGTGAAGAAGCCGCCAGACGAATCGTGCACATGGGCTCCGCGTATGCTCTGGTCAAAGGCGGACATGCTGAAGGTAACGGGATGATTGTTGATGTGCTCTATGACGGCACGACCTTTCACTATTTGGAGAACGTACGCATTGTGACACGCCACACCCATGGGACCGGATGTACGTACTCTGCCGCCATCACGGCCGAACTGGCCAAGGGCTCGTCTGTCCTGGCTGCCGTAACAACCGCGCGAGCGTTCATTCAGGCAGCCATTGAGGATGAACTGGGGATTGGGAGCGGACACGGGCCAACAAATCATTTTGCGTATCAGCGCAGACAGCGGGGTGAGCAGTGATGCGCAGATGGGATGCAGAGGCGGTACGCCAGGCCATGCAGGTGTACCTGGTGATGGGCAGCGTGAATACAGCGCTGAACCCTGTGGATGTGCTGCGCCAAGCCATCGCCGGCGGCATCACGCTGTTCCAGTTCCGCGAGAAGGGAACTGGCGCACTTGCTGGCGAAGCCCGCATCACGCTTGCGATGCAGCTTCGCGAGGTGTGCAGCCAGCACGGGATTCCGTTCATCGTGAACGATGATGTGGAGCTGGCTGTGGCCGTGGAGGCCGACGGCATGCATGTCGGCCAGGACGATGCGGACGCGGCGCTGGTACGCGCCCGCATCGGAGCCGGGCGGATGCTTGGCGTATCCGCCCACTCCGTGGCTGAGGCGCGCCGTGCCGTGCAGGCGGGCGCCGACTATCTTGGCGTCGGGCCCATGTACCCGACGCGCTCCAAGGCGGATGCCCACGCTGTGCTGGGCCCCGCCGGGGTGGCGGAACTGCGCGCCGCAGGCATCGCAGTTCCGGTGGTGGGTATCGGTGGCATTACGCCCGAAACCACGGCCGCCGTGATGGCGGCAGGAGCCGACGGCGTAGCCGTCATCTCCGCCATCGCGGGCGCGGCCGATGTGCGCGCAGCGGCTGCGCAGTTCGCTGCGGCGGTGCGTGGGATGCAGGCATAGCCGTGCCTCCCCTCCCCACACGCTGGGGCAGGCTGCTCCTTCAGACTGGCTTCCTCACCGCTTACTCCCAACATTCATCATTGTTCATACTTTTTGGATGCGGCCTCCTGGCTCGCATCTTTTTTTACCTGTTGACTCTCACGTTACGTGACGCTATACAATCAGTGGTGTAAGGAGGTTTGATCATGGCCATGAAAGTCAAAGAAGTTGCCGAGCTTGCCTCGATCAGTGTGCGCACACTGCATCATTATGATGAGATCGGATTATTAACCCCGGACGAAGTCACTTCAGCCGGATATCGGCTGTACTCGGATGCCAATCTGGAAACGCTGCAGCAGATTTTATTTTTCAGAGAGCTTGATTTCTCCCTGAAAGAGATCAAAAGCATTATCACCAACCCTTCCTTTAACCGGGAGGAAGCACTTCAGATGCACCGCCGTATTTTGCTGGAAAAGCGTCAGCGACTTGATCAAATGATCGCTACCATTGATCGAAGCGTTTTGCATATGAGAGGAGAGATACACATGACAACGAAAGAACAGTTCGAAGGATTCGACTTCAGCAAAAATCCGTATGAACAGGAAGCCAGAGAACGTTGGGGAGACGAAGCTGTAGAAAAAACAAACCAGAAACTTCAGGGCAAATCTGCCCAAGAACAGAAAGGCCTGTCCGATGAAATGAATGAAATTTATACACGGCTGGCAGCACTTCGCCACACGGACCCTGCCTCGAACGAGGCTCAAGCAGGAATCGCCGAATGGTATGCCTATCTGAACAACCTGGGGAACTATTCCCCGGAGGCTTTCAGAGGATTGGGACAAATGTATGTGGATGATGAACGCTTCACTCGTAATATCGATCAATTTGGCGAAAGATTGGCCATGTTTATGAAGGATGCGATGGCAGTCTTTGCTGACCGTAAGAGCTAATGCTATATGCTTTTCTTATAAAATTCAATTCCACACCAAGTATAAAAAAGGGACGTACGCCATAGGCGTTACGTCCCTTTCCCTGTATCTCAGCCGCAATGTGATGGACCCCTTCCGGCCCTTCACTCTGAGTACTTTTTAAATGGTATAACCAGTGACTACATAGCACCGTTCTGATTACCGAGGCAGTGTTCTCCTATTAAGCTCTTCGCGCTTGATCGGATGACGAAGCTGTGGATGCTAGGCTTGTCTTCGCCATGCGTCCCGGAATCTGCCATGCGGATACAATAGCGAGCACGATGAACAACAGATCGATCGGCTCACTGAAGTAATCGGTAATGGTTGCGAAGAACTCGCGGATGATCTCAACATCAAACGCCAGTTCCATCATTCCGATATCTCCGAACAACTGGGATGTAAAATAAACCACGGTAAGATACTTACCCAGCAAAATACCGAGAAGTGCGAAAATAACCGCAATGATTTTATGTACCGTTGCAATACGTTTGTTGGAGAACAACACAACCGCATACCCCGTAAGTGCTCCAATCAAGATGGCGATAAGCCCTACCTCATATTCGGTCGATGCTGCAATTGCTGCCCACACGGCTCCCCCTACAATCGCGGCAATCAACCCGCCGATGATCGGCAAGCCAATTCGAATTCCTTGTTTCTCTTCCACGTTCTTTTCCCTCCTGAGTCATGCTTATGCTTATTTTCCAGAATTCACCTTTCTTATGAAACCACAAAATGTGCCTTCTTTCAACAAATTTCTATTCTTTTCTGAAAATTAAAAGAAAGAAAGCACGGCGATTAGCATTATATATTACAGGAACGCAAAGATCCCTTCTCCCAGCCTTAAGCTGAAGAAGGGATCTTTAATTCGGAATCATTTATAATCCAAACTCTGCTGACATCTTATGCTTGCGCTTCTTTGGAAGGTTGAATGACTGCAGCAATCTGTGCCAGAATGGCATCTACCGAAGCCGGATCATGTACATCATACTGATCAATGTTCAGACGCAGTACCGGACAAGCGGTGAACTGATCAATCCATACCGAATAACGTTCATGCATATGTTCCCAATACGAGCGATCGGTCTGAATTTCCATTTCACGTCCGCGTTCCGTAATTCGGTTCAGAATGGACGGCAGACTGCCTTCCAGATAGATTAACACATCGGGATGAGGGAAATACGGTGTCATCACCATCGCTTCAAACAAACTGCTGTACGTTTCGAAATCCGTGGCTGACATCGTGCCCTGATCCGCATGCATTTGCGCAAAGATTCCCGTATCTTCATAGATGGAGCGATCCTGCACGAACCCCCCGCCAAGCTCAAAAATCTTCTTCTGTTCCTTGAAACGCTCCGCCAGGAAGTAGATTTGCAAGTGGAAGCTCCAACGTTCGAAATCATGATAGAACTTCTCCAGATACGGATTATGATCGACCTGCTCCAGTGATGTTTTGAAATTCAAACGCTGTGCAAGTGCTGCTGTTAACGTGGACTTGCCCACGCCAACCGTACCTGCTACCGTAATTAATGCATTCGCCGGAATGCCATAGTTATTCATCTGATATACTCCTTTACCTGGTTAACAATCTGCCTGAAATGTTCAGGATGCTCCACAAAATCCAGCTGCTCCGCATTGACTTTAATAATGGTCGGTGGGTTCGTACTTTCCGCCAGATAAGCCATGCCTGTTTTGTAATCCGCGATCAATTGTTCCATATATGCCGGGTCCATGTCCTGTTCAAAGGAACGTCCACGTTTGTTAATGCGATACATCAATGTGTCCAGCTCGGCTTCAATGTATAACACCAGATTGGGTTTAGGCAGATCATCGGTTAACAAGTGATAGATTTGACGGTACTTGTCCCGTTTGGTCCCTTTCAAGGTACGTTCGGCAAAGATCATATTTTTGTAGATATGATAATCCGATATGACGGGCGTATTTTGTTCAATGTAGTGCAGACCTGTGTCTTCCAATTGCTTGAACCGGTTGCATAGAAAAAACATTTCAAGCTGGAAGCTCCACTCATCAATATTTTGATAGAAGGAAGCCAGAAAGGGATTCTCTTCTACTATTTCCTTCACCAGCGGAAGGTTTAATTCCTTGGAAAGCATCGTTGCCAGGGTGGTTTTCCCTGCTCCAATCGCACCCTCCACCGCAATAAACGGGGCTGAATTCATCGTGTTTCTGCTCCTCCTCGACCTCATGCGTGTTTCCGTTTCTGTACAGACCTCACCTATTGTATCACAGCCCGTAGAGTCGAAGGCCAGTATTTTATGTAAAGTCAGTCTCTGTTAAATACCCCTCCCGCAAATGGCCTGATTACACCATACGATGAAGAGGACTGCTTGCATAATAAACCATTTTTTTGCTCCATCCTTCTCCAACTTTGATGAAAAAAGCGAAAAAAATCTGAAAATTTTAGTGCTAAAGCATCATTTTATTTTCATTACTAACATTCATATGACTTTATTACGATATATTCCATGAATACGATATGTCTGGAGGTCCTAGAAGAGTCTGGAATGATTCACATATACGAATAGATCAAATTAACCAGAAAAAAGGAGAGAAACAAGTTGTTAGCTAAGATTCGATGGAGTACCATGCCTTTCTTTGCCAAAAACCTCGTTATATCTTTCGGAAGTATTATGTTGATTGGAATCATCCTGATTACAGCTGGATATCAGCTGCAGAAAAACGTACTCAGCCAGCAGCTCTATGATCAGGCCAAAGTGACCACCCAGAAGTGGTCGGACGATCTGGACACAGCCAAAGTGCTTGAAGCCATTAATGAAAAAAGCTATGACGGTCCCGTGCAAAAAGAACTGCGGGACTATCTGGATTCCATCCATGAACTGTACCCCAACATTGCCCAGACCTATATTTTTGGAACCGAACTGGCGGAAGGCAACCAAACGTCCATCATCGCCGTTCCGACCAACCTGGTACAGCCTTTTGAAGAATTGAATCTGGCTGTAGGCTCCATGTACCCACTCCCACAAGAAAACGTGAAAGCACTGGAAGGCATGAAGAAGGATGGGCAACCTGCACTAAGCAGCTTTTATACAGATGAATATGGAACCTGGACAACCATTATGTATCCGATCAAGAATGCAGCGGGTGAAGTGTACGCCGCCATCTACTTTGATGTCGATGCCAACGCCATCCCGAATGGTCTCCATAAGCTGATTACATACAGCAGCATGTTCCTTATAGGTTTCCTGCTTTTGTTCATGATTCTGCAATATATCCTGTTGAAGAAAACGTTAACTCCGATCCGTAACCTGATGAAGGGCATCGATGTTGCCAGCTCGGGGAATCTGGATGTATCCATCCAGACAGGACGAGATGATCTGGGGATTATTAATCAGAAATTCAATACGATGATTGAGCGATTCAACGATACGATGTCCAAAGTCCAATTGACTTCACATCACCTGTCCAACTCTTCCAAGAGATTATTGGAGATCTCCGAAAATAACAATGGCAATATTCAAATGATCAGTACAAATATTCGGGATATTTCCCTCGGCCTTCGCTCGCAGGACCAAGCGTCCGTTGAAAACGCGCGTGCCATGACGGAAATGTCCACCGTTATCCAAACCATCGCGAGCAGTTCTTCAGAGGTTGCCGATGAAGCGCAGAGCATGGAGCAGCGGTCCCATACGGGCCATGAGATTATGCAGCAAGTCATTGAGCAAATGGATCTGATCTCGGGAGCCGTACAACACACATCCGAGTCCATCCGGTCTTTGGAAAACCGTTCCAATGAGATTAGCGGTATTGTCAATCTCATTACGGACATTGCAGGACAAACCAATTTGCTCGCCCTGAATGCTTCCATCGAAGCTGCACGCGTGGGTGAGGAAGGAAAAGGATTTGCCGTCGTGGCAGGAGAAGTACGCAAATTGGCAGAACAATCGCAGCAATCGGCTGATCAGATCCGCTCGTTAATCGACGAGATTCAGCGGGACATCTCGCAGTCTGCCGAAGCTATGCAGCTTGGTTCGCGTGAAGTAGAGAAAGGTTCCCAGGTTACCCGGGAGACAGGTGAATTCTTCGGCGATATCCTGACAGCCACGAACAAAGTCGCGAATCAGATCCAGGATATCTCCAGTTCTACGGAGGAAATCTCCGCCAGTACACAAGAGATGTCTGCAACAGCAGATGAGCTGTCCGCAAGTGTTAGCAAGGCAGCTAACAGCAGCAAGCAGATTGAACAATCGATCGCTGAACAGGAAGCTTCCATGGCGTCCATTGTCAGTGCTTCGGATGAACTCTCTGCCGTGTCCAAGCAGCTGCAGGAGCTGATTTCATTCTTCAAAGTTAAGCAAGCAAACTAATCGAATATACGATGTCATTCACAAAAAAAAAGAGATCTTCCCTTTTTCATGGGAGGTCTCTTTTTCTATCTTATCTTGTGCCCATTTACAGGGACTTGTCACTTGAAGTTTCGGCATCGTCTTTCTTCTTCGTACCTTTGCTTTTATAAGGCTTCGGGGCACTTTTCGCCCGATTGGCACTGGCTTGCCAGCGATTCCAGCCTTTTTTGCCGGTACCACGGCCCGTGCCGCCTTTACCCTTTGCTTTGCTCATGTTATCACTCCAATAATCCTGTATATGCTTAAAAATGACCGTCCTCGGTACCTTTTATCGTAACCCAGCCCATCGTATTCACTTCCAGCATTTCTTATTATAACAAAAATAGACGTCTTTACGTCCATTTCCAAAAATGATTGTATTGTTATTCTGTTATGAAAGCGGTATAGTGTACATAATTGAAAGAAGAAGCCGTGTCTTCTTCGGGATTGTTACTGGTAAGCAGGCGATACCCAAATAAAGGCTGTGTGATAAGCCTTTGTTTGGGTTTTTTGTTATTATAACGGCAATAGAGGTGAACAACGATGATCATTCGACAGATTTTCAACAATAACGTCATCCGGGCAGAGAACCAGGTGGGTCATGAATTTGTTGTCATTGGAAATGGTCTGGGCTTCAAGAAGAAAAATGGGCAGCCTGTTGATGAGGATAAAATCGAGAAAACCTTTGTTCTCAAATCGGATAAGATCCCCCAGAAACTGATCGACCTGATGGGCGAAACCTCCGTGGAGTATCTAACATTGGCTGACAAGATTGTAGGCTATGCCAAGCGGGAAATGGGCGATATTTTCAGTGACAATATCTATATTTCTCTCATTGACCATATCCAATTTGCCATCTCACGGTACAGGAAGTCCGTCGGGCTGAAGAACTCGCTGTTATGGCAGATCAAAAAGTTTTATAAAAAGGAATTCATGATCGGCATGAATGCGCTGGAGTTGATCGATTCACAATTCGGCATACAGATGGACGAACATGAAGCCAGTTTTATCGCCATGCATTTTGTCAACGCCAGACAGGATGGTCAGGGCATGCAGCAAACGGTTGAAATTACCGAAGTGATCGATGACATATTCAACATCGTGACCAATCAATATGGCATAACCCTGGATGAAAATTCGTTTAATTACTCCAGGTTTATTACCCATTTGCAATATTTCGTCCA
This sequence comes from Paenibacillus sp. FW104-T2, assembly GCF_058789975.1. Taxonomy (NCBI): domain Bacteria; kingdom Bacillati; phylum Bacillota; class Bacilli; order Caryophanales; family Paenibacillaceae; genus Paenibacillus; species Paenibacillus sp. FW104-T2. Next base: position 151,673 of record NZ_JBYTCE010000013.1, on the reverse strand, counting down.
GCGCATGGTGAGCAATGAACAGGAACAGACGGCGTCTGGTGATAACTTTCTATATGATCAGGTCAAAGACAAATACGGCAAGGCTTTTCAGTGTACCCAATTGATTAACCATTACCTTGAGGACAAATTCGAAAGTGCGATGTCCATTGATGAAAAGGTGTATTTGACGATCCATATTCACCGCGTTACTTCCCGAAATGAAATGCAGGACACGAAATAAAAAAAGCTTGCAAACGATTTCGCTGTCATTTATAGTAGGTCTCACAACTTAACGACAAGGATTGTTACTGGTCAAGCAGGCGATACCTAAACGATTGGCACCCCATCCATTTTTGGATGGCCACTGCCCTCCGTTTAGGTATTTTTTTGTTTTCTGGGGCAGTTCGACCACAAAGGAGAATGAACATGGATCATAAAAAAATGGGAGATGACATCGTACGCCTCGTCGGCGGTGAAGCCAATATCAACGGACTTGTCCACTGTGCGACCCGGCTGAGGTTTAACCTCAAGGATTCCAAAAAAGCCGAGCGCGAAACGCTTGAAAAACACGATGGCGTAATTACCGTTGTGGAAAGCGGTGGACAATTTCAAGTTGTGATCGGGAGTCATGTTGCTCATGTGTATGCAGAGATTATGAAGAATCGGGATTTTGGAGGAGAATCCTCCTCCACCGCAGAGACAACAGGTGAAAAAACCTCGGTCTTATCCAAAATTTTTGAAATTATCTCGGGAAGCTTCTCTCCGTTAATTCCGGCCATGGCGGGATCAGGCATGTTGAAAGCTCTGCTGACCGTTCTAACCATGCTTGGCTGGATGTCAGACACCAGTGATACCTATCTTATTTTATCCGCAGCCGGCAATGCCGTATTTTACTTCCTGCCTATCTTCCTCGGCATTACGCTGGGCATGAAGCTGAAAGCCAATCCTTATGTTGCCGGGGTCATCGGTGCCGCCCTGTTGGAACCGAACTTCACCGGATTGATGGACAAGGGTTCCGATGTATCGTTCCTGGGCATACCTGTCGTCATGATGAACTACTCAGCCAGTGTATTTCCGATATTCATCTCCATCAGCATCTATGCCCTTCTCGATAGGCTGCTGAAGAAAATTATTCTGAAGGATCTGCAATTGTTCCTGGTTCCAATGATTGCCCTCATGATTATGGTTCCTCTGTCTGCGATGGCCTTCGGTCCATTTGGCACCAACGTAGGAGACTGGATTTCCTCTGGTGTAACGTGGCTCATTGACGTCAGCGGGATATTGTCAGGTATTGTCCTGGGCGGATTCATGACCTTCATGGTCATCTTCGGTCTCCACTGGGGATTCACTCCGATCACGATCCAGAATATCGGGGTTGGCGGAGATCCAATCGAAGCGATGGCTGCTGCAGCCGTATTTGCCCAAATCGGTGTTGCATTCGGTATTTTCCTGAAAGCCAAAAAAGATAAAACACTCCGCACGCTTGCAGGCTCAACGAGCCTTACGGGATTGCTCGCAGGTGTGACGGAACCTATCGTATACGGGTTGGTCCTGCGTTATAAACGCGTCATCCCAATCGTTGTCATCGCAGGTGCAATCGGTGGTGCCATTAATGGTCATTTTGGCGTTAAAATGACGGCATATGTGTTCCATAATATTTTCGCTATACCGGTATACACACCAACCGTAGTTTATGTTATTGCAATTGTGTGTTCCTTCGCCATTGCAGCGGTATTAACCGTCATGTTCGGATACGAGACCAAAGCCAAGGCCGCCGTTTCAGAAGTCAAGGATGCGAATGATACGAACACAGGTGCAATGTCCGAAAGTAAAACGATAGAAGTTCCTGCTGCTCCAGAGGTAAAAACTGCCGAGGTCAAAAAAGAACAAATTCATAGCCCACTTACGGGCAAAGCTGTTGCTTTGAGTACGATCAACGATCCTGCCTTTTCCACTGGTGCTATGGGCAAGGGACTAGCGATCGTTCCCGAGATTGGCGAAGTTGTTTCTCCCGTGGATGGCGTAGTCACTTCACTCTTCCCAACGGGGCATGCCATCGGGTTAACGACTGGCACCGGCACCGAGATTCTGATACACATCGGGATTAATACCGTTGCGCTAAAAGGCAAACATTTCACTCCTGTCGTGCAGGAAGGTGACATCGTCAGACAGGGCGAGCTGCTCATTCAATTTGACATCGAACAAATTAAGCAGGCCGGGTACGAAACTGTCACTCCCGTCATTGTTACCCTCACACAGCACGAGGTGGATGTATTCGAAACATCCCAGGAACATGTACAGAAAAATGATGTCCTGCTCACTCTTGTTGTCTGATCAGCTTACTTATTCAAAACTCAACTAGGAGGAACGACAATGAAACATACTCAACTCAAACCATTTCCCAAAGACTTCTTCTGGGGAGGTTCAACGTCAGCCTATCAAATCGAAGGTGCCTGGAATGAAGATGGCAAAGGTCCTTCCGTTATTGACATGGGAAACCATGTGGAAGGTGTAACCGACTTCAAGGTGACCAGTAATCACTATCATATGTATAAGGAGGATGTGGCCCTGCTTGCGGAGATGGGCTTCAAAGCCTATCGCTTCTCCATCGCCTGGACGCGGATCTATCCGCAAGGCGCAGGCGAGATTAATCCCAAAGGCCTTGCCTTCTATGACTCATTAATTAATGAACTGATCAAATACGGTATTGAACCAATTGTGACCATGTATCACTTTGATCTTCCTTATGCACTGGAAGAGCAAGGCGGCTGGTCCAATCGGGCAACAATCGATGCCTTTGAGCAGTACGCCAGAACCCTGTACGAGAACTACGGGGACCGGGTCAAATATTGGCTGACCATTAATGAACAAAATATGCTCATCCTGCATCCTGGCTCTTTGGGCACACTGGATACTACGATGACTGACCCGCAAAAAACACTGTATCAGCAAAATCATCACATGCTCGTCGCGCAAGCCAAAGCAATGGTCCTATGTCATGAGATGCTTCCAGGTGCCAAGATCGGTCCGGCTCCCAATATTGGCGTGATCTATCCGGCAAGCTCCAGACCGGAAGATACCCTCGCAGCCGATAACTATGCAGCAATCCGCAACTGGCTCTATCTTGATATGGCCGTATACGGTCGCTACAATCACATTGCCTGGAGTTATCTTGAAGAGAAAGGGTATACTCCGGTCATTGAGGACGACGACATGAATATTTTGGCTCAGGGAAACCCTGATTTTATTGCTTTTAATTACTATACTTCGCAGACGGTCGGCGAAAGTCTGAATGATGGGAATGATTTCTCCCACACAGGAGATCAGCATGAAATTGTGGGTGAACCTGGTGCATACCGAGGATCTGTGAATCCAAATCTGCAGAAGACCGAGTTTGGATGGGAGATTGATCCGGTGGGCTTCCGCTCCACTCTTCGCCAGATTTATTCCCGTTATAACCTGCCATTGATCGTTACAGAGAATGGTCTGGGCGCTTTTGACAAGCTGGAAGAAGGCGACGTGGTCAACGACCCTTACCGCATTGAATTTTTCAATAAACATATTGAACAGATTCAACTGGCCATTACGGATGGTGTGGATGTATTTGGTTTCTGTCCTTGGTCTGCGATCGATCTGGTGAGTACACATCAGGGGTCCAGCAAACGATATGGGTTTATCTATGTGGACCGCGAGGAATTTGATATTAAGGAGTTAAGACGTATCCGTAAACAGAGCTTCTATTGGTATCAAAAGCTAATTAAGACAAACGGTGAAGTCCGTTAATCATACAAATCCAAAAAATAAAACCAGTCGATTACACAAAGTATCGTGTGTAACCGACTGGTTTTTTTAAGCTCTACATCGTATTGTTATGAATTGCGACTACATCTCCGTCTTCGCTTGCCCTGCGGGTCTAACCCCTCTGAGAACCCGGAGTGATAACAGGAAACAGATTGCCAGAACAGCAGCAGCTGAAACATACGGATAGTTGATATTTACATCGAACAAGGCACCAGCCACAATCGGACCTGCGATATTGCCCAAGCTTGTGTAAGCGGAGTTCAGTCCAGCCACGAAACCTTGCTGTTCCTCTGCCAGTTTGGACATCTGCGTGCTGATGGCAGGACGCAAAATATCCATACCCAGGAATACAATAAAGGTGACCACCAGAATCAGCCAGTACGTGTGCACAAACAGGGTCAGCAGTACAAACACTGCCACGAAGAACAGACATACCGAAATCACTTTCTTCTCCCCAAACTTGTTCAGCAGCCACCCGATCAGGGATACCTGCACGACCGCACCCGCGATCGAGCCGAATGTAATGATAAATGCAATATCCTTGGTCGTGAAGCCGAATTTGTGATCCACAAACAGAGAGAATACGGTCTCATAATTAGCCAGGCCAAACGCCATGACAAATACGATAATCAGACTGAAAAAGTAAGGCTCCCGGTAGGAATTCAGCAGCTGGGATACCATTCCTGGCGTTTTGGCTTTTGCTGCACCAGTGGCAGGTTTACTTGCTTCTCCAGTGCTCCTTGTCGATTCCGGCAGGATAATCAGGGTAATAATCGCTGCCAGCAATCCGGCAACCCCTGCCGCATAAAATGGAATCCGAATACCGAAATCCGCGATATATCCACCGATCCCCGGCCCAATGATGAATCCGGTCGTAATGGCTGCATTAATCAATCCCATCCCCTTGCCGCGCTCTTCTTCCGTCGTAATATCTGCGGTGTAGGCCATAATGGAAGGGAAAATCATCGCTGCACCGACCCCGCCGAGCATCCTGGCTGCGAAGAGCAGCACGGGGGCATTGACCGCACCAAACATGAATTCCGATACGGCAAAAATCAGCATACCGCCGACAATAATCTTTTTACGGCCGAATGAATCGGACCACCTGCCCGCTACTGGAGAAAATAGAAACTGGGTAAAGGAAAATGCCGCGACCAGCAAACCAACTGTGAAACCAGTGATATGCAGCAGATCCATGTACGCAGGCATGATCGGTACGACCAAACCAATACCTGTAAATACGAGAAAAATATTAAACATCAACAACAGGAGTGCGCCCCTGTTTCTTGTTAGTAATGCCATGATTGTATCCTCCGTAGATTGTCAAATGTTGCTGTTTATATAGATGAGCAAACGAATGGTTTCATGGGTGTCATGGATGTGCTCAATCCATCTTAATTATTGTTTCTGGAGATCCCATGTAAGAATACATTTGCTGCTTGGCGATATAAAGCCACTGCCTCTTCTGACTTCATCCCGCGGGACAATTGGCTAAGTCCAATAATGGCACTTTCCAGAATCAGCGCCAGATGATCGACATTGTCTTCCTTAAACTCACCGTTCTCAATGCCCTGCTGAACCAGTTGTCTGTTGAACTGGATATGCCGCTCGAACATCAAGGCAATGCGCTCCTCAATATCGTTCTCCTTCTTTTCCCCCGTGAAAAACTCATCGGCTGCCTTCGTCAGCGGGTGGTTCATGTCATCCAGAACAAGCTGCTCCATCAGTCCATGGATCTTCTCCGTGGATGTCTTGTAGAGATGTTCCTTGGAAGCCCAGTTCTCTTCCCATTCCCGATCCCATTCATCAATCAGATAGAGAAAGAGGCCTTCTTTGCTTTTAAAATGGTAATAAATATTTCCTTTGCTGCTGCTAGTCGCAGCTACAATATCTTCAATGGACGTCGCTTTATAGCCTTTTTGTACAAAAAGAGCTCTTGAGGCATCCGCAAGTTTTTTCTTGGTCTGCTCGGTTTGAAGTTGCTTTTTGTTCATCCCATCACACTCTCTCTCACATACTGAACATTCGTTCTGTATTTTAACAGATCGCTGGAAATTTAGCAATGCAAAAGGAGAATGGCCCGGGTGCCGATTCTCCTGTGCTTGAATTATTTAATCTTTTTTCCCTGACCATGCAATATTCTCAACTGACCATTCTCGTAACCGAGTTGATACGTTACCTTATACTTCGTGGTCACATATTCCCCGTCCCTGCGTTCATCTGCCGTAATGGTAGCCGTAACTTCCATCTCATCATTCCCACGATTGGAGGAAGAAATTCCACTAATCGTTACATAGCTTGTATTCAGGTATCCCTCGCGGAACTTGGCATAACTCGTACCGCTCTGCCATTCACTGCCCAGCAGTGCATATGCGGTAACATAATTACTCTCGTTCAGACTTAGATAGAAGCTGGTCACCAATCCCTCTGCTTCGGCAGAGGTTCCGGATGCTGCCTTGTTACCTACACCATTCGTCTGTACCACCGTTGTCGCGTTGGGCTTCTCGGACCAGGCCTGAACCTGCTTCAATACACTGGTGATCGGAATGCTGAAACCAATGCCGCCCTCCTGCTCCACAACAGCCGAATTAATGCCGAGTACTTCACCTGTCTCTGCGTGGATCAACGGTCCCCCGCTGTTGCCATGCGTAATGGGAGCCGAAATCTGATACAGATTACTGTAAATGTAAGGCGGAATCTCGAAGCTTCGGCCCACTCCGCTAATAATACCTGTGGTCACCGTATTTTCGAGCCCTAGCGGACTCCCCAAAGCCAATACCTCGTCCCCGGTCTCGGCTTTGGATTTGGCGATGGTTAGCGGCGTAAGCTTTTGTAGACCCGGTACTCGGACGACAGCGACATCCGTCTCTTCCCCGATTCCAATCACCGTTCCTTGATATTCCTCATGGTTAAGTGTGCGGACGGTTACCTCTTTGGAGCCTTCCACCACATGTGCGTTGGTTATCACATCGCCTTTGTCATTGTAGAGAAAGCCCGAACCCAGCCCGATGCCGCTCTCAATCGTGACTACCTTCTTCTGGCTATCTTCAATGATCTGTTTGCGTGTCTTCTTCACATTGGAATCGGAAGCCGTCTTCGCTGCCTTCGTTTCTGCTTCCTGTGCTGCGACGACAGCCAGTCTGGGGCCACCCTGCAGCTGCTTCTCCGAATGCTGATGTATCCAGAACACGCCTCCTGCTCCCGCACCAATAATGATGGCACAGGATATGATCGTACTCCATGTTCGTTTGGCCATTCCAACCTGTCCTCCTATTCCAGATACCACGTTGCATTCACAACAGAGACTTGTGCTTCCTCGTACACACCATAATAGTAGGTTTCGAAGAAACCTTCTTCGCCCACTTCCAGCCAGCTTGGATACACATCGACATAGGTCTGACCCAGATAGGTGCCATCTATTCCATAGATATCAACCATAATCGTGACGGATGAGATCGGTCTCGTCGCATTGTTAACGATTGAACCGCTGATGTACAGGTCTCCATAGTTATCCAGTGCCGCATCTACGTTTACGACGCTTACGGCAGCCGTACGATTTTTCAAATCCTCTTCCGCAGCCTGCTGCTCAGCCAACTGAATTCGTTCCGCTTCCGCTTTCTCAAAAGCCTTTTTCTCACTCAGCACCCGCTCACGGTACGCCGTAAGTTTGTCATCCTCTGGTGCGTAGGATAGTCCTTGATCCACGGTCTGCAGGGCAGCCGTAAAATCCTTTTTCTTCACTTGCTGTTCAGCCTGCTTATAACTAATCCCCGCCAGCTTGTCGATAATTTGTTTCTCCACGGCCTGGGCTTCATTGCCTTTCAGCTTCGACACCGTATCCAGCTTCTCCGCGAGAGCCTCTACAGTGGTCAAACCATCAATTTCCTTCTTCACCTTCAATACGGAAAGTGTGACCTTTCTATTGTTCAATGCTGCTCGTACCTTGCCAAAAACGGGTTCCTCCCGCTCTTTCAGTTCTTTGGCCACCGCCTGAATGGTTTTATCTCCTGCGGACAGTTTGCCCGTCTTCAAACTCACCGCTGCTTCATCTAACTGATTCATCAGATTGGACGCTTTCGCCGTAATCTGGCGATCCTTAATCAGCGCATTGTAGTTCGGGCGTTTGGCGATGGCTGTGTCCAGCAGCTGCAGAGCTTCTGCATATTCCCCGTTCAGCGCAGCTTTTTCCGCTTGTTGATGCAGCGATTGTACCTCTGCATTCACACTGCTTTCCTGGTTGTAATAATACGTCAGCAGCGCTCCCATCAACGCTGCCAGCAGCAGCGGAATGATCCAGCTGAATGCGCGCCCAGGACCTTTATGGCTCTGCTGGGGTGCAGGCTGCTGCTGTCTCGATAACGAATGATCGGTGTTTCCCGTTCCGGTCTCCAGACCCACTGCGGTTTCGGCCCAAATCTGTTTCTCTGTAGAGCTTGGATCTAATAATTTTGTTCTACACTTTCTGCACGTGCTATCCCCCGGACTGCTTTTGGTCCCACATACGTGACAATACACCCTGATCCCTCCATCAAAAAGAACGTATGTATGTTTGCTGTTTTTACATGAATCGACACTTATCATATAGCAAAAAGGTAAAATACACCATATGTTATTCTGATGTAAATGGTGCCTTTCCTTGGATGCAAAAAAACCTCCCTACTATGAAGTAGGAAGGCGTGATCTATCCAAGTATGTTCTACTCTACTCTTGTGTTGGAAATGCGTTAAGGTCCATATAGGTAACTTCCCAGAGGTGATCATCCGGATCCTGAAAACTCCATCCGTACATGAATCCATGATCCTGGGGATCATTATATGGCTTGCCGCCAGCATCCAGAGCAGCTTGGACGATGGTATCCACCTCTTCGCGGCTATCCACCGATAAGGCTACAATGACTTCTGCCGTACTTGCCGCATTCGAGATGTCTTTCGAAATAAAGGATTGGAACCGTTCCTCCACCAGCAGCATGGCATAAATATTGTCCCCAATGATCATGCAGGTAGCAGATTCATCTGTAAAATTCGCATCAAACTCAAATCCTACTTTGGTAAAAAACTCAACCGATTTCTTCAAATCCTTGACAGGTAAATTGACAAAAATCTGCTTGGCGCGAACAGCCACCATCGACCACCTCAATCCAATAGAGTAGATTCTACCACAAAATAACATCCCCGACAGGGCCTGTCAATGCAAAGGTTTTACGGAGTAGACTCCATCTGCTTCAGGAAAGGCTTAAGCTTATCCACTACATAGTGACTGCCGCCCCGGCCATTCACGCCTTCAATGACCGCCGAGATCAGGAATCTGGGGGATTGCGTGTCGAACACGACAACGAATCCGTTCTCCAATCCGTTTTCGCCCTTTTTCGCCTTCAGCTCGGCTGTTCCAGTCTTGGCTGCCAGCTCCCCCGGAAGCGAGCTCAGCGTGTGAGCCGTTCCTCCCGAACGGGCCACCACCTGGACCAGGGCATCCTTGACCGTGTTCGCAGCCTCAGGAGTAATAATCACCTCGGGTTCGGAGGTCTCTTTTCCCTTGATCAGAACAGGCTTCACCATTTTTCCTTCATTAATAAAAGGAGTGAAGGACGACGCCAGATGAATCGGCGACATCAGCATTTCGCCCTGTCCATAGGACGTGTCGGCAAGCAATACTTCGGAAGCCAGATCCAGATTCGCTTCATTCGCATACTGACTTGGCTTCAAGTACAATTCATCCAGGCCGAAGTTATCTCCAAAACCAAACTTCTGGATACCATCAATAAACCGTTGGCTGCCCATCTCCAGGGCCTCTTGGGCAAAGTAAATATTATCGGAATAGACAAGTGCATCAACCATATTCACCGGAGTTACACTTTTCACCCGCTTGACATAATATCCGCCCCAGCTCTCATCCTTGCGCCACTGCAGACCGGAGATATCATGGGTTTTATCCGCCGTTGTGACCTTCTCCATTAATCCCGCGGCTGCCGTAATCGCTTTGAAGGTTGAACCTGGTGCATACCTATTGGTGAATCGGTTGATAAAAGGAAGCCGTTCATCCGCAGAATACGCATCCCACTCCGCCTGAGTGAGTCCTGTAACCATTTTGTTCGGATTGTAGGCAGGTGCACTGGCCAGAGCGAGCAGGTCTCCATCGACCGGATTCATAAGCACGGCCGCTCCGGCATCTCCGTCACTCGATAACGCCTTATACAGTTCCGACTGCGTTTCCGCGCTGATGGTCAACTGCACTTTTTGTCCGTTTACCGCGTCCTTGCGAATGAGCTCCGAGAGGACTTTGCCGCCTTCGTCCATGATTTCAATTACGCCCCCGCGCTCGCCGCGGAGCTGCTTCTCCATGGACTGCTCCAGTCCGGCTCTTCCGATCCAATCCTCTGCACGATAATATCCTTCCGTATCCTTCTCCAGATCTTCCTGAGTAACCTTGCGCACATAACCAATCAGATGCGCAGCCGATGCACCAAGCGGATAATAGCGGATTTCCTTGGACTGTAGCTTCACCCCACTTAATTGTTCAGGGATATTGTAATCCTCTGTTGAACCGATGGGGACAAAATACTCCGGCTTCACCCACTTTTGCGACAGGGCGTTGTTAATCACATCTTCTGATATCTTATAATATTTCGCAATTCGGGCAATCATTGCATCCGGGTTGTCACCCAGCTTCTCCGGCACGATGCCCCACTCGTTCACCGTTCCCTTGGTAGCAAGAGGTAAACCGTCCCGGTCCACGATATCACCGCGTTCCGGCAGGAGTGTCCTCACCCTGACTTTGCTTCCTTTAATCATGTCACTCAGGATCATGGAAGGCTGCCAGTTAATCCGCCACACCTTTGTGCCGTCCTCGGTTTCCTGCCGGACAAGCTTGAGTGTTTGTGTCTCGTTTACTTCCCCAAGGAAGGTTGTTAGCTGCAAGTGATAATCCACTTCATAGGCATCCGGATTCTGATCCGGTTTGCCCGTGTTCTGCTCCCCTTTGTCCTGTTTCTCTGATGTACTGCCACTTTCCGCCGTGTCCGTTACCTTGGGCTTCACTTCCGCCTTGACGGCTGAGACCTCCATTCCCGAATAGATGGCACTGTACTTCTCTACAAACTGTTCCCGGTTCATGCCGGACTCTTCCAGCGACGCGGGCGTCATTAAAGTATATAGCTGATCAAATTCCTGCTTCTGCAGATGCTGTATGTATTGATCTACGGTTGTCTCCGGTTTTGCTTCCTCTGCCTTGCTGCTTTGCATGTATAAATACGCTCCAATTCCGCCAGCGAACAGAAGGGGGAGCAAACCATATATGATTTTTCGTTTTGATTTTTTCATAGTCAGATCACCTCTACGATATACTATAGATTTCCAGAGCTCCTGAAACAATGGAACAAATCTGACGAATTTATCATTAAAAATAGCCGAATGCTCACATAATATGTTTAAATAAGGAGAGTGAAACTACAGGCAAAGGAGCCCGATGATGGAAATCAGCTATTTTTTACTCCCCAAAGACGAAGTGGCTTATATCAAGTCCTCCGCTTCCATGAAGGAAGCACTCGAACAGCTTGAAGCACAGCATTATACCGCCATTCCCGTGATTGATCAGGACGGAAAATATGTTGCGACTCTGTCCGAAGGCGATTTGTTATGGAAAATGCGGAGCACCCCCGGACTGACTTTTGATAACATGGATCAGGTCCAGGTGCATGAGATTAGCAACAGGGTATATAATGAATGCGTCTTCATCAAGGCAGAAATGGAGGATATGCTGACACTGGCAGCGGACCAGAATTTCGTGCCTGTCGTGGACGTGGACCGCGTCTTTCTTGGCATTATCCGGCGCAAGGATATTATTGAGTATTACACGCGCAACATTTCTGATTAATTCAATAACGAAAGCCACCTGCAGTTTTCCCTGCAGATGGATGAAGAAAAAGGCGAGCACTTCTTGCTCGCTTTTTTGCTGCCCATATTCCCCTTTTTCTTCCATACGCTCTCTTCTGTCAACTCGTTCTCAAGCTATTTTAGTGTATGAAAACAATAAACATATTGCGCATTATTCGACAAATAACTACAATTATTATCATCATACGACACATTTAAGTGGATAAATCTTGTTTATTAACCCTTACGCCGGAGGGGTCCTATTGTTTTTTTCAGAATTTGTTCAGAATGCTTTAGTACAATAAGCACGTTCTTTTTGGTTCCAGCGCAGCTCCATTTCAGAAACATCAGAGAGAGGTATTCCATTGAATTATTTAAGTACACGCAACAAGATTCTGGTCACAGCTACGGTGATCATGTCTTGTATTTACGTCATTTGGCGTACGTTCTTCACCATTCCTTTCGGCCATGGCCCTCTCGCCGTGACCGCTGGTCTTGCCCTCCTTATTGTCGAACTCATCGGCATGTTCGAACTGGCCGTCCACTTTTACAATATGACCCGGCTTGAATACCCGGAGCTTCCCGTAGTAGAAGAGGCGTTATATCCGGATGTGGATGTCTTTATTGCGACCTACAATGAACCCACTTCCCTGCTCTTCAAAACGATTAACGGCTGTCTCAATATGGATTATCCGGACCGTTCCAAGGTACATATCCATCTGTGTGACGATTCCAATCGTCCCGAGATGCGGAAGCTTGCCGCCCATCTGGGCATTAACTACCTGACCCGGACTGAGCACAAACACGCCAAGGCTGGCAATCTCAACAACGCCATGAAACATACTTCTTCCCCCCTGATCGTCACCTTTGATGCCGACATGATTCCGAAGCATGATTTTCTGACGTCCTGTGTTCCGTATTTTCTGACAGGAGAAAAGATCGGTTTCGTGCAGACACCGCAAAGCTTCTACAATCCCGATCAATTCCAGTACAATCTGTACTCCGAGAACCGGATTCCGAATGAGCAGGATTATTTCTACCGTGACGTGCAGGTTGGACGCAACAAATCCAATTCCGTAATCTACGGCGGAACCAATACCGTGCTCTCCAGACAGGCTTTGGAAGACGTAGGCGGCTTCTACACAGGTTCCATTACGGAGGATTTTGCAACAGGCATAGAAATGCAGAGCAAAGGGTATCGCTGCTTCGCAACCAACAAGGTACTGGCATCCGGGCTTGCCCCTGGCGACTTGAAGAGCTTAATCAAGCAGCGTCAGCGCTGGGCACGCGGTTGTATCCAGACAGGTAAGAAGATGAATCTGCTGTTCAAGAAAGGTTTGAGTTTTGCTCAAAAATTAAATTATATCTCTTCCATAACCTACTGGTATTCCGGGCTGAAGAGATTGCTGTATATCATGTCGCCAATTCTGTTTGCCGTCTTTGGCATTCTTGTTGTGAAATGCACAATACTTGAAATTTTGATTTTTTGGCTGCCAATGTATCTCCTGACCAATACCTGTCTGCGCATGCTGTCGGGCAATATTCGAACAACCAAATGGACCAACGTCTATGAAACGATCCTGTTCCCGTCCCTGCTGCCTGCCGTTATTATGGAGACGCTGGGCATGACGATGAACAAATTCGTCGTTACCCGCAAGGATGGTGCGCAAAACGATGACCGTAAATACAAAATAAAACAAATGATTCCCCATCTCATCCTGGCCGTGCTGTCCATCATTGGTATCGTGAACTGCATTCACTGGACGTTCAGTCAGGGCACCATCGGTTTCCTGGTCGTGCTGTACTGGCTGCTGATCAACTTCTATAACATCATGATGTCCATCTTCTTCCTAGCGGGACGTAAAGTGTTCCGAAACCACGAGCGTTCACTCGCTTCTGTGGACTGCACGATTACGACTGAAGGCGAGACGATCTCCTGCTTGACGCATGATCTCTCGGAAGGCGGAATATCCGTGATGCTGGATACGCCGAAATATATTCCGAGTGATATGGAGGTCGGCATCAAGCTGGTTAACGATCGATATGCAAGTGAATTCACAGGCAAGATCGCTCATGTGGCATCCATCGGAAATCGCTGGAAGTATGCTTTTACAGTCAAGGAAATGACAGAAGAGCAGCAGCGGCAGCTGCTGCACTTGATCTATGATCGTGAGCCAACGCTGCCGCAGAAGCTGGACAAGGATATCAGCACATTTGAGGATATTCGTCTGAATTTTGTGCGCCGGGGTCAGAGTGAATTCATGTCTAACCGGAAGCTGGCACGTATTGCATTGAACCGTACGGTGGAAACGTCCACACATGGTACGGTTACCCTGCTTGATTTCAACTATGAGTATGTTTTGCTCGAGACGTCCCGCCAGGATCTGATCTATGAGCTGAACCTGCCCATTGGTGAAGATCTGACGCTGGAGTGTGTATGGGTACAATCCCTGCGGAACAAACGAGGTAACCTGTATCGGGTGACCAACATCCAGGACATCGCCCGCAAGCATCAGATGGCCGCTCTCGAGTCTTTACTTACACAGTGGAATAGAGAGCAGCAGCAGTCAGGCCGATCAAATGTCACATCCAAAGACAAAAGCGTCTCAAATGATGAACTCAACGAGATGGCTTATTTATAGAGCGGAGGCGAGGTACACATGATCAAGAAGTGGAAACAACTAATGCTTGCCGCCAGTTTCGCTGCATTATCGAGCCTGCTTCCAGTCCAGGCTGTTCAAGCAGAACAGCTTAAGCTGAGCGGAAGTACGCTCCGTGAATGGAATAACGGGGCCCAAGTAGATACCCATATGGATAAGAACGGCAGTATACAGATTCAAACCTCTACCGAGGGACTCAAAAAAGGCTATTATTCCGCTTACATCTATGAACTGCGGAACAGGGACTGGACAAGCTACGGTGCATTGACCTTCTCCATCCGTAATGAATCGGAGATGACATTACCGTTCAATGTCGTTATCACCCGGGCAGATCAAAGCTCCCTTACCGTAGCGGATAAGCGAAATGTCATCGTCGTTCCGAAGGCAACCAAGGAAGCCACATTGGTTCACCCTACAGCAGGTCTGATTGAACTGGAGCCGGGCTTTGTCGGACAGATCCGCATCCCCTTCTCCAGTCTGATGGTTCAGGACAAGGCTAAGACGTCAGGCCAGGTCAAGCTGGGCAAAATCACTGGCTGGGGCATTACGACGACCACCACCGAGAATGCCAAGCTAAACTTACGGGTCGGAAACATCAAGCCGGTTTCCCGGAAGGAAGCTGCTGCAGAGAATGAGCTAACCATGCTGCAGATTACGGGAGAAGAACGAATGGTGAAGCCGGAGGCTGGTGAAGCCATTGCACAATATGAAGTTCACTCTTCTTCCAGCAAAGGAATTCCGAATGCATCCTTTCAACTGGACAGTCCTGTGCAAGGGGCATCCATTACACCGGATGGCTTACTTACACTCCAGACTGCCGTTCAACCTGAAAGTCTCATCATACACGCACTCGTGGACGGAAAATGGAATCTGACTTATCCCGTTATCTTGGACCGTTCTACGGCCATGAATGTACAGGAGAAGGATGGAACGAAGCGCGCCATTCCGTCTCCCGATCAGGTAACGAAGGTGGTAAACCCCGCCGATCCGCTGATGAAGCCCTGGATGGCATGGTTTATCCGCATTGCCCTGTCGGCAGCCGGAATCCTTACGCTTGTGGCCTACTGGCTGTGGCGGAAGGGCAGGAACACACCTCGTGCCCAACAAAGGCGTGCCCGCCGCGAGCAGCGCCGGGCAAGACGTCCATTCAGCATGTAGCTGAACTGCGGCAGGCTGGACCACATCCCAGGATGTGAGTACAGCCTGCCTTAATTTAGCGTTAATGCATGCTGCATTCTTATATGATTCTCAAGGAGGAAAGGCAGTGCTCTTTTCCAGTGTAGTCTTTTTATTTTATTTTCTGCCGCTTGTACTCGGGCTCTATTACATACTGAGATTCTCGGTTACGCTCAAAAACATGCTGCTGCTTGTCGCGAGTTTATTCTTCTATGCTTGGGGTGAACCCTGGTTCGTCCTGATCATGCTGGCCTCCATCTGTTTCAACTATGTCTTCGCTCTGCTTGTGGACAAGTTCAGGGAAAGGCGCAAAGCGGCCTACACCATCATTACGATGATGCTGATCGTCAACCTTGGGATGCTGTTTGTGTTCAAATACCTGGCCTTTGCCCTGCGCATTGTGAACGAAAATACGAGCTTCGGACTCAGCATTCCGAACATCGCACTGCCGCTGGGTATCTCCTTCTTCACCTTCCACGGCATCTCTTACGTGATTGACGTTTATCGTGGACACGGCGCTGTACAGAAAAATCTCTTTTACGTTGCATTGTATATCTCCTTCTTCCCTCAGCTCGTTGCCGGACCGATTCTGCGGTACAACACGATTGCAGATCAGATGGTGAATCGCAAAGAGAGCTGGGACAAATTCGCGGTAGGCTGCTGCAGGTTCATTGTAGGCTTAGGCAAAAAGGTGCTGTTATCCAACAGCATGGCTATTGTCGCCGATCACATCTTCAGCATGGGAGGCACATCCGAAGTGTCCTCCAGTTTGGCGTGGCTTGGGGCGATTGCCTATACACTGCAGATTTATTTTGACTTCTCGGGGTATTCCGACATGGCCATTGGTCTGGCATTGATGTTCGGCTTCAAGTTCGAGGAGAACTTCCGATATCCATACATCTCCAGATCCATCACCGAATTCTGGCGCCGCTGGCACATCTCGCTGGGTACCTGGTTCAAGGAATATGTTTACTTCCCGCTGGGCGGTTCCCGTGTCACCAACAAGGATAAAATGATTCGCAACCTGCTGATCGTCTGGGGACTTACCGGTGTATGGCATGGTGCGGAGTGGACATTCGTCGTGTGGGGATTAATTAACTTCGCGTTCATCGCGTTGGAGAAAATCTTCAGCTTTGACAAAGGAACACGCTTCATCCCGCTGCGGCATCTCTACGCCATGTTTATCGTTGTGATTGGCTGGGTCATCTTCCGGTCACCGGATCTTCTGCAGGCAGGTCACTATCTAGGCAATATGTTTGGGCTATACGGTAATGGATTCTGGAGCGACACGACCTGGATGTTCCTCAAGGAATATGCATTCTTCTTCATTCTGGGCATTCTGTTCTGCATGCCAATCGCCACCCGGATGAACAAGTTGATGGTCGATGGCGCCCGTTTCCGCAAACCGCTGGAGCTGGTTTATCCGCTGACGATCATTCTATTATTCCTGGTCTGCGTATCGTATCTGGTCAAAGGTACCTACAATCCGTTTATCTATTTTAATTTCTGAGAGAAGGCACACAAGCATGCATAACTTTCTTGCGAAAAAGAGAATCACTGCTTTCCTCTTCATTCTCGTACTGGTGACGCTCTCTGTTCTGAATATCATTCAGTCCTTCGGACCAATCAAACAAACACTGGCCTCCGGAGACTACGATATCTCTGAAACCAAAGGACTGATCCATCAGCTCGATGCGGACATCAATGAACATGTCTTCGAGAAGTTTGGCTTCGTGGAAGCCTATGGATACTTGCAGTCCCTGATGTGGAAAAACGAGGAGAATAACTTTGAGGTTGTCAAAGACATGGAGGGCAAGCTGCACTATACCTACTTTGCCACCGGGCCAACGTACACGGAGGATCTGTCCGACCGGGTTGCTGCGCTTGGAGCGCATTTGGATCCACAAACGAAGCTGACTTATGTCATGACGCCGGACAAATACGTGCGTGGCTATACCACATTCCCGAAAGGCATTCCGTACAACTATAACAATGAAACTGCCGATGGCTTTCTGGCCAATCTGAAGCAGGACGGCATTGATACACTCGACCTGCGTGAAGGCTTGCTGGAGAGCGGCATTCCGCCGGAGGATCTGTTCTTTACAACCGACCATCACTGGAAAATCAGGACAGCGTTCTGGGCTTTCGGCCAACTCGTGAATCATATGGACGGCATGTACACGAAGTCGCTGGATCCGGATCATTATTTCACAGACATTCATAACTACAATGTGATTCCCTATGAGGACATTTTTATCGGATCGCAGGGCCGCAAAGCAGGTAAATACTTCGCGGGTGCAGATGACTTCGACCTGATCTATCCGAAGTTTAAGACGAACTATTCCTTTTACTTCAAGACCGGCGAGACCGAAGCCACACTCAACGGACGCTTCGAGGATGCGCTGCTGACTACCTATCCACTCAATTTGCAGGGAGCAACTTACGATCTGACTGCGGACAAGTACTTCACGTATCTGTACGGCAACCAGGGGATTGTTCATGTGGTGAACAAGGATAACCCGAATGGTCTGAAAGTCATGTTCATCAAGGACTCCCTCGCTGTGCCGATGATCTCCTTCCTATCCACGGTTGTGTCCGAGATTTACGTCATTGATCCGAGGTATTACACCGAGGACATTATGGATTTTGCCAGCAAGACGGAGCTGGATCATGTCTTCGTATCCATCTCACCACAGGATCTGGTGGAAGAATTTTTCCCTTATGGGGCGAACAATTAAATTAGTGAACGATCATACGATGCCCCCTCCGTTCCAGTATGTTCTTGAAAAATAAAAAAAGGGTAACCCAAAGCCAATAATGATTTGGCTGACAGGGTACCCTTTTCTTTTTGTGATCCAGTAGAATCAGTTTCGTTCATGCTTCAGCTTCTGTTCCTTGTAATAGTGCAGCACGTCAGGCGGGCTGCCCTGGAAAGCACGTTCTTTGCCGTACTCATAGGCCTGATGCAGATAAGAATACGCCTCGTCATGCTGTTCCAGTCTCATGCAGACGGTCCCCAGCTCAATGAGCGGACCCGTATTAATATCTGACCCTCGCGTTTGCAGCGATAATTCCGCCCAGGGCTTCGCCAGCGCATACTGCCCCAAGTTCATATGTGCATTCGCGTGGCAGGAAGCAATCCAGCTCGCTATTTCCCAGTCTGTCTTCGGCTCAGGCAGCATTCCCCATGCCTGATCATAATAGATCAGGGCCTGTTCATGCTGCTGCGTGTCGTCCAGCACATTGCCTGCTTCAACAGTTTCAATAATCTGTTTCTCCAGTTCGGGATGTTCCGGTGTCAATTCCTTCATAGCGCCTTCTCCTCCTCCAGTTGAAAATACCATTCCAGGAATGTATTAAAATCAGGCCACTGCGGGCTGCTCTCGCCGCTCAAAAAGCGTTCAATCGACTCCCCAAGCTCTACCAGCACCACTTCACCAGTCTGCCGGTTATAAAAGAATCCACCCTCCCCTTCAAAGCTGTCCAGCGGTATGTAAGCTTCAGGCAATCCGAGGGTGAGCTGGGCCACCGTCATGTCTTCCAAATACACGGTATTCTCCATCACCCAGCAGATCTGATAGATCTCCTGATGCCTGCTATAGAAGGTCGGGCCATCATCTGCATGCAGATAAAACTGGGCAAAATCCGACTGAAGATCAATATTCAGCTTCTGCAGTGCTTCCTCATACTCCTTCGGTACATCTTCATGCCACCAGCCCTTACCTTGGCAAAACTCAATAACTTTACTAGATAACATATTCATCCTCCTAATCAACTGACGGCGCAATTATGATCGATTCAGTGCAGAACGGTAGGGTGCATAAGTACTCATTACCCATTCATGAAATAATTGGTGAGCGCTGCTGGCATCCGGGGCATGGAAGAGATAGGTTCCTTCCACCTCCCGGCGGCTCACTTTGGAATCAACCAGGTCTCTGTCCTCTTCTTCGTTGAGCTCAATTCGGTACGTCCCATCCTCCTCGCGGAAGCCGAGGGCGTGCACATTGGTTTCTTGTTTATAATAGTCCAGCTGCAGTGTCGCTGGTTGTTCGTTTGCCACCAAGCCGGCAAAGGCCGGGTTCGGAAAGTCCTCATCGAAATGGGATTCATCCAGGACAATTCCCTGATAAAAGCCGTTAACCACCTCGCCGAGAAGGCTCACTATTTGATGGGCATAAACGTATGGAAAATGTTTGATTTCGTAGACGTCGGAGTCTGAGTGATGCCACTGCAGGTACTCCATGACTTTGGAGTAGGTGAAGCTGACGGCACCCGCTACTTCCCGATTCAGCGGTTGGTCCGCAGTGAGACGGGTCAGTTCCATAATACTATTCACATATTTCCAGAATAACGACTGATCAAAACGTGCTTCCTCATGAAGCATGTATAAAAAGGTATTCTCTTCCGCTCGCGCGTTGCGCATGAGCTCCTGGAGCGAATGTTCCATATGTTCTATACCTCCGAAACGTATATAACCAATGTATCAAAATTGAAGAACGTTTGGAAATATCACATCCTGTTCCTTCATATAAAAGAAGCCCGCATGTCTGCGGACTCCAATTGAATATTCATCTCCCCTAGAAGGCTTCGATCAGGAAAACACCTCGCGGGTACGGAATGTACGATACATTCCAAATACAACGCTAATCGTAACTACAGCCATGAAGATCATATACAAATTTAAATAGGACAGCTCCAGTCCAAATACAGAGTAACTAGCCGGTGTTTGAAATAACCTCGTTACCCGCATCATGGTACTGAATGAAAACTCCTCAATCCACTTGGCCCATCCCGGGTTGAAGTTCAGCACATCAAATGCCAGATAAGGCACGCCTACAATCGCAACATTAATGACCATGGCAACAAATGACGTTGAACAAAGCGCCGAGATACATAACACAACACAAGCAAAGACCAGACTTCCTGCCAAGTGAGTGACTAGCTGTACTCCATAATATTGAAGCGCCGATAAGTGATAGGGAGAGAAGTCATAATAAAAGCCCTGAAAATACATGCCAACACTCTGTAGAGGTGTATCTGCACCAGCCAAATTTCCAAACCTTAACCAGTAGATCAACAGGTTGATACCTGTAAACAATATGACACATAGCACGACATAAAGCATGGAAGCCATCAATTTAGCCGATACAACTTGGCTTCTCCCCCGTTTGCTGCTGCGTAGTAATGCTGCGGTTCCCCGTGCATATTCCTCTGCAAATACAGGCGCCAGTCCGAGCAGAATGATGATCATCATGAAGAGCACTCCAAATTGATCAATGTATTCCAGCAGATAGCCCCATGGCTTATTGTAATGAATCTCGGAGACGGTTACGGTTCGTTCCATGGCATTCCCGCTATCATCATATCGGGTGAAATTTTTGGTGGATTCCGGGGAGAACATCGATATTTCATAAAATACACCATAACGAGTCTGGTTCTTTTCGTCACTGTAACCCTCGGTTTGCATCTGATCCCGTGCGGTCTGAACCTTCTCCTCCGTAATCGCTCCTTCGTAAGGCTTATAATATGTTTTACCGTTTAACGGCCCGGAATGTCCAAAACAGGTATATAAAACAAGAAGTATCAGTAGTCCAGTGAGTGCCAGATAAACACTTTTTCGTGTAATGATTTTGGCAAATTCATATTGGGTTAAACGAATCACGATGTCGCCTCCTCGTCAAAATAGTGCATGTATACGTCTTCGAGACGAGGAGTTTCCGGTACAGCTTGCGGTACGGGCTGCTCTTTGGCCAAGATTCTGGCTACGATGCCATCTGACTGATAGGACAAGCCACTTACCTTGAAATGTGAAGTCAGCTCTGCAAGCTGCTGCTGCGTTAACGTTGCCTTCCACACACTGCCCTGCATCCTGTTCATGATCTGCTCAGGTGTGTTCCGAGTGATCAGCTGACCATCATTCATCAGAATCATTTCCTTACACGAGAACTCCAGGTCAGAAATAATATGCGTCGATAACAGAACAATCCGGTCTCTTCCCAGCTCGCCGATAATGTTACGGAATCGAATACGCTCCTTGGGATCCAGACCAGCCGTTGGTTCGTCGAGAACCAGAATGTGCGGATCATTCAGCAAGGCTTGAGCAATGCCCAGTCTCTGCCGCATGCCCCCAGAGAACGTGCGGATTTTATGCTGGGCCTGCTGTTCCAGATCCACCATTCGTAATGTCTCCTGTACGCGAACAGCGGCCTGAGGCGCACTCAGCCCTTTGAGCGAACACATGTACATCAGAAATCGATGAGCCGTGAAACGGTTATAAAATCCGAATCGCTGCGGCATATATCCCAGCAGACTTCGATAACGATCTCCCATCCGCTCAATCGGTTGTCCATCCAGCAAAATCTGGCCGGATGTCGGCTTGGCGATATCGACAAGCATGCGAAGCAGCGTTGTTTTGCCCGCCCCATTCGGTCCGAGCAGACCGTAAACACCACCGCTGGACAGCTCCAGCGAGAATGATTTCACGGCCCACTTGTTCCTATATTTCTTGGATACGTTATCCATGGTCAATATCAAAGGAATAACCTCTTTCTGTTTGTGATGTATATTTACGCGTCATCTGGTGTATTTGGCTGATCAACAGCAGGATTCCGCCTATGGCAAGCACAATAAACACTGGCGTTTGAATCGTCTGCACCAGACTAATGAATCGTGGATTGCTTAATATAAGCCAGATGAGTCCGAACCATATGACCAATAAAATACTCACGGCTGTACCACCCCGGACACGCATGGCCAGCCACAAACTAGCTCCTGCAGCAGCCATCAGTTGGGCGTACCAGAGCGCCATGGCGCTCCATGAAATGGAACCACCAGTCCCCCCGGAAATGGCCAGCATAAGCAGCAGTACAAACACCATATTTGCTGAGAGTACAACGATCAAGCGGGTGAGCATTAGCTGCTGCGATGTTATTTTGCAGGTGAGTTCCATTTCCATCAGTCCCTGATCCCGGCCTTTAAACACTTCCAGCAGCCCCAGAATAAAAGGAACAGGTACCATAACAATCCCGCTCATGTAGGGATCGATCGAACTGTGCCCCCCTAACCAGAAGCCAATGATCAGGAGCAATGCACATATTACCCAGTAGGATCTGTGGAAAATTGCGACCTCTCCTCGAACAACCTGGAGCAATTCTGTAAATGACCTCCCAGGTGATGGTTGTAGTTGTTCGTTCAATTGGTCCACCTGTGCAGGCATATATGCCTCCAGTGTCCGGATCGTCTGATCAATCTCCATCTCAGAAGGAAATTCAACCGCATATTGATCCAGATAAGGGGCAATCTCGTTGAATTCTTCCATCTCGAATTCAGTAGTGTGCTTCTTTTTATCTTGGTTTTTGGTACGTTTCATCCCGCTCACCTCCCACAATAATCTCCTTTAATTTGGCTATGCCCAAGCGTATGCGTGATTTCACCGTGGATTCATTGGTTCCCGTCAGCTCGGCGACTTCCCTGATCTTCAGCCCGTTGTAATAATTCAGAATGACCGCGTCCCGCTGCTGATCTGGCAAACGTAACACTGCCTCCCTAACTTGGTCATTCTGAAGCCGTTTGTAGAAGATATTCCACACATTCTGATGCTCACTGGCAGGGAGCGCCTCTTCCGTTAACTCGCTTTCCCTGTTTTGCTGTTTGAATTCGCGTCCGCGAAAATAATCCATGCAATGATTCACTGCAATTTTCAGCAGCCAGTGACTGAATTTTCCGTTATCACGGTAAGTGCCGAGTGACTTCATCATTTTTACGAATACCTCTTGAGTCAGATCATAAGCGGTATGATAGTCTCCCGTTTTCCGATACACATAAGTAAATATCGAATGATAATGCCGCTTCACCAATACTTCCATTGCAGCCCGGCTGCCTTTGCGAATCTCATGAATCAACTCTTCATCATCCAACGCTCCCTCACCCCCCTCAATTCAATTAACGATAACTTGGCCATAAAAGATCAAAAATGTTTAATTCGTTTATTTGGAAATCGACAAGTTGCCTGAACGCAACTAAATGCAGCTCCATGCAGGTCCTTTTTTATTAAAATTGTCCTCAAGCCCACTTCCTTATTCTGGTGAAACTTTCTCTTCTGCCTTTCGTCTAATTACTGATGAACAACAAAGGAGATGACTATGCGAATAACCTGCAGCCCTGCATATGCTGGAAAAATGATTGGTTCTATTAATCTTCAGCCATCAAAGTTTATGAAAGGAATCTCAAGCACCAGCCAAATTACCGATCATGTTGATCCTGAACGCATTGCAATCCCCTACATGGAAGACCCTGATTTTGGATCACATTTGGATGCTATGACAATCATGAAGGGAACCTATAAGGAAGAGTTTCATGTGAGCTATGATGTGGAATTTACAATTGATGTGGATAACAAAGGGTACATCACACAATTTGAACATACGTTTCCCTTGGAACGCTATATTGATCTTGTGGCAACACAATCCTATAAAGTCATCAAAACCAATTGGCGTGGACAAGCTTATCACGTGATGACTTACAGCTACATGGAGGAAGTATGCAACCCGAATAACGTTATTTTCAGATGTAACACTGCGGAAGACGTCTTCGTCGTGGCTGAACTTGCTCCCTACAGTATGGATGGTGTGGTCGTACAGCCCAACCATGTTTATCTTCACCTTCGTGCATTAATTTCAGCCAGAGATGATCTCTATCCGATCGATTACATGTGTGAGCCTGATTTTGATCTGAGTCTGGATTAGATCTGAGAATAGATAAAGAGAAAGAGCACAGGCTACTCCCTTTTACCGGGAGTAGCCTGTGCTCATTTAAGATGGACCAAATTCAAATTTTCTCGCTAAATCTCTTTGCCGCTGTCTTCATCACTTATTCAGACTGGACAACTGCCATTCGTTCCACTGTCTCCGTGTTTTCCTTATACCATACCATGACGACATATCCCTCTTTCAGATCAGATACCTGAATTGCCCCGTTGGTATCTGAACTGGTGTTACTCCGTCTTCCCATCTCCATACCTTTAGTGATGCTAACATCCGCATTCAGCTTTAATTTCATTTCAACGCCAGTTTCATTCATCCCCCTGCTTCCACTGCCAGGAGAACCGTCCTGCTGACCCTGGTTAGTGGAGTTCTGTGAAGAGAAGCCCTGAAACTCAAGTAACGCTACAGTAACAGTATCTCCGTCTATGGAGACAATCCGGCCTGTAAGATCAGCATTCATTGCACCACGCATATCATCCGGTCCACCTGTCCGGTCATTCATACCTCCGCCTCTCTCCATTCCTCCGTTCATACCTGGACCACCATTCATCATTCCCTCGCCATTCATGGCTTGAGCTGTACCGGTATTCGTAATGTTTTGGGCTGTAATGACATCACAGGCAGCAAGCAGAACAGCACAGCCTGCCAGTAGGATTAGAATAGATGTGAAATAATAATTTTTTCGCATAAGATCACCTTTTTCCCAGGGATAGCCGTCCCCAGCCGAGTTTTCTTTGGAACATCAATTCATACGTATCCTTGAATCCCATATAGGACAACACGATTAGCAAAGGGTATACCGGATAGATATAGCGCGATTTGATCTCCCACAGAATGTAGAATCCGATAAATCCGAGAACCACCAGAATCAGGGAGACCTCATCATATCGCTTAAGACGAATCCCCCGGACCAACCGAACGAAAATAAAACAGTACATCATGAAGTTCATTACATATACGACCCAAAGCACACCCGTTCGATAGATGGAATCTCCTTGGAACAAGTCCGTTACCCCATTGGTATAGCTGTAGGAACCTGCGATTCCGCCTGCTCTTCCTCTCCCCATGCCTGAGGCACTTTCATTGCCGATTCCATATCGATCCATCTGGTAGGTCCCTTCGGTCCAGGTCCATATGATCTTTTTGTAATACATCTGAATCAGTTCACTGGCACTCGCTTCCGACAGCTTCGCTTCAATCTCCTGCTTAAATAGTGCTGTGCTGTCGGCCTTATTGTAATTGGCCTGTCTCTGATAAATTTGGTAGCTCTCCATATTGTCCCAGAATCCGAATCGTTCGAGGTTAATCCCCATGTTCAGCCACATATAGACGGGGGCCGAATTCTCGCCGACCGGTTCGCTTACCGTACCTGTGGACTGCAGCACGGCATTCTGGGTCCAGCCTGGGACATTAAACAGAACAGCCAGTACGGCGATGGAGCCCAGCACCTTCTTAAACCCGATACTCCGCATGTTCAGCAGGATGTACAGGATAGCGGCAATCATCACAATCACGCCGATACTGCGGAAGTAGTTTCCAATGGTGAGGAGAATCGCAGCACAGAGAATAGCCTTCCATGATTTTTCGCGTACAAACCGAAGTAAAAAGTATAAACAGGATGTCAGAAATGCCGTCGCAATAACATCGTTATAAATCAGGTTGTTCAAGAATAAGGAAGGCAGGTAGGTCGCTGCAAAAATCAAAACGCCGTAATCCCGTTCCTTAGATTGGGGGTTCAGGTGCTTATAAATGAGATAAACCATCAAGGTGGTTAACGTTGAAAACAGAATATTAAACAGCTTGATCACCAGATAGTTATCCGGGAACAGGTATAGCAGTGTCTTTAGATATAACACGATGGAAAAGTTAAACGGGAACATGTGAAGATATCCACCCGTTTCAAACGAGGAATAATCCTGTTCGTAGAGCATGCTCATCGCCAGAGAAACGACCGTCTGGGAGTCATCCGTCGGCACTCTTGGAAACACAAAGATAATCGCGATCTGAATCGCCATGGAACATAGCAGAACCACCGGAATAACGACCTTTGGACTGTACTTGTTCAATCTCAGGCAGAGACGGTATAGCACGATACTCGCTAACAGAAGCAGGAGGATGACCGGAAGGAAAATACTCCATTGCTGGGCTCCCAGGATCGGATTGTCTCCATAAAGGCCATAATTATACTGCGCTCGAACGAATAGAGACGAAACAATAAACAAACCAACAAAAAAAATAAGAATGAGATAAAGCGTCTTATGGATCACTTTAGACATGCCAAAACTCCTTTTCGAGTACAGGATTCGAAAACAGTATAATGGCTCTAACTGAAAAATCGCTGAATTCAACCAGTCGGCTATCGCTGACCCCACGAACATGATTTTTAAACACAAAAAAGACCGCCCTCTTCGCCAAAGATAGCGGTCTATCTATTCCTTTAATACAATGCTACTTCTTTCGTTTCTTTTCCACTGCCTTCTCCACATTTTCCTTCACCCGAAATCCCACAATCCGGCGGATAAGCTCTTCGGGCAAGGGTTGATTCAGGGGAAACTGCACCGAGCCTTTAGCGCCTTTGTAGATAGAGAGTTCATCCCGGAATGCCTTGATTCCACTGGGCGCAGGATAGAATCCGATATGGTTCTTATATGCGGCAAAATGGACCAGATTCCCATGCAGCGCATACGTTGGCATCTGGTAGCTGATCTTCTCCTCCGCATTCGGAGCCGCTTCGCGAATAATCTGTCTTAATGCCTGCAGTCTGACCTGTACATCCGGAGCGAACCCCAAAATATATTCATCGACCAGTACAGAATAATGGTTACCCTCAGCCATCCTGGACTCCTTCCACCACGATTCGTGGACTCGTGATATGGATTTATTTTTTCACAACGTCATGGCCCGGCCATTGCGCATCAGATAATCTTCCTTCGTCTTGTAGTCCGGCATGATACTGCCAACGCGGCGCCAGAAGGAGCGATCATGGTTCATATGATGAATATGGCACAGCTCATGGATAATGACATAATCAATGACTTCCGGTGGTGCCATGGCCAGACGATAGTTAAATGTGAGCTTTTTGTCCCAGCTGCAGCTGCCCCACTTGGTCGGGGATTCCACAATGTCTATGGACTTTGGCTTGACCTTCAGCTGCTGTTGGTATGGACCAATGCGTTCACCAATGACTCTCTTACACTCGGCAAAATAAAATTTCTTCAGATTCGCCCGCAGCTCATCCTCGGACAACCCTTCAACCTTAATTAACTCATGCAGTGCATATTCCTTGCCCAGAAATAAAAACTTCCCGCTGCCTTCTTCCTCGTAGGCTTTGGCTTGCGGTCCTTCCAGGGCCTGCTGCATTAGTGCCGATTTCTTCAATATGATATCACCATGCTGCTCTACAAGCTGCTGAATCATCTCATTGCTCGTGCCATTGGGTGCTTTAATCGTTATCATGTAAGGCAGGTCCATCGTGATGGAAACCTTCTTGCCTTTGCCATATACCACATGGCATTGAATGACGTGTTCGTTTAGTTTAATCGTTAGCATGCTGTGCTCCGCTTCTTTTTTTGTTATCCATTCATTACGATTGTATACCATCCCAAGGTGATCTGCACAAACAATAGATCGATATTTGTTAAATAAAACTGTATTATTATTCATTATTATGTATTATTATTTAAATCATATTGAATTCAGTCTCATGTAAATGGAGGATATCGTATGAAGCAAATCACAGAGAATGGCCACAAAATCATTGAGGAATTATCCCTCAATCACTGGCAGTCCCTATCCACCTTGTTCTATGATGGATGGATTTTACGTTTTGCCAACGGATACACGAAGCGTGCCAACTCCATACAACCCATCTATGATTCTACCCAGGATGTGTTTGCCAAGATCAATGAGTGCGAGCGAATCTATGCTTCCCATCAGCTGAGTACCATTTTCAAAATCACACCGTTTATCCAGCCGGATCACTTGGATCAGCTTCTGCAGGACAGAGGGTATTCCATTGTGGATCACACCAACATGCAGGTGCGCAGTCTGGAAGAGCTGAAGGAACCGGAGTACCCTTTTGTACAAATCGATGAGCAGTTGACCCAGGAGTGGCTGGATCACTTTTGCCGATTGAATCAGGTACAGGAAGGGAAGCGGGAAACAATGACACAGATGCTGTCCAATATCCGTACAAGTACGGGTTTCATTTCCCTCTTGGTCGATGGGCAAGTTGTTGCTTGTGGGCTGGGCATTGTCGAGCGTGGCTATATCGGCTTGTATGATATCATTACGGATGCCGCTTATCGGAATCGCGGGTTCGCTGAACAGATGATATTACATCTCCTGCATTGGGGGAGAAAACAAGGCGCAACATCGAGCTATCTGCAGGTTGTAGCCGGTAACGCTCCCGCTATAAAGCTCTACGCCAAACTGGGCTATTCGAAAATTTACTCGTATTGGTATAGAGTTAAGGATTTCAGCGAATTTTGATCCTCATTCCTGCCCCGAACTCCAGTTCATCAGACATCCTTAGATGTGCCTTATCGAATAAAAAAATGCCTTTCTTAAAAAACAAGAAAGGCATTTCAAGTTTATCTATTCTTTATGATATAGGAAGCTTGACCAATACCTCGTATGACTTGCCAGCCTGGATATCCTTAATCATGTCTCCCTCAATCAATTGACCGTTAACATACACTTCAGTCTTTCGGACAGCCGCATCCCGTTTCATCTCCACCTGCAGCTCCGCACCACGGAACAACCTGGTCACAGAAGCCTTATCCCAATCCGCAGGTAATTGCGGACGAACGAGCAGCCCTTCGGCGTGACCCTGCAATCCGAACAGTCCATCGATCAGGCAGCGATACACCCAAGGTACCGTACCTGTGTTGAACAGATGGCTGGAGCGCCCGGCTGTACGTGGAAATTGTCTGTAGGCCCCGCGATAATAATTGGGGATGAATACAGGTAACTGTCCCCGCTGGAGGATATCTTCGGTATTGGGACCAGGAATCATTTTCCGAAGGAGTCGGTAGGCGTTCTCCTTTTCCTCAACCAAATACAGTGCATAGATGTAGAACGCAGCCGCATGGTTGTAGACTGCCCCATTTTCGGCGCTGCCCGGATGTTTTTGCGTAACCCGGCCGACATCTTCCCGCATAGATGTGAAGGACGGTGCCAGTTTTTCCACACCATATGGCGTCTCCAATTGCTCCTCAACTGCCCGAATCAGCTTCTTCCGCTTCTCCTCATCGGCTGCGCCGCTCATCAGCGCCCAACCCTGAGGATTAATATAGATGCGTCCTTCCTGATCCTTGCTGATGCCAAAAACGACATTATCGTCCGTTATTCCGCGTGCATACCACTCGCCATCCCAGAGATACTCATTCGCTACAGCATTGGTCCGGTCTGCTTCCTCACGGAATTGCTTCGCTGTCTCGGTATGCCCGGCCTGCTCGGAAATATCCGCCCATACCTTGAACGCATACGCCGTTGCAATGGTGAGCCAACCGGATACCCCTTTGCCCTTATAACCCACCATGTTCATCGGATCACACCAGTCGCCCTGATTAATGAAGTTGAGGCCGCGATGATCACGATCCTGAATCAGCCAGCGCATGGCCAGATTCATATGCTCCAGCACAGAGGCTTTCTCTTCACTGTCGGCAAATGCAACCTGCTCCTCCAGAATGCTGTAATCATTCGTCTCATCCAGATACGTACGCATACAGACCGGAAGCCAGATACAGTGGTCCGTATGAGGAACCTGGTTAATGTATTTGAGCTCAGCCTCCGGGTGCAGAATGATCCCATCCGGCATTGCGCCGCTAGCATGCTGCTGAGACAGGGCTGTCAGGAAGGCTTCACGTGCGATCGCGGGCTGAATGTAACTCATGCCCATATTATCCTGCAGATAGTTCCGGGTCTGCGGATCAGTCGTTAGCCGGTTCGTTTTGCCGTGGTAATACATTTGGCGTGGCAGCCAGTGGTTTACAAAATTATTCAATCCGTCATCCGGGGTCTGGATCTGTATATTTCCCTGTCCTTCTGCAACGTAAGCCGCATATTCCTGTTCGGCCAAGGCAAAGCCATCCAATCCTTCATGATCCCGCTTGATAAAATACTGCTGCCGGATGCGTTCGATCTCTGCCTCATCATGAGCCGGGCCAAAGATAAACCGGTATTCCCGCTCAGCCCCAGCTTCGAGCTCCAACCTGTACTGAAGGACAGCGACAGGTGTCTCATACCTTGCATCCCCGCCCTCCAAGGTGTCCAGCTGCAATGCCGATGGAGCATGAAGGCCGCCCTCGCCCTCGAAACGCTCGTGATTCACTTCCCATGAAGCGGGCTTACGATCCGCAAGCAGGTAGGTCTTGTCGCTGTAATTTTTGACTTTGGCATAGTCCTGATATTTCTGATAGGGCGTAATGGACGAGCAGACGATTCCCTGCAAATCATTCACATATTCACCGGACTGATTCATCCATGACATATAACCAACCGTGAAATACGGATACATGCTCAGCTTGCGTTTATGAGAGGAAAGGTTCTTCACCTTCACTTGCCACAGCTCCATGGCATCCGCCTTGGGCAGACGCAGGCTCATCTCTATGGATATGTCATCGCTTACAACATTCCAGCGAATATCGTGTTTACCCACGGCGAATGTATAGCTGTCCGCCTGTTTTCGCACCGGCTCATATGGAGCCGAGAACATGTTTCCATTAACTTCATCCTTGATGTAGACAAATCTCCCCGGATGATGCGCATAATACGGCTGCTCCGGTTGCATAAATGTCTTCGCTTCCAGATTGGGTGCATGCGAGTACTTGGCAGGCTCCGGCTGCATGAATTGCGCCACAGCATATCCGCGGCAATTCATATGGATCATCATCTTTTCGTTCCATAGGAATCCGGATGCCTTGGGCATACTTGTCGGACTGGTCAGCTCATAATATTCATTATCGTTCGTTGCTCTGATCATCACTGAACCTCTCTTTCGGGTTATGAAATTGGAATGACAGAAAACGTTTTAGTAACTTGTATACAACTTCATTCATTATAACACGGGAACGCTTACAGTCACGGATAAATGTTCAAAAAATTCATGTGAATTAACCTGCTCAGCGCATAATCATCGCAAAACATTCTATTAAAAATAAAACTTCTGATTAGGTGCTCCGATTTAACAAAAAAAGAGCTGAATTCTCAGCTCTTATTACGCTCCAATTGTTTTTCGATGCCCAGCCTGTCAATCTGAATCCAATATTCTGCAATCCGCTCATTTTCAACTCGATATACAGCACTGGCAATTTCAATAACCGGCCGATGGGTTGGTGTGTATCCATCCACTTCTCCCATATGTATACCCTCTTGTCTCCAGCGTACATACACTTTATCACCCTGTACGATCAGTTCCTGAATTTCAAGTGAGAATTCACCGTACGCCTGAATCATCTCTCGTACATGATCCACATATTCGGAAGGTGTCCTGTTTACGGTCACTTCCTCTTCGGATACCACCTGATGGGCCAGTACCTGCTCTGCCATCAATGTATCAGCATAATCAAGGTTACGACCTGACCGTACCTCTTTGAAAAAAGCTCTGACAATCTGTTCAGGGGTCATTGCACGCCACTCCGTTTACATTGGATTTTCTACTACATCTGAAACGCAGCCTTCGATATCTTCCCTTATTCTATCATCCATTCCATGGTGGGAGATCAATCTGTTCTACTGTTCTACGGGACTATTATCCCTGTTACCCAACCTTGACAATGAGACTATATAACCATAAACTAGCGAAAGACTTTAGGTAATTAATAGGAGGTTTTGCTGATAAGAGGATTCAGATTGATTTTTACCATAAATGCTAATGTCAGGTGTATGAACTAGAAAAACCAGAAAGTGGTGTATCATGAAACGTCTATTCGTAATATTGTTTACTCTTACTCTGCTGCTGGCTGGATGCCAGAGCAATGACAAGGAGAGCAGTCCAAGCGACAATAATCCCACAGAAACGTTAGAAGGCTCTACCATATTGAGTTTGAAGCAGAAATACGGCTCCGAATCAAGCCCATCGATTATGCCCATGTATAACGTAGCTCAAGACGAAGAATTCAAGTTTACATTTAAGGCTGACCTAAAAACCAGTCGTCTTCAAGCAAGTGACATGATTAGTGTACATACCGATATTAAAGCCCTGGAAGCAAGTAAAGTCTATGCCATACCGGAAATCAATGATAATAGCATTTCGATCAAACCTCTCGGATGGGGTGTATTAAGCTCGGAGAAGCTGAAAGCACAAGAACAAAATACATGGGGTGGTGCCCCCATCTATTACATTCGTCTGAACTATAATCCAGATGCTGAGAAACTGACACCACTTGATCAACCCATGATTATTCCTTTTACAGTAAAATCCGAGCTGCCTGTTCCGAATCTGAAGTATGAGATCGACAAGGATAAACGGTTCACGCTTACCTGGGACAAGGTAGAGGGCGCAGCAGAGTACAAAATCTATAATCGTGCCGATCGAACCGTTATTTTTGAAACAAACAATGTTCCCCTGCAAGGGGCAGAGAAAGCCTACAATGGAAGCAATCCGCTAGTCGTAGCGACGACAACCGAAACATCCTTCAATGATTTCAATGAGGATGGCAAAGGCGGCCTTGGTATCATGAATGAACTAACGACATCCTATCAGAACCATGGGATGAAGGGTGAATACTACGTCACTGCTGTCAGTGGGGACAAGGAATCGAATTTCAGTAACGGTGTGGCTACTGCTCCTCTCTCTAACCAGCTGCCCATGGCTCTAAAAGAACAGCTTTATATGGAAAAATTGAAGAACACAAACGAACTACCTAAAACAACAAGTATTGAGCACATCGACGGTTCCTTCTCCCAAGGATCAATTGTCTACGATACTGCGAATGTAGAAATCTCGGATTTCAACGAAACGAACATTCCTTTTCATATCAAAGGAACCGCTCTTAAGAGCTACGTACGGGTAGAATCTGTAACCAAAGAAGACTTGGCCAAACTGGATCAACAAACGGTCGCGGAGTCCAGTAACGGACTGGTTGAACCCAAAAATGACACTCCTTACGTCCCTGCACCTGATGTGCCAACCATCATTAACAATAATGATGCGCCTGCATCGGAGACTGCAACAGAATCTACGCCTGAAGAGTCTACAACGACTGCTGTTCCAGCACCTGAAGTTGAAGTGGATGCGACCACTGAAGAAGGTCCTGAACAAGCTCCTGCTTCTAACCCTGAAACGGCAGAAGCAAACCTGGTGGACGAACAGAAATCGAACACACAGCAGAATGTTGAAGAAGGCAACCAGGAAACCGTTCCTGAACCGGCTGCAGGTGATAAACTCATCAATGCGGATTCTGCACTGGAAGAAGTGCTGGCCAAAAACATGATTGCTGCTGAAGATCAAATCTCATTGAAAGCTTTTCCCGAAGCCCAAAATTTCACAACGCTCTCGGATGTTGTCCTGAAAGTGATGTATCAGAATCCATTGATTCTCGGCGTCGAAGGGTTCGAATACAACTATGGTACGTTGACGCTCACCATTCATTACAATGAATCTGCAGATGTCATCCAGAAGAAACAAGGCGAGATTATTGCCAAAGCAAACGAAGTTGTCGCTTCCATCATCAAAGATGGCATGAAAGATGATGAGAAACGTAAAGCCATCTATGATTATTTGAATGATAATGCAAAGTATGACGATGCGGCACTTGAAAGTGCGGAGCAAAATAACTTCAAAAATGTAGACGCTCAGTTTAACGACTCATTCACCACCTACGGCATTCTGGTCAAAGGGGTTGGTGTATGTGCCAGCTATGCTTCCGTCTACAAGCTGCTCTCTGATCTGTCCGGATTGGACAGCATTGTCGTAACGGGAGCGTCCAGTGGTGTTCCTCATGCGTGGAACAAGGTCAAAATCGGCGATGAATGGTTCCACGTAGATGCCACCAACAACCTGACCAACTCCGGTATTCCCTACTTCCTGTACAATGCCAACGATGAGACGGCTGCAAGTCAGGAAACGATAGCGGATAAAGATTACTGGATCGATTCCGAACTCGAACTGTTTCATGGTGAAAGTGATACGAATGACTATTATGTGCAAAATGAGCTCGAAGTCGCTTCGGTAAGTGAATATAAAACAAAGACGGAGAGTGAACTGAAAAATGGGGAGAAACGGGTTATTCTGAGATTTGCCTCTCCTGTTAACTCCGATGAATTAATGACAGCGGCAGGCGAAGCACTTGCTGCGGTGGATGAAGCCCTGCTGAACACGGCACAACTTGCAACGCTGGGCAGTTACACGATTCTGGAAACCAATCCGGAACAAAAATAAAAACTAGAACACAAAGAACTCCATCACCCTTATCGGGAATGGAGTTCTTTGCTTAACAAGCTAATCCATTTGGGGCCAATTTACGGTCTCCTGTTACGGACTAACGGTACCACCGTTGGCATTCAGGGTCTCACCGCTCACGTAACTGGATTCCTGGCTCGCCAGGAATACAAAGGCAGGTGCCATCTCGGCAGGTTGTCCTGCCCGGCCAAGTGGCGTATTGGAGCCGAAACTAGCAAGCTTCTCGACGGGCTGTCCGCCAACCACCTGAAGTGGTGTCCATACCGGACCTGGCGCTACAACATTCACGCGGATACCTTTGCTGCCGACCTGCTGGGCCAGTGCTTTGCTGAACGTGTTGATGGCCGCCTTCGTCGTCGCATAATCCAGCAGGATTGGCGAAGGACTGTATGCCTGGATGGACGACGTATTGATGATGGAGCTGCCTGGTTTCATATGTTTTACAGCCGCTTTGCAGAGCCAGAACATGGAGTACACATTCGTTTTGAATGTCGCATCGAACTGCTCTGTAGTCAGATCCGCAATCTGTTCCACAAATTGCTGTTTACCTGCCACGTTGGCAAGAATATCGATCCCGCCAAGCTCCTTAACGGCAGACTCAATAAGCTGCTCGCAATAGTTCTCATCCTTCAGGTCACCGGGAATCGCAACAGCCTTACGGCCTGCTTCTTCAATCAGCTGTACCACTTCTTTGGCATCCGCTTCTTCTTCAGGAAGATAAGACAGCACAACATCCGCGCCTTCACGGGCAAATGCAATGGCCGCCGCACGGCCAATTCCGCTGTCTGCCCCGGTTACTACGGCTTTGCGTCCAGTCAGACGTCCACTGCCTTTGTAACTCTTTTCGCCTGCATCAGGCACGGGTGTCATCTCGCGCTGAAGTCCCGGCTCTTCCTGCTGCTGTTTCCATTCTGATGTAGCCTTCGGATATTGTGTCGTCGGATCTTGTACAGTATGCTGGTCTTGATTAGCCATGTTCAATTCCTCCTCGGTTAAATTTACACTCTCTAAAAATAGAACCAATGGATTCTACACGGGTCACTGCGCGGTCAGAGCAACCTTCCGATCGCTGTTATCCCCCAATTTTTTTTATTCCTTTAGAAGGAGAAAATTCGGTGATAAAGGCGAACATTTCATTTCTCCAGGTTTTCTCTGCCCTCTACGTTAATGTGTAGATGTGAAGTTCAATTTAGATAGAATGTGTAAATTTCAATTTATTTATAGTTGGTTTTCATAAAAGTTGCACTCTTTTCTTTGTAACCGAGATGGGTGAAATTTAAACTGGGCTTGATCATTTCCTTAAGGCAGCTGCAGCATTTAACTTGAAGGATGTTCCGTAAACCGCTGGATCGTTTACATCGTCCTCATCTTGCTTATTCCCCCTTGTCTGCTGCAATGGAATTGATATTGATCGCGCAGCAGCTCTTCTAGTTCATATCCTAAAACCTCCAGTAACAGGAGATTCAAGAGATATTTTTGAGAGGGTGACACTGCTCAAAAGACAAATAAAAAAAAGAGAGGGAACTCCCCTCTCTTTCTACATATTCTAATTCGTAAACAACGTAAACTTACTCTTACCAGGATGTACGTGGTTTTTGAATAGCATCCGTTTCTTTTTCTATATCTGTCATCATGTCTTTAATCCGGTCCAAAGCCAGTTGGAGTTGCTTTTGATGTGCATCCAGGCGATGAGCCATCGATCGAATCTGCTCTTGTGTAGGAGGCTGCGGCGCATGGGAGATTTCAATCAATTCTTTTTCAATAGCATCTATTCCATCCAATCCTGTACCCAGCATCTCAATGCCAAACTTGGCCTTATCTGCAATATGATCTATCTTTAAAGCCGTTTCTTTTGCTTGCTTGTTTCCCCAGCCACCCGATATGTAATTGGGCTGACCTACAGGTGGTGTATAATCGCTCATAGAGACCTATCCTCCCTACTTCTGATACTTATCGGTAATTTCATCAATCTTATCTGTCAACTTGTCAATTTCGTCCGTAAGACTATCAATTTCGTTGGTTAACTTATCTACATCTTTAATGTTCTTCTGAACCTCGTCAATGTTGCCGCTAGTAGCTATAACTTTGGACATTACTTCCTGTGCAATCGATGTTACCAGTACTTGTACATGATCAGGAGCATCTTGTCCAACTTGTGCGACCAATCTGTCAATCAGAGGCTTGATCTGAGATAATGTCGTTGCAGCGTTTGAAAGCTCACGACCACAAGAGTTCAATTCAGAGTCAATTTTATCCGATACCCGGTCAATTTTGGATTGGGTGATCTGGTCAATTTCTCTGATGACTTTGTCGATATCATTTGACATCTCACGCACTGCGCCTTTTCCTACTAACATTAGCAAACTCCCCCAGTATGTTTACAAATTCTTCAATCTCCTTGATTATAAGGTAAGCCTTAATACTGATCAATAAATTAAGTTGTTATTTCGACTCATTGTTACAAAAAAAACAAAAAATGCATCCTTGAATGACACCGAATCTCTAAAAATTCTTCGATGTACTCAAGAAATGCATTTTGGGCACCCACTGAACAATTCACACCACAGTTTTATAACGTAAATCTATTGATCTTCTCCACCGTCTACACGCTGCTTTTTCCCAACGCCGAATACAAAATATCCGATCACCACGATGGCCATAAAGGTCGCACCCACAATCAGGGGCAAACGCGTATCCGGGTTAAACGCCATCCCGATGATAACGAGGATCAGATACACAATAATAATGTAGTTGCTGATGGGGAACCATTTGGACTTGAAGTTGTGTTCCCCCATCTCACTACCCCAGCGCTTTCTGAACCGGAACTGGCTGAAGGCCAGTGCGAACCACGGCACCATCCCCGGAAGAACACTTGCACTGTAGATATACAGGAACAGCTTGGAATCCGGCATCAGGTAGTTCAAGATTACACCGATCAGCAGCAGGGAGATCGTAATAATGATGCTGTTGCGTGGAACCCCGCCTTTGGACAGCTTTTTGAAGAAGGCAGGTGCCTGTCCATTCTCAGCAAGCGTATATAACATACGTCCCGCACTGTAAATTCCGCTGTTACATCCTGACATCGCAGCGGTGAGCACCACGAAGTTGATAATGCCCGCAGCAGCCACGATACCGACCTTGGCAAATGTGAGTACAAACGGGCTTCCCGTCTGTCCCACTTCATTCCACGGGTACAATGTCACGATGACAAAGATGGCCCCTACATAAAAGATAAGGATACGCCATACGATATTTTTGATCGCTTTACGCAGCGTATGCTTCGGATTCTCCGCTTCCCCGGCCGTAATACCGACCATTTCCACGCCCTGATAGGCAGCCGTTACGATACATAGAGCAAACAGGAATCCTTTGATCCCTCCAGGGAAGAAGCCCCCATGACTCACCAAATTCGATAATCCGATCGGCTGTCCGCCGTTACCCAGACCGAAGAAGATTAAGCCCGTTCCGATCACGATCATGAACACAATGGCTGTTACCTTAATCATGGCGAACCAGAATTCAAACTCCCCATAATATTTCACCGCAGCCAGATTCGCCGCCGCAATAATGAGCACACCAGCCAGTGCCGGCAGCCATTGTGGAATATCAGGGAACCAGTAACCGACATAGATACCGATCGCCGTAACTTCCGCCATCCCCACCGTTACCCAGAGGAACCAGTAACTCCAGGCGGTTAGGAACCCGGCAAGCGGACTGATATATTTATGAGCAAATGTGGCAAAGGATCCGGTGACAGGCTCCTGAATCAACATCTCACCCATAATACGCATGACAAAAAAGATAATGATCCCGGCCAGCAGATAGGCCAGCAGCACCGAAGGACCTGCCCATTTGATCGTACTCGCCGACCCCATGAACAATCCAACACCGATTGTACCCCCGAGTGCAATCAGCTCAACGTGACGGGGCTTAAGCCCTCTAGATAGTTGCTTCGATTCCAAACGATTCTCCCCTTTTCTTGTGTGCAGCTTCGTGTTGTCATAATTACATTTTATGTTCACATTAACGCAATGCAGAATTGCTTCACCAAATTGTACGAGATGTGCCGCAGAAATACAACAAGGAATGTAAGGAAGCGTTTTTAATGAGAATTTTTATCATTTATAATGGTTTCTGGATAACAAACGATTACATTCTGGGTGCTGGACATCTTTTTCATCATACATACGATATTGCATTTCTGGTTTGAGAAGCACCCTCGCAATCCATTTAAAAATTCGTTCTCAAGGGCATTCATCTACCCCATCGAAGTTTTTGCTTTAATTCATTTAATATTCCTAATAAACTAGGGGTAACAACTACTCATTTCGGGAGGTGTGCATATGGAGCAGCAGTACGCAGCACGAGTCGAATTATTCGTTTCCAATACACAGATCATCAAGAAGTCGTTCAAATGGCAAACTCCGATGATGCATCGCCTGGCGGCACTTCTCTATGCAGGCGAAAATAAAACGGCCGATGGCGAGGCCATTCGCCAGACTCATGATCTGATGAAGCAAAATACAAACCTCTTTTCTGTATTCAGGGGCAATTCGGCTATCAGTATTGCTGCCATGCTCTCCCTTACCACGGATCAGGAGACGAAGCTGGCGGACACCCTGCATGTCTACGATCTGATGAAACAGATCAAGTTCCGCACTTCCGATTTCCTGGCCGTGGCTGCCTATCAGATTGCTGCCCAGGCAGCGCCTGACCAGTTTCAGTACACGGTGGAGCGTGCCAAGGCTTTTTACGATCAGATGAAAGCAAAACACCGCTTCCTCACCGGACAGGATGACTATATTTTCGCAGCCATGCTGGCTCTCTCAGATCTCGATGTGGAATCCGGTGTGGCCCGCATGGAGCAGCTCTATCGTGAACTGAAGCCAGAATTCTCCCCTGGCAACAGCGTGCAGGCATTGACCCAGGTATTGGTCCTTGGAGATGACAATCCTGAATCAAGCGCACGGGTATTGGCATTACAGGAGGCGTTCCGTAAACGCAGCATCCGCTTGGATAAAACGTATACCCTATCCTCCCTCGGAGTGCTCTCTCTGCTGCCTGTCCACCAGGACACACTGGTGGATCAGGTGCAAGAAACGTTCGACTGGCTGCGTGATCAAAAGGGCTTCGGGACATGGTCAATCACCAAACAGGAGCTGCTTCTATTCTCATCTGCCTTAGTGGCTGTTCAGCATGTTGAGAATCTGCGAAGCGGTGTGCTGACCACGACACTCTCTACCAGCATCACCAACATTATCATCGCACAGCAGGCCGCCATGGCCTCCGCTGCCGCGGCTTCAGCTGCTGCTGCCGCTTCATCATCTTCAAGCTAACGTTCGCCAAGGCAGTATGTTATGAAAAAGCCCCCTCTGATTGATTCAGAGGGGGCTTAAAATAATTCAAAATAGGTGTAGAACAATTCATCATCTTCCGAAACTATATGATTCCCGTTTCTCGAAACTCCTCAATGAAACTGTTCAGCCAATCGTCACCATAATCCAGTGCACCCATATCATTTTCGATAAAAGCAACATCCAGACCCATGACCCAGAATCTGCGAGCGATAATGAACAGGTCTACGGCCTGCTCGTCCTCTGGAGAGAAGCTTCGTATCGAACGATAACCTGCCATGAGTGCATTCCATAATTGTGCTTTTTGCTCACCGGATTGTCTCTTTCTAGCCTTTACCTGAGCCAGATCGTAGGCACGCCAGCCTTTGGCTGTCCACTCCAGATCATAATGCGTAAACGATCCTCCCTGCTGAAAGGCATTATTGTTGCCATGCATATCGCCATGACACAGTCCCCATTCCAGACTACGGGCAGATGCTGTAATCCGCTTCTTCAGCTCCTCAGTAAACGCAACCAAAAACGGTCCTGCTTCATGAGACTCTCCGATATATGCCATAACGAGCGCCAGCGGCTGATCAATCAGAAATCGTGTATCCAGCTCATATCTGGGCTGCTCCACTACCACCTGATCCATAGCCTTGTGCAGCTCAGCCGCAGATTGACCAAAAGCATAACAGGACGCCTCATCCTCAAGGTTATTCTCGGTCCCCTCAATATAGCGGAACATCACGGCCACACGTTTGCCTTCCGGCGCATCCAGAACGGTGTAATCACTACTATCCTTCTTCTTCATATAATCTCCAACATCTGCATGCACCGAAGAATTCAATAGCGCTTTCAATTGAGATAAAACGGACAACTCCGTGATCACTTCTTCCTCCCCGATCTCGGCACGGTATACCCGAAGGATGTGCAAGCCCGTGGACGTCTTTACCCGGTATGTATCATTCAATCCTCGCAGCCAAAACAAGCATTCTTCCCATTGACCCATATCATATTGATCTCTTAGAGCAAACTCCAAATATTTCGGGCTTAAAATCGAGCGCAATGCCATGGGTTGATTAAAATTAAGCATATTAATGCTCCTTCAGTTTAATAATTTCTGATACTCCTATCATTTAATATATAGGTTATAGGTACATTTTGGAAGACGAGTTAAAAGAAGTGGGCATTCTGACAAGCTCGTTTACAACCTTTGTTGTTCTCGCTTTGAATCTCACCCTTGACCTTGAAGTACACTTCAACCTTTATACTGTAGATATCGTAATCTAGACGAGAGGCGGCATACAGATGAGTATGAATGTTTATAACAAAAGACGCTCTCTAATGAGCTATCTATTTGAAAAGTTTATTCTTTTATCAGGCACCAAGAAGAATTTCTCCACGCGGGACAACACCCGGAAGCACATCAACCAAGTAGGTCTTGAGAATATTAAGCCTTATCAGTTAGGTAAGGTGAAACTCACATCTCCCCGATCAGAGCGTTCATTTGAGAACATGCAGGTATTTACATTAAATGACCAGCATTCAGACGTACAAAAAGTCATCTTATATATACATGGCGGTGCTCATACGCATCAGCCTCTAAGCTTGCATTGGAGATTCATGGACACCCTGTCCCAGGCACTGAACGCCAAAGTGATCGCTCCCATTTATCCCAAAGTGCCTCACTACAACTATCAGCATACGTATCCAAGACTTCTAAACTTATATCGTGAAATCATTGAATCGGTACAAGATCCCTCACAACTTACGATTATGGGAGATTCTGCGGGTGGGAATATTTCGCTAAGTCTGGCACAATACATTCAGATGAATCATCTTCCGCAGCCCAAAGACATCATTTTGTTGTCTCCATGTGTGGATATGGTTCTGGACAACCCGGTCATATTTGATTATGAGTCGAGAGACCCCATGCTCGCTGTAGAAGGATATGATGTAATCCGGCAGATATGGGCAGCTGACAAATCGCTGGATGATCCGCTGATTAGTCCGATCTACGGAGATTTCGAAGGACTCGGGAAAATCACCATGTTTGTCGGAACACATGAAGGGCTATTCCCCGACATCATGAAGCTCGACAAGATGCTAACTGACCAGGATATTGACCATCATACCTTTGTTTATCCCAAAATGAATCATGTTTTTGTCCTGTATCCCATCCCGGAAGCCAAGGATGCTCAGCGCAAAATCATCGACATTATTAAGTATTGATCAGTCGCTTTAAAGGAGATTGAGAAATATGAAAAATAATATGAACCTTAATGAGGCTGTCCAGCACGGAAAAGCGATTGGAAAGTTAGGGCAATCCATCTGAAGCTATGAGCTCAAATTGGTTCTATAGTCGGGCAGCTGCCTGTCCTGCGTTGTACGATTCAACAGGCTCGCTATACGCTCCCGGTCAAAAGAAGCCAGATATACAGCTAATATATCATCCTCGCTTTCACCAACAGCCATTTCGAACAGGAGAATGACATCCTCCTTACGAAATATCCGCCAAGCCTGGAGAGAGGACATTTCTGGAATTTCATATGCTCCGTCACTTAATCCCCAATAGGATCGATAGTCCGATAACCCCCACATGTTCTCATCAAAAATCACCCAATAGGGCAGCCTGTCCTCCACCCCCATCTGAATAAATGCTTTGCTTACCAGGAAATTGGTGAGTGATTCATTCTCCAGCGACCAATCCGGATGGTTCCAGGCACATAGATACACCGGCGGGTCTTCCTTCGTCAGATCACTGAAACGTATGCCGCAATAGATCACTGATTCTTCGCATTGATAAAAGATCAAAAACGCCTTGTCCGTTGTAAAGAAATTCGAACCCGGTACAAAGATATCCTCCAGAAGCATCGGCTCATACTGATTATTGCAGTGCTGCTTAATATATTGTGACCGCCCAAACCTCTTATAATATTCACGCAGAGCGGCCGGAAAAGGCTTGCCAAGACGACGCTCTTGCTTCTGAATGTCTTCCTCTGAAATGGAACCCCTTGCTTCATCATGACCTTGGAGGAACTCGGTCAACACTCTAAAATCTGCATTCAAGTCAATCTTCTCCTCTCACCAGAACGTATCTTTCAAAGAACACACGGGCCTCCGGAAATAACAGTGGAGCGACATGGTCTATGGGGAACCACCGAATATCATCGATCTCGTCATCCTGAGGCTTCAGATCAGTCCCGTCTCCAGTGTATTCGACCAGAAACATCGCCGTTTCCTGGCCCTGATATCCCAATTTCTCCTGTGTTATAGCGTCAAAACGAAAGGCAATTCGGTCCTTGAACGGTTTGGTAATTGTAAATTTTGTTGATCCCGTTTCTTCTTCTAATTCCCTGAGCAGTGCCGCCTCTATGATCTCGTCCTGCGGCTCTACCCCGCCTTTTGGGAAATCCCACGTTCCTTTGATTTTCCCCTGTGCTCCTTTTACCTTATGAACTAACAGCAGTTTATCATCCTTTTGAATGACCGCACCGACAGCCATACGAATCATTGATTACACCCCCACAATCTTAAGTCTAGAGCAAGATATCCGATTAGTTTGCCTGTATGATTTACATTATAAAATATTCATGAGCAAAATTCCTTTTTAGCCCAAATAGACCGCTCCCTGGCCAGGAAAACGGTCTATAAGACGATATTCTATGAAGAAATTCGATAAAGAAGATATCCTATGAGGATACCGAGTTGGTTGCACCAATCTTGGTGATAACCGTATCATACGGAGCCAGTTCCAGCGTTTGTTTTCCAAACTCTGTATCAATCGTTGTTGTCTGAACCTGGTCACTATTGTTGATGACAACCAATATGTTACTTTCCGGATAGTACGCACACTCGGTGTACAGGTTATCCGGGATATACTTCGTTTCTTCGTACTCCTCGCCTGCATAACGAATCAGATTCAGCAGCAATCGGGTATTCTCCCAGTTGAATTCGAATGCAGGGAGATAAATGCCTTTTCCTTTGCCGAATGCATGCGTAGACAATGTAATGTGACCATCCGTTTCATGCCGCACCTCAGCTGTGCCATCTGTAAGATAGATGCCTTTCTTTGGCGTTATGCTGGCTTCATCCGGTACCAAACCATGCTCATCTCGTACCTCATACGACCATTTTCCGTGAACGACTCTGGCCCCTGTATCTTCATCCACGCCAAGAACATGTGCCATTCGGAAAAAGCTGTCGTATCCCTCGATCGCCGAAGGCTGATTGATGCCGATAAATGTACCACCTTCGTACACCCACTTCGTCAGTAGGTCCACACACGTATGGTCATTCCAGTGTTCACCACCGCTCCATGCGGAACCGGCAGAGCCAGCATTGATCACGACATCGCAGTCTTGCAGTACGCCCTGACGGATGTCTTCAAAATCGATGAACTGCACCTCAACCGGTAATCCCGACAATGCTTCATTGATATGAATAAGATCATGCATGTACGTTTCATGGAAATGACCGGACAGCGTCCATGATCTCAGTTTGCCCCAGCTATGCAGCACGGCTACCTTGGTCTTAATCTGATAAGGCATGCCAGCCTGATGCAGCTCCTTCATTTCCCTGAATTCATTGGCAATCTTCTCGATGTATTCCACAAAATCCGGATAAGGCTCCACCAGATGCAGATACCCGCCCAGTCCGATTCGATCGATCGGTTCTCTGAGCAGAGCACGCCGGATATGAATCCAATACTTCTTGGCATCCAGCGTAGGGTCGCCGCCCTCCTTGAAGGTAGGAAGCCCGCCTAAACCAACCGGGAACAGGTATGGATGCAGCCGGATTTCATGCGTATCCACGTTGATACCCGAACACATTCTCGCCTCATA
This sequence comes from Paenibacillus sp. FW104-T2, assembly GCF_058789975.1. Taxonomy (NCBI): domain Bacteria; kingdom Bacillati; phylum Bacillota; class Bacilli; order Caryophanales; family Paenibacillaceae; genus Paenibacillus; species Paenibacillus sp. FW104-T2. Next base: position 106,842 of record NZ_JBYTCE010000013.1, on the reverse strand, counting down.
CCCGGAGAATACACATTTGATCATGCCGTCGAATCCAAATTCTTCGAAGCGGTCATTGTAAGGCTCCATGCCGACCCAGCTATCATCGTAGAAAACATAGGCCAGCTTGCCATGCTTGTGTACAATATCAATCAGCTTTTTACCGAATTCAATCACAAAATCATTGATGAATGACATCCAATCCAGCTTGCGCTGATTCGCAGGGATATGACTGACCCGGTATTTACCGCCATTCACAAAATCCTCAGCCGTGAGGGAATAGCCAGCCTTTTTGGCAAACAGATCAAGCGCTCTTGAACTCAACGTAAAATCATATGAACCCCAGTCCGAGAACAGATGACGATTTCGCTCACTGCTGCCCCAGATCCAGGCGAAATTATAGAACAGGGTAGTAAACCGAACAACGGTCGTTTCCTTGTGCTCCTGACACCAATTTTCCATCCAATTCAGCAAATAAGCTTGTGTCTCCGGATAGATCGGATCGATCTGCATCAGATGCTCTTTGTCCCAGTCATTCGTCGTATGGTTGTACATCGAAATCTCTTCCCATATTCGGTAAACCATGAAGCTGACGGTGTATTTATGCCACGGAACAATGCCGGTAATGACCACATTCCCGGATTCCCGTTCATAATTCCACTGTTCTCTCGGCACCTCTTCCCCCGTCGTCCGGTCATAGACCTGCCAATACTTGAACGCTTCCCGGGAATCGTTCACCTTGAACTGTTCAGCGAAGAAATCCTCCATCAGGTAGATGGACAGGTAATCCTGCACGGCCACCTTGGGATTGGTTATGAGAAAACATTGCTGCAGCTTATCCGTATTGCGGGATGCCCACTCATTATGATCCCGGATGATACAGATCGTCGAATAAATGCCGTATCCTGCATTGATAATCTCATCCGACAATTTCGTTCCGTCACTGTCACGAATGACATCGGCACCCCACCGTTCAGCGAGTTCCAGTGTCAGCGCCTCATAACCCGATTCTCCGGGCAGGGTGAAGGCTCCCGTTGTTTTTTTGGACAATTGGATCTCCTCCTATCTCAACATGTCGGACAGAAAAGCGAGTGCCAGGCCTTGACCCCAGCCCTGAATCCAGTCTTTGGGGATTTTGCGGTACCCTTCCCGATCCTTCATGACTGCCGTGCCGCCAGATACGCCAAGTACACGTCCATCTTCAGTGATATTTTTCAGTACACCGTCCAATGCCTTCTGTACATACTTAGTATGCAGCGGATTGCCGTTATTGATCATGGCCGCCGCTATACCGCAAGACGCTGATACTTCTTCATAGGACTCCTCATCGTCCAGCACCGTTCTCCACAAGCCGTTGTCCGTCTGAACCAGCTTCAAGGCTGCCAGTTGGTCCCGAAGTGAGCACTCAATGTCCATACACTGCGGATATAAATACCAGTCCTTCAATTGAGGTTTCACCTGTGACATGGTGTAGGCACCCCAGGCATTCGCTCTTCCCCAGTAAAATCCGGACATATGGTCCTTATTGACATTGTTATACCCGTGATACCAGAAGCCTGTGCTTGGGTCCTGAAGGTATTTGATATGCCAGTAATACTGATTCAGCGCATCCTGAATCATGGCTTCATCCTTCAGCTTGCTGCCTACGCGCAGCAGGAAAAATGCAGCCATAAACAAGGTATCCGCCCACGCCTGTTCCGGAAAGTCATTGGCAACGGATACGGTATGCTGCAGCACGTTGTCTCCGAAGCGGAGCGCATGATTCTGGAGATAATCCACTTTGCTCAGCGCGATATCCCAATACTTCTGGTCCCCTGTCTCTTCATACAACGTAATCAGCATATGTCCCATGGCACAGGTGTTTACCGTCCAGCTCGGCAGGCCCAGCTCAATATATTCATCCGCCCACTGAACCAGCCTGTCCAAAATCTCCTTGTTGCCTGTCGTCTGGTAGGCTCTGGTTACACCGTAATAGGCTACACCGCAAGGCCAGTCCCATGTCAGATCCATGGATAGTGTTTTTTGGGTGACATTATCGATGACCTTTAAAATCTCTTCCCTGTCATATTTCACTTGAAGCATCGGTATTCCCCTCTCCTGGACACATGCCCCCAAGTGCGCCCTGAGAGGTGTCCGTTCGTATTGTAAACGCTTTACTTATTCCATTCTACGCAGTAAAATGGTGTCAATCTAAGCATATTCGTAACAAAACTGCGCAATTTCAACCATTTATGAATAAACTCAAAGGTTCACACTAAGTCACTCCGCTGTCAGAACAATCTTCCGATCGCTGTTATCCCCAGAATTTTTTGATTCCTTTTCTATGGGAAATATCAGGCGATAAAGGCGAACGCTTCGCTTCTCCAGATTTGTTCAGCCCTCTCCGTTACCGTGTAATTGTAGAAGTTCATCCTTTTTAAAGGTTACCTTTGCCGTAGTTTCTAATTAAAATGGACTCCAATTAACAAATAGGGGGATCGTATATGCCTAAAAAAAAGAAGCCTGTTATTGAATACCGTCATTACAGCCTGCCCATCCATTTTCCCGTCCTGCTATTAAGCGGTGAACGCTGGAAAATATCCGATATCAAGAGCGAGCATCTTCATTTTCATAACCATCTGGAGATTGGCATCTGCTACTCCGACAGCGGCATTATGGAGATCAAGAGAGAATCCGTCCCCTTTCAGGCCGGCGATGTGACCTTCATTCCGCGATATCTTCCTCATACAACGTACAGCACGCCTGGCACAGCCAGTTTGTGGGCTTATATTTTCTTTTCGCCGGAGGACCTGTTTCAGCATTCATTAAAAGGTACATACCGTGATTTTGAGCCAAATCTGTGGGCAGTACAGGGAATGAACTGTGTGCTCAGCAAGGAGCAGCATCCCAAGGTGTACACGCTTGCCACATCGATCGTAGAGGAGTTGAGACAGCAGAATCCCTATTATCAGGAAAGTGCCTACGGCATGATGCTATCCCTGTATATCGAGCTCCTTCGAATTCATTCCCGGAATCGCCCTCTGTCAGAACAGGGTACAGATCATGGCTTGAAAGGGGACCTTGTCATCTCCCCTGTACTCGAGCACATCACCAAGAACTACATGACCCCCATAACCATCGACTTTTTGGCCGATCTGTGCCACTTGAGCACAACGCATTTCCGCAGAAAATTTTATGAGATTATGAGAACGACACCTCTCGAATTCATCAACAGCACACGAATTGAAGAGGCCTGCAAGCAGCTGAAGAGCACCGACCATTCCATTCTGTCGATCTCCGAGCAAGTCGGTTTTCATTCCATTTCCAGCTTCAATCGCTGCTTCTCCAAACTGATGGGGCAGTCCCCCAAAGCGTGGCGCAAAAGTGCACAAACCGAAGTACAGTCTGCCAAAGCATCCATACTGGAGTTTACGGGATGGGTCTAGGACCAGGCTTAAAAGGCGAGAAGATAAGCTTCCTTCTCCCTATGGAGGTCACTTCGTTGGCCCAACAAAAAAACGCAACCATGAACGGCTGCGTTATGTTAATGCCAATGCCTTACACAATTTCACCTGTGCTCGCACCAGTTAATGCCTTTTCGGGTGTTTTTACGGCAGGTACAGACAGCCCCAGATTCCCTCGAAGGGTACTGCTCTCATATTCGGTACGGAATAATCCCCTCCGCTGCAATTCAGGGACCACCAGTTCGATGATATCGTTGAAGCCCTCCGGGAAATGAGGCGGCATAATATTAAAGCCATCTGCACCATCATTCAGGAACCATTCTTCCAATTGATCCGCAATTTGTTCCGGAGTTCCGACAATCTCCCGATGACCGCGTGCTCCTGCGATTCGTTCATAGATAGCACGTATCGATTGTAGATTCTCCCGTTTCGCAATTTCCCGAATGATGTTATAGCGGATTCGGGGATTGGTCTCATCTTCGATGGAGCTTGCCTCCGGAAGTGGTTCATCGACATCATACCCGGACAGATCAATATTCGTAAAAGCAGAGAGATATGCTAATCCCACTTCAGGCAGAATATAGCTGTTTAACTGCTGCTGCTTCAGCAGGGCTTCTGCTTCGGTTTTGGCCACCGTAATGAACACACCAGGCATGATTTTCAGATCATCCGGCTTGCGTCCGTATTTAGCCAGTCGGCCTTTGACATCCCGATAAAAGACCTGTGCCTCTTCAAGCGTTTGCCAAGCTGTAAAAATGACCTCAGCCGTCTTCGCTGCCAGCTCTTTGCCGGATTCCGAAGATCCGGCCTGAACAATCACGGGATGCCCTTGCGGTGTTGTTGGGGAATCCAGGGCTCCCTGCACCTTAAACCATGCCCCCTCATGGTTAACCGGATGTACCTTCTCTACATCCAAATATCTTCCATTTTCCTTGTCGATGACAAGCGCCTCATCCTCGATGGACAACCATAGCTGCTTGACAACGTCCACGAATTCCTCAGCACGTTCATACCGGAGCGCGTGCTGCAGATGCTTTTCTTTACCGAACAGAAGAGCTTCTCCTTCGTTGGCGGATGTGACGACATTCCAGGCAGCCCGTCCCTTGGATAGATGGTCAATCGCTGCGAATTTACGCGCAACATGGTACGGATCGTTATAGGTTGTGGTCAGCGTGGCCGTTAACCCTATATTCTTCGTCACAGCCGCGAGGGCCGAAATGATGATAACCGGGTCCAGCTTCAATGAGGAGTGTGCATTACCGGAAAGCCGCTGGCCCAGGACATCGGCGAAAAAGATCATATCGAAATTACCGCGTTCAGCGGTCTGTGCAATCTCCGTTAAATAATCCAGATCGAATGCACGGCCTGCACCTGAAGAAGGATGACGCCAGCTTGCTACATGATGTCCCGGCAGATTAATGAAAGCTCCCAGTTTCATTTGTTTTCTAGTCATACGAACCACTCCCTGATCTGATTTTGGTTAAAAACTTATTCATATAAACCACACTTATCTATCACACAAGGCCACTGCGAGTGCAGTACCATCTTCCGATCGCTGTTATCCCCAGATTTTTTGATTCCCTTTTTCTAAGGGGAAAATCCGGTGATAAGCCTATGCTTCCGATGCAGCTTTCTTTCAGAAAGCTTTCAGGCGAACGCTTCGCTTCTCCAGATCGGTACTGCCTCCTCCGTTAACGTGTGTTTGAATTTTGCGGTATATATGAAAAGATTATTGAGCAAACGGATTATATTCGTTGGTATATAAGTCTTCCGGTTTTAACTGACCTTCTTTTAACTCACCATTCGCCACAAGCCAGTCGATCCAAGTTCCGTATTCCGATGGAGTAATGACGCCTCCCTTTTCCGATATGCCTGTACTCTTCCAATATTTAAGGTTTTCCGTCGTTTCCTTGCGTTCCCGCTGATTCACAATATCCTCAAACCGCGAGATGACCTCCTCCCTAGGTGTGGTCTGAGCCCAGTCAATGGCTTTGGCAACCCCGTCAACAAATTGCTTCACCGTATTCGGATTCTCCCGGATGTAATCCTCGCTGAAGAAATAGTCGCCTGCGGTAAACTCCTTACCAAACACATCAATATCTCTAAAAATTTCAGTAATTCCTCCTGTTGCCAGAGCCCTGTCCCGGCCGATTCCGCTTAACATCACCACGTCGATCTGTTGATTCCGCAGCACCTGTTCCGCACTTGAACTTGGGACAGTCACCAACGTGACCTGTTCAATTTCTTTTTCCGTCAGATTGCCTTGTCGTAAATAGTCTTTGAGGACAAACTCCAAATGGGCCCCGAGAATATTGACGCCTACCTTTTTCCCAATAAAATCTTTGGCCGATTGGATTGGCGTCCCCCCAAGGGTATAGGCGCCAATGTACGTATGTTCATCACTGCCATATGAGCCGACGACCGATTTTATTTTTACGTTTTGGGAGTAGGATTTGATAATGGCTCCATTAAAAGCTGATCCAAAGTCGATTTGTTTCGTCGCCGTTAATTGAATGCTCTCCGGTCCCCCAACGCTGTCGCCTATGGATTCCAGTTTCAAGTCCCCCAAGTAGCCCAAATCTGCAGCCAGCTCCGGAAAAGAAACACTTCCAGGTGAAGACTGATATTGCAGAACTTGATCTTCTTCTCCGCTCTTCGCGGAGGTCTTGGGATCTGAGCAGCCTGATAGGACACCACTGACCAAGCCTGCAAGTACAAGAATGCCTAATGTTCGTTTCATCTCGCTTCTCCTCCTCCAAACGATGCTTATTCATAACGCATTAATTCAATTGATTTAGTAAGGATTAATGATAAAAAAATAATGAGGGAATATTTGAACAGAACTACTCATTCACTTGCTGTTTCCATTTGGAAAATTTACGTTCCAGCATGCTGAGCCCTTGGTTGATTAACAACCCCAGCAGAGCAATGGTTAATATCCCGGCATACATCTGAGGAATCTGGAAGTTATATTGGGAATACGTAATGAGATAACCCAAGCCTTCCTTGGCCCCTACCATTTCAGCAGCTATAAGTACCAGGATAGCCCCTGTCCCTGCCATGCGAATCCCCGTAAAAATCGTGGGAACCGATGCCGGCAGAATGACCTTGAGGAACAATCTGAAAGATTTAATATTCATCGATCTTGCTGCCTTGATCAGCAAGGGATCAACGCTGCCGACAGCAGCAATCGTATTGAGAAGAATGGGCCATGTGCAGGCAAAGAGGACGATCGCAATCTTGGAGGTTTCACCGATTCCCAGCAGCAGCATGAATACCGGAAGCAGCGCTAATGCAGCCGTATTTCGAAACAATTCCAGCACGGGATTCAACAGCTGTCTGGCTAATGGATACCAGCCAATCAGTAATCCTAACGGGATTGCAATAAGTAAGGCTAAGGTGAAACCACTGAATGAACGAATGATACTCGCGAGAAAGTGAGTGAAAAGCTCACCTGAGACGATCAAACTCCACAATGCCCGGATGACCTCGGAAAAGGCAGGGAAAAACGCTGCATCTACCAAGCCTGTCCTTGGCGCAATCTCCCATAGTAAGACCAAGGCAATTAACACGATCGACTGTTTGAACAACTTCAGCATACCAGAAAAGGCAGCAGGACTTCGTTTACCAAGCCGTAGGGTTGAATGGGCAGTCTTTACAGATTCGATGGGAATACACTCCTTTGATCAATTAGATATAAGCACCGCGGTATTCAGGTTCATGCAGCAGACTCCATACTTCATGGCGGGCCTTCACAAAGTCGGGATGGGAGCGAATATCCGCATCCTCCAATCGTGATTGAAGCGGAATATCCACAATTTGTCTCACCATACCGGGTCCTGGCGTCAATACCACTACTCGTTCTCCAAGATAAACCGCCTCATCGATACCATGTGTAATAAAAATGATGGTCTTCTGGGTCTTCTGCCAAATACGTAAAAGTTCACTTTGCAGGGATTCACGCGTCTGGGCATCCAATGCGGCAAAGGGCTCATCCATCAATAAGACATCCGGATTAAAGGCAAGGCTTCTGGCAATGGCTATACGCTGCTTCATCCCCCCGGATAGCTCATGCGGATAGCGGTCTCCGAAGTGAGTAAGCCCGACTAGCGACAGAAAATGCTCCACCTGCTCCTTACGCTCCTGCTTCGGAATACCCTTGGCTTCCAAACCAAATTCAATATTGCCGCGTGCCGTCTTCCACGGAAATAAAGCGTACTGCTGAAAGACAATGCCCCGGTCAAGCCCTGGGCCAGTAATGGTTTGGCCATCAATTAAAATGCGTCCTTGTGTCGGTGAGGATAGTCCACTGATCATATCAAGCAAGGTTGATTTTCCGCAGCCACTCGGACCCACGATGGTGATAAACTCACCTTTTCTTACCGAAAAGTCCAGGTCTTTTACAGCAGTAAATGCCTGAGTTGCTTCCTTTTGCTTGGGATCGCGGACCGTGAACGTTTTGGTGACACTCTCAAATCTGATTTTTTCAGCAGCAGCCATTGACTTCACCTCTCTAATTTATATTGGGGTACCTAAGCAAAAAAGGCTCAGCTGACAACGACTAGCGCTGTCCTCTGAGCCTCTGGATAAACCAGTCAGCTTCCATTCAATGGTTAACATTTGAACAACCACAATTTACATTAATCTGATGTGTTTACTATATTTTAGAGCTGTTGGATTGTCAACAACTACTTGAAAATAATGTATATTCACCATGTGAAATCCAGATAAAATCACGTGCATTGCCTTCCTTTAACACCTTACATATTTACGTTTGAAACCAATCCGATTTTTATCTACGGCATTTTGAATATTATCGGAAGCATTTAGGAATTTGCTCTTGGGCTTGTCCTTCTGAACCTCAACGGGACCGATCGCCTTCGCCGTTTCGACAGCCTTATCATGCAGCGGAACGTAGGATACGGCCACGGTATACACGAAGTTGCTCATCGAATACTGGGTGCGCTCGGGAAATTGATGGATCTTGGCTTGCACGTTCTCCAGCATCCCTCTCAGCTTATCCTCGGAGAACTCAGCGTCCGGACGATTGCCCAGCAGCCAGCAATAACAGCTCCAGCCTGCCGACATCTTCAGTTCTTCGCCGCTAGCAATCCACCGATCTGCGACTTGCTGTGCAATATCTGTCTCGGATAGTGTAACGGCAACGATGAAATCGGAGATCATGTAAAAATATGCGTCCTCAATCCAACGGTCGAAATCCGCTTCCGTCATTGCTTTTGGATCAGCAATAACACCCGCAAAATACATCGCATCGTAATTCCCTGTTGCGTACAGCTGCTCGGCTAATGCCTGGTCCTTTTTGATTTTGCGGGCGATCGGCTTCATCGCACCTGTAGCCACGCCGAAGAGTGGTTCATGAGCACCATTCGACATGTATATCTTTTTCGTGCGCTCCTTGCCAAGTGCCTCAAGCTCCTGCATCACTTCTTCCAAATTCATTACGCAGCGCTCCTTCATATTGAAATTGGGCTATTTTGTCTACTCCAGGCCTCAGTTATTTTCCAAAACATCGTTGAAGAGCTGTCCGCCTCCATCAATGTCAATGATTTTAAGACGAGTTGTGTTTTTGATAAAAATGGTCTTGTATTTCTCCTTACCATCTTGGTTCGTGAGTAAGAGAATCCGTTCATTTTCATTATCGGTTACCGTTCGAAAGGTATAATCCTGGGAATCAACCTTCTGAACAATCATGTCATATTCGGGAAGGGAAGACCACTCGCTCTGGCTTGTACGTTCTTCGGTTGGTTCGTTGTTTGGCTGCGCCGTCTCGGTCTGTGTGGATTGTTCGCTGCTCCCCGAGGGGTTCACGGTATCCGTCTGGTTCGATTGGCAAGCCGTCAACATCGTTGCGGCCGCAATCAGGGTCATAAGCAGTCTGTTCATCGTAAGTCATCTCCTGCCTGCGTTAATGCTTTTTTATTGGATAAGTGTCTCTGACGCCAGCGTAAAGCCTTCAATCGCAACATCTTCGTCCACTTCAATCATGATGCAGCGTTTCCCTTGGAAATTCACCTGCTTGACGTATCTCAAATCCTGCGGACTGATCGAAATCGTAGCGACCTTGGTTTCGATCTTGATGGACTTGGAAGTAAACTTCGGCATAACGCTGGTCGCTTTCATCTCATAGTTTTTATTGTCCACGATCGTTTCGAATGCCCGTTCCACCTTCTCGGTCGTCACATCCTCCACCCCGCTGGCGTTCAGTACACGCTCCAGATCTTTATAATCCAGCTTCGGAGGCTCTTCCTCCTTCGACTCTTCGTTGATTTCAATCACCCGGTTAATCTCTTCGTACACCTGAGCAATGGTAGCTGAATCGAGCTCTTCCCCAGCCACTTCCTTGACGATATCTTCGAAGATCGCTCGCTCTTCAAGTGCCGTCACGGATCTTTCTCCATTCAATACCTGTTCGACAAAATGCGGATCCGGGAAATTCGATTTTCCCGTACAGTATAGAATCCGATTCACATCGGAATAATTGTCTGTCACGCTAGGGTACAGGAATCCTTGCTCCGGCGTGCTTAACTTGATAATCGGATCGACAATGACATTGTACTTGAACTCCCGCTCCACATAATCGAACAGGAGAGTTTTCCGCTGTTTCTCCGTGGAGTTCACACTGCATAAGATAAACGGATGGGCAAACACCTCATTCTTCTCGCTCTCTTCCGCTTCATCGTTTCTCGCCTTGGTCGGCAAATAATACTGTCCCCGAACAAATGTGACCACCATGTCCCGCTCATACTTGGCATCCGCCAGCATTCGGTCCACGAGCAGCAGCATCATGTCCTGCCATTCTTCCGGATCACCCGTTACGAGTGCCTGATGAAGCAGTACCTGCGCAGGCTCTTCGGCTTCTTCCTGAAACTTCAGTTCGAACAATTTTTGATCCAGTTCGCCGGTCAGCAGTTTTTTGAAATTTCCCATGTATAACTCCTGCTTCTCCCGGTCCACCAGTTCAAACGGATGGCGCTCCCAGTGATAGACTTCATTCGTTTCCTTCGTAATATAGACATTGAGGATATCGTAAATATTCAGTAGATCGTGATCCATCTTAAATTGCTTGCGGATGTTGGCAACTTCTTTTTTGTTCATAGCGGGCTCGGCAGCTCCTTCGATATATTCTGGCTTATTTAGTATAAATTATTGAGCGTTATTTTGTTAGCGATTTGCGGCTTGCATTGCTGTGCCTGCGGGTCCATTCTCCCGTGCACCTGATCCTCTATTGTGGCATATTTAGATACCCGAGTCGAGGGCATTTCCTTGAAATAAACATCTTACTTCATTGTGCTTATTTTCCTTTTCCCGAACCTGAACCATTACGGTGATATCAAAAAAAGAACGCTATCCACTGGAGTATGGATCTGCAGTTTCCCTGCATTTCTTAATCCTATCTCATCAAGTAAAACTATCCTCCCAAATAAAAAGGTGATACGGAATTTGATCCGTACCACCAGTTCATATTCATATTATTCTGTTTATGCATCATTCCGCGCCGAGAAGCGTTAAATGAATGCCTGATTGGTTGTGCCATGCTTTTCATGCAGCAGATAATGCTACAGAGCATAGAGGGCATATCGTTTATGGTATTACAGCTTGCCCGCAACCTTCACTTTCACGAGCAGTGCGTTGCCTGGCAAATAGGCAATTGGAATGTCCTCGACGGACACAATTTGTACCGTCTCCGGGTTCGCGCCAGCTGCCGTCGCCTCGTTCACGGCGCTCTCTTTGGCATCCTGCATGACATCGTCATATTTCCAGTCGTCCAGTGAATAGATACGCTCCGACTCGCCGCTAACCTCTCCCAGTGCTGCGCCGATCGCATTCGCCGCATCATAGTTGTCTGGCCGGATGATTCGGCTCGCCCCGGCGAGCGTCTCCGGCACCAGCAGGCTGCCGCCGCCAACCAGAATGACATCAACTGGATCGGCACTCGTTTTCATCCGGTCAATGGCGTCCTCCAGGCTCTGCTGTATGACGGCATCCACCTTACGGCACACGGCTTCGTCCACCGCATCCGCGTTGGTGCCCGGCCATACGGCCCGGCCCAGCTTCACCGCCACGTCCGTCGTTGTCAGCGTATCACCGCCGAAGATGAGGGCCCGTTTCGTCAGCTCATAGCCAACGCTGTCGGGGCCAACCGTTACGCCGCCAGCGTCATCCAACCGGACAATGGTACCGCCGCCGAGACCAATGGACAAAATGTCCGGCATCCGGAAATTCGTGCGAATGCCGCCGATATCCACCGCAGCCGACGATTGGCGTGGGAAGCCTTGCACAAGCACACCAATATCCGTTGTTGTACCGCCAATGTCAACGACCAGCGCATCCGTCAGACCGGACAGGTGTGCAGCGCCGCGAATGGAATTCGTCGGTCCGCAGGCAATCGTCAGAATCGGATAACGGAGTGCATATTCGCTCTTCATCAATGTGCCGTCATTCTGGCAAATGTAGAGCTGCGCATGGATGCCGAAGCCGTTCAGCGCTTCTTCAAAGCCGCGTACGACACCTGCAATGACTTGCAGCAGTGCCGCGTTCAGCACAGATGCATTCTCCCGCTCAAGGAGTCCGATGCTGCCAATCTCACTGGAATAGGTAACTGGTATGTCAGCACCCAGCACTTCGCGGATGATCTCGCCAACCCGCTTCTCTTGGTCACGGTTCACCGGGGCAAAGACCCCACACACCGCTACAGCGTCAACCTCGCCCTTCATCCGGTTGGCCAGTTCAGCAATCTCAGCTTCATCCAGACTCGCGATCTTACGTCCATCATACTCATAACCGCCAGAGGCGATATAGCTATGCGGTCCAACCGCCGCGCGCAGCGATTCGTCCCAGCCAGCAAGCGGCGGAACGGCTGTCGTTGCCGGAGCGCCGATACGAATCAGGCCGACCCGGCCGAGATGCTTGCGCTCCACGATCGCATTCGTGCAGTGCGTAGTGCCAAGCATCGCGTAGCGAATGTCCGCGCCATTCACACTGCTCTCCTGCAGCAGGCGGCGAACAGCCTCTACAATGCCTTCGTTAACGTCAGCCGTAGTGTGAACCTTGACCTTGTGCACGCAGTGCAAGTTGGAATCCAGCAGGGCGGCATCCGTATTCGTGCCCCCTACATCAATGCCGATCCGGTAAACCTGGTTTGTGTTTGGTTCAGTCATCGTACCCTTGGTCATTGCGCCGCACCTCCTTTCAAAACCAACGTCTCAATCGGCACATAGTCGAAATCGTATCCGAAGTATCGCGGCCCCGCCGTCTCAATACCTTTTGGTGTACGCCATTTGTCATCGCATGGCAAGCCTGCTACCGTCACCCGGGCACCATACTTCAGATTCTCCGTCGTTACCGGCATACCCGTATCCTGGTCCAACAGTGTGATCAGATCAGGCGTAATCGCCAGCGGTTGGTCGTCAACGGTAGCGAGCAAAAACTCGTTTTGGAAGAACAGCCGCATCGTTTTACCCTTGTTCTCCCCGGTGCCTTCAAATACCGCTTCGCCCCGTGTAAAACCGCCATCCATACGGCGGCGGATATCCACGGCCTTCCCATGGAACAAGGCATGTCCATGCAGCTTCGTGAGCAGTTCATGCACAGGATTCAGCTTCTCCTGCTTCGCTTCAAAAAGCGTCCGCCCGATCTCATAAGCGAGCGTCAGCGTCCCCCCGATGGCGCTCTGCTTCGCCTGCGCTCCAGATACCGGATAATCGCAGATGGAAGCAGAACCGCCCATCTCTACGGTCAGCGCACGTGCCATGCGCTCTTCCCATACGCCATCAATCGTATGCATCAACGCGCTATTCCCGCGCTCGTCTGCCATCGCCACTGGACTGCACGGGATGCCTTCCAGATGGAACGTGACCATCTGCGATTCGGGAAAAGCCCGCCCCATCGCATCGGCGTCCACAAGCGGAATTCCGCGCTGCGCCGCCGCAATGACCGGAACGAGTGAATTGCCGCCACCGACCTCGATCGGCATGACGGCATCCACTTTACGGCCAAGCTCTCTTTCCATCAAATCCAGCGGCTTGGTCAGCTGTTCTGCCGAAGGGATTTTCTCCAGCATCACTGTAGGTGCACCAATCATCGATACCGGTACGACAAGTCCTTCATCATCCAGTTCTTCAAGCTGTACGATTCGGACCGGCCCATGCTTGCGGATGGCCTCCATGGCAATCAATTTACCGACATGCGGGTCGCCCCCGCCGCCTGTGCCCAGCACCGCTGCGCCAATTGCAATATATTCAATAGCCTGTTCATCAAGTGTAGTTAATCTTGCTGCCTTGTTCATGCTTTCATCCCTTCTTTGCTACCCATTTGCCTATGATGGCTTGTACGATAAATGCCATCAAGAAGCTGTCCAGCGCCGGAACCTGCGTCACCTGGAACCAACCAAGTCCATCCGGAGCCATCGTTGTCATGAATCCGAAGAATGTGGCAAGAACCCATACCACGATGGAGCGAGGAATCCAGCTCCGATTATTGTCCAGCCCTTCAAACGAGAATCTGTTTTTGTTCACCAGCAAATACTCTGCCGTATATATACCGCCCAGCGGTGCAACAAGCATCGTGATATATGTGAGGAACGTCATGAAACGGTCATAAATACCAAAGCAAGCGAGTGCTGTCGCAATCAAACCTGCAATGATTGTAATGACGGATTTGGGCACTCGTCTGAATACGACGGAGAAACCCAATCCTGCGGAATACAAATTGTTCGTGTTGGTTGTCCACTGTGCCAGTGTCAGCACGAGAATGGCGGGAATGCCGAGTCCGAGCGTCAGGAAGATGCCGGTCAGATCGTCGGAATCCATCGACCGAGACAAGAAGATGGCAATGATCGTCATGAAGCTGTTGCCGACAAAGAAACCGACAAACGCAGCCGTAATCGCATGTTTGGGTGTCTTGGCCCAGCGTGCTATGTCAGGAGACAGTGCTGTCCCCAGGATAAAGATTCCAATGACCAGCGAGATCGCCGTTCCCATCGGCACTGCCTCACCCTCGAACGGTGACCAGACCGTGCTTCCGCCTTCGCCGTTCAGCGCCAAGACCAGCGCGAAAATAATAAATACAACGAGCAGCGGTACCGACCAGACGCTTAGTTTCTCAATGGCCCGATAGCCCCAGATCGCCGTGGACATCATGAGCAGTCCACCAATCATCGACAGTACCCAGAGCGACCAGTGCCAACCCCACAGCTCGCTTAACGCCGTCTGGAAGTTGGAAGCGAAGAAGCCGACCTGTACGCCGAACCAGCCCAGCGATGAAATTCCGAGAATGACGGAGACAATGAGTGCTCCTTTGTTCCCGAACAGAAACCGGCTGATCATGGCCGTGGACAAGCCTGTTTTGGCCCCAACATAGGCGCACACTGCCCCGATAATACCCAAAATGACGGAACCTACGATGACCGCAGTAAGCGAGTCACCGATGCTCATGCCTGCGCCGAGCTGTGCTCCCAGAAACATGGCGGATAGATCAATCCCGATCGCAATCCAGACAAATGCCATTGACAGCCATGATTTTCTTAAATGCTGGGGTACGGGTTCCCGTTCGTAATCTTCTATTTTCGTATCGTTGCTCATGTTCCACCCTCTGCTTTCTGTACAATCTTGTTGATTGCCTAAGCTGCGACGGATCTCCAGAACATCTCAAAGGCATGTTTCAGTTTCCGTTCGAACAGCTCCGGCGATTTATAGTAGTAATATTGCATGCCCAGCCCGTCCATCAAGGTCAGGAACGAATCCACCAGCGTCTCCATCGGAACGGCAGCCAAATCGCCGCGATCCAGACCTTCCTGCATGATCTCGCCGATAATGCTGCTCAGCAATGTATCGAAACGTCCGAATGCCTCCTGCATTCTTTCCAATAGGAAATCCGGCGGGAAAATCAAATACCGGAAGGCAAACACGGCAAGCTCTGTTTTGTTTCGATGAAAATCATATTGGCGAAGCAGCAGCGCATGCAGTTTTTTCTCCGTATTCATTCCTTTGCTGGTTTCCGCCATCGCTTGGATATATTCGTTATAGGCGCTCATCGATTCTTCGAAGACCGTCATGAACAGATCTTCCTTGCTCTCAAAAAAGGCATAGATTGCCGGTGTTTTGACCCCGACCTCCTTCGCAATTTCTGATAATGCCGTCCCATCGTAGCCCTTCTGCCCAAATAATCTCAGCGCGGCTTCCTTCAGCTTCGTTCTGGTGGTCATGGTCATCCCCTTTTCTCCATTCTAATTAACGTTAATTAAGTAGATTATACAATTATCTGCATAAAAATCAATGCAATTAATTGCTATGTCAGCTTTTTATTTCAATGTTATACGGCCAAAATTCAAGTGGCACAATATTCTCGCAGATTTGGGCTGGAATGAATTAGTAGATTGCAGAGGAGTGCATAATAGTTCCATCTGGCTCTAATCTGTTAAATTGCATAGCAAAAAGAGGTACCCTGACATCAGGATACCTCTTACTAGAATGTTACACCTATTCATTCAAACAACCGCTGATGCTTATGAAAAAACTCGTAAAAGAATCGTACATTGTCCAGTTCATACCACTCTGCCGTCTGCAGCATGCTGGCATCGAGATTGTAGATCTTCGCATGAAGCGTGCCCAGAACAAAGGGAGAATGCGTGGCAATAATGAATTGACTATCGAAGTAACGCGCCAGATCGTTCATCTGTTCAGCCAGCTTGATTTGATTCGCGGGAGACAGCGACGTTTCCGGTTCATCCAGTAAATACAGCTGCCCGGGAAGCAAATGCTCCTCAAAAAACTGCATCGAGCTCTCCCCGTTCGAATACTTCTCCTGAGAGTACTGGATGATATCCATCTTTTTCTTAAACGCATACGACTGCTCCAGCTTTTCTACCTCTTCCTTACTCTTCCCCTGCACGAATTGCTCATGGAGCAGCCCTTCGCGAAGTACACTTTCTTGCTGTATTTTTTTGATTTCATATAGCAGATCCTCTGACTTGATGTACCGGCTCCCCTCGGGCAGCTTATATACGAGACGCTCGTGTTCATCCTGCCCAAGTTGATAGCTGCTTTCCTCAATAAACCGCTGAACATAGATGCTGTGTCCATAAGTGGACATTCGCTCAGCGCCCGCCATTCCCAACTTGTTCGCGATCAGATTCAGCAAGGTAGATTTGCCGGAGCCATTACTGCCGTAGAGTACCGTGATTCGGTCAAACAGCAGCACCTCCCCTGCCATGTGTCTGAACACATGATCCGGGTAGATATTCGGGTTGCTGGAAATGACAGAAGAGAGTTTGAAGTTACTTATATGCAGCATCGTCTCGCTCCCCTCCCGGATAAAATAAAATGACTTCTTGTAGAAGATTCATAACGAACAATCTATCCTTGTAACCACCCGATCCAAACAGCTTTTCTATTCGAGAACCGTCCAAATATCCAATGCCGTCATACGAATGGCCTCATGCTCATGATTCCGGTATGCTCGCAAGCGTTCGGTACAAGCCTGATTCCACAGTAATGCGGTTCCCGCAATCTTCAACAGAGAAAGCCCAAGATACTGGGCAGCAATTCGCTGCTGGCCTCTCAGTTGGTCCACCAGATCCAGAATCGCCTCCGGTTTCCAATACGCCTCACTCGCATTAGCTGCACGATTAATCTGCCTGTAGGCCACCTCCGATAGATACGGATGCTTGTCCACCATTTGAATCACAGGGTCCAATTGCTGCGCTGCCTGATCCACCTGATTCCACTCAATAAACGCCAGATGTAACTTGATCACGGCTGGTCTCAGCGTTTCTTGGGATTGAAGAGCAGCAATGATGCCTGTATATAAAGGAACGAGTCCCCGCTTCGCTTGTGGAGGCAATGAAATTAGCTTGTCTATCAACGCGACCAGTCGCTGCCGTTCTGGAAGGTCTCTCTCCGAGCTGGCATTCCATTCGGCTCTTGTCTCCGTGCCCGCCAATTGTGTGCAAACGTTAATGACCTGGTCATTCACCTTTCCTTCACGACAAGCAGAAATTAGCGTATCCATCGCTGCCTTCCACCTAGCTTTGTCCTCCAGATCCAGAACGGTTTTGCTGGCTGAAGCTGCCACCTGCTCTTCACTTCCATCCACCCACAGGCTCATCGCCTGGAAAGCCTCTCTTGCCACAACCGGATCGGCATGTCCGGCGATCTCGATAATCAACTGCAAATACCTTGGCCGGGCTTCTACGGGAATGCCGCCAGAATACTGGTTAAGCAGGCTTCGTGCGATGTCACGCTGCGGGGAAGCAGCCATGGCACTCAGCATGGCCCAGCTGCGTTCATCATCCAGCCATTGTCTGGCCGCATGGCCTATCGCGATCATCACGTCCTTGTGTACATTCGGTTTCTCGTATTCACGAATGAGAAGCTCCATGCTCTCTTCACTTTTATAAGCCCCAAGCAGCCTAATGGCCTCTTTTCTGACCGTGATCTTCAATTTCTCCCGATGGAGCAGGTCGGACAGCATGGACGTCAACATCACCGGACTGACCCTGCGCATGCATCTTGGAATCGAGTACATGGCTACCCGGGCCCGGTCTCCATCCAGGTTGTTTAGCAATACAGGCAGTGCCTTCTCAGGCTCTTCCCATAATGAGTAAGCATACAGCGCCGCCTCCACAACATGCACTTCCTCATCCTGCAATAGGACTTCCAGTTGATCGGAAATATAATCAGGCATGCTCGCCAAGCTGCGCATCGCAGATGCACGTTCATGGAAGCTTCGTTTGGCGTCGAGTGCCACCCGTTCCAGCAGGGAAGCGAATGCCTTTTGCTGACGCGGCAGCCACCGATGAAACCCGTTATGCGCAGGCACAACATAAATGGTTTTTCCCGATAAATGCTTGCCTTTGATGATTTCCCCCGATATAAACGGGTCCAGCCACTCCTGACGCTTCAGATGAAGATGCATGAATACGTCATGGAATGAGATGAAGGATGGGTCTCTGTCCAGCAATTCTCTAACCCTTGCATCCCGGGTTTTATAAGGTGCCAGCCAGTAACGGACCGCTTGCGGGGATACCGTTTTGGCCTGCAGCAGTTCTTCCAGCAGAAGCTGGAGCTTCGGTAACCGATCCACGGCTTTTCCGAACAAATCTGCCATGCGCAGAATCACGCTCGTGTTTTCGCGCTTGTTTGCTTCTACACCAAAGGCATAGATCTCATCGAATAACGCTTCCAGTGCAGATCTCGGTATGCTATCCCAGTCCATTGAGTACAATGCAAACTGTCCGTCCCGCATCGTCAATCTTCCGAACGTTCTCAAAGCAAACTTGAACAGGGTGCCCTTCGGCTCCAGTGCATGTTCACGCAGTATGGCAAAAGCCAGTCTCTCCACTGCGGACCTTGTCCCGTATGACGTGTCTCTGGCTTCAATGACGCAATCCACCAGCACCGTCAGATCGTCAATATGCTCTTCCTTGAACATGGGAGCAGGACAGTTGGAGAGCTGAGCCATAACCATGAAGCGTACCGGATCCTGATCGTTCTTGATTCGAGTCAGGAAGCGAAGCGTCTCATCCATACCACGCCGGGAAAGTGCTGTGCTTCGAACGAGGTGGGCATAGGCAGCTGCACGCTCATCGCTATTAGACACCTGAACGGCTTGTTCCAGCTTCTCCCGTGCATGATCAATGACACGGCGTGCCGTCGTTTCGAGCACGGCGTCCCGATCATCACGAATGTCATGCAGTTCCAGCATGCGGGCAGCTTCCTTGTCACGCAGCTGGTGTGGCAGTACATCCAGCAGCAGCGTAGGGAAAATGCGTGTTTTCCGCTCATCTTCCAGATAAGCCGCATCAAAGATCGCTTCGCGATGCGACGGCGCAAGAGTATCCAGCACCTTGGCCAGGTGCACAGGCTGATCTGCGAGCAATGCAGCCAGAGTGGTCCACTGCGCTGTGGTGAACCATTTTCTCTTTTTTAGAATGCCGGCCGGAACGCCATGATTCAATAGATATCCCCGTGTCTCCTCACGTGTCAGCAGTTCAAATACGCTCTCTGGGCTGGCCTGAATCAGAATCCCCAGCTGCTGCTTGAGTACTGGATGAATCGTATCCGTTGGCCCAAGGGTAAGCGCACATTCCAACACGATCGCCGGTCTTGAAACACTCAGTATTTCAATCGCGGAAGAGAGCGTCCACCATACATGGGTCTTTTCCCTGTGCGTTGCATGCTGCAAAGCATTCTTGAAGTACGCTGCCACCAGATCGGGGTGGTACTTCGTTAGGAGCCGCCAATTCAGTAACGCATATCCCAGCTCTGGCAGCCTGCTGCGCACCGTCTCTTCGCTGCACACAGCCAGTAACAAGGCCCCTTCTTGTGCTCCCCAGCGGTTAAGCACGATCGGCAGCAGCCGCTCTGCCCAATCCTGACGATGTGAATTCACGATGCTCCGCAGCAATTGGCGGCGGCAGTGGTATGACATCAGGGTGATTTCGGTTTCAATCGAAAATTCCGGGTCAGTCACCACTTCTGGCAGCAGCCTAGCCGCCCGGCCCCTAACTCCTGCCTTGGGATGCTGCAAGGCCAGTATAACTGCACGGGCATCATTCACTACACCCGCACCCGTCAAGGCCAGATGTGCCTCATAGGCAGTGCCGCTTTCGAGCAAGGATACAAGCAGCGCGGAATAATTCGCATCTCCTGCATGCTGGCGCCCCAGAAGTGCCATCCGTTTCATTCTTTCCGAATACCCCAGCGAGTCGAGCTCTGTAAGCAATTGTTCTCTATTTATCAGATCATGGTTATCTGTCATCATTTTCTCTCCCCTCATGCTTCTAATAAACTCTAGTGAACTCTTATAAGCGATCAAATCATCTCCACAACCATACTTCACAGGCTATTCCTGGAATAATATAACTTCTTGATCCGCATGGACTTCTCCTGTTTAATCCCAAATCTCCAGACCAAAATAGAGACGGAGCACGGAGGTTATCCTCTCTAGCCATGAGTGATATATGACGGAAGCTGGACCAATAGCTACATGTACCTTACTGCGTCGGGTTTTCTGCGTTGATCGAGGCAGCAGGCTGCACACAAAAAGGGATGCCTCACGAGGCCCGTAAACGGCCCTTGGAGTCATCCCTTTTATCTAAAATAGTGCTTTTATTGAATTAGTTATTCCAGTATTGCTTCGCAATGCGTTGACCTTGGTCGATCTTCGCCCATTGCTGAGCTTCGCTCAGCTCATTACCGCCATCGCAGGAAGCAAAGCCGCATTGATGGGAGAGCAGCAGACGATCCTTATCAATGATTTTGGATGCTTCGTCAAGCAAACGGATGACGCGTGCTTCATCATCGAGTGTACTTGTTTTGGAAGACAGCAGGCCGAGAACAATTTCCGTTTCCGGTCTGTCCTTGAACACTTCCAGCGCTTCGATTGAACCTGCACGGTCATCATCCCATTCCAGGAAGAAACGGTCATATTTCAACTGTTTCAGGAACAGGTTGGCGATCTTCGCATAAGACCCACCACCCATGTTGCGGGAATCGTAGTTACCGCGGCAGTTATGTGTCCACATTTTCAAGCCCAGGCTGTGACCGAAGTCAATTACGTTATTGTTAATCTCAATAAATTCAGCAGCGAGACCCTTTACTTCCTCTTGATCAATGTGCTCGCCGGTAAATGGAGAGTTCGGATTGTCGTCTGCAAACAGCTCCCAGAGGCAGTCATCGAATTGCAAAATTTTGCCGCCAGCCGCAGCGAATTCCGCTACGAATTCTTTATATGCCTTCTCAAGACCCGCTTTGAGCTCCTGTTTGTTCTGATATACAGCATCCGTACCGCCGATGTTATCCGACCATGACAGCTCACCGAAGATATGGGAAGGTGACGGTACGCAAAGTTTTGTTTGTTGATCGCCTGCCGTATCCTGCAGCTGTTTGAACAGTTGAATGAAGTGGTGGTTCTTACCGCTCAGTTCACCCGTAATGCGCAATCCGATATCTTTACGAGTTTCATATTTCGATGTTCCGTCCACATCCCGGAAAAAGTAACCGTGGTCCGCAATATAGCGTTCAATTCCGTCAAAGCCCCAAACAAAATCCAGATGCCACATCGACTTGGAGAACTCGCCGTCCGTAACAACCGACAGGTTGTGCTCGATTTCCTTTTGCACGACCTCTTTCACCGCTGCGGTCTCGCACTCGGCATATCCTTCAAAATTTTCATAGAATGGATATTGGATATCATCACGATGCTCAATTTGCGTTTTATATGTCAGCAGCTCTTCTGGCCGCAACAAACTTCCTACGATCTGGAACTTATCAGTCATGTAAATAACCCCCTCGTTGTATAGGGCTATCATAGCACGCCTAGCGGAGTTCGAAGAATAACCAAAAGAAGATAACTAGTTATAGCTAAAAGCTATAGCAAAATCACTTATCCTTTGCTACCTGTTTACTTTGATTGCCTATCGAGAGAAATGAAGATTATGGTATAATCGGATAGCAATAGAAAGGCTGATATGGGCGGTCGGCTAATCTCCCGGAAGGGAGGTGATGCCTTGTGACAGTGTTTGAAGCAATTATGCTGATGCTTACCTTCGGTTCGCTGATTGTAGCGCTGCTGTCCAATAAACACAAGTAGACCGCCCCCCGAGCAAAGGTTGCGGTCTACTTGACGTATATCCTCTTGTTAAGCCCACCGCCCTTAAAAGCGGCTATTGCTCCGAGAGTCGTGTTGTCGCACGGCTCTCTTTGCATTATAAGCTGTTCATGCCCTTATTATAACATGACTAATGAGGAATTCAATTCAAGGCTTAACAAGCGTAGAATAAAAACGATAAACATCTAACTCTCAACTAATTCACAACGTCCTACGCCGAATTTCATAAAAATACTGCACAGCTGGATGCTTTAACTTGATCTTCTCGGACATGTTCAAAATCCGCTTTTTGCCAACGCGTCTGTCTACCAAAGCCAGAATGTTCAGCAAAATATCCTGACTCTCCAGACTTTCCTCTATAGGTCTTGATAAAAACGTAGTCGCTGCAACCGTAAAATTGGATTTGCTTAATGATGACTGAGCTGACAGAAGCTCTTTGGCCAGGACAGAGATTTTTCTGCTTCTTGCAATGACGTGAAGGCGTTCCTCCGGAATGGCTCCTTTGCTCTCTTTTCGGATCGATTCAATCTCTTCGTGATCCACAGGAATTTCAATATTCGGATCGTTCTTGATCTCCTGCTCCATCTGGTACCAGCGGATTGGAGTTGTTGTGTCACTCATATTGAGCACGTTCTTCTTATCTACGGAAAGGTAACAGCTTCCTGATTTATCAAGTGCATAACGGTAGCTTGTTGCGCGGTATTCAACTCTTCCGACTAATGCCGGGCTAAGGAAGCTCTCCAGTTGTTGCTTCAATTTACTCCAGGACATTGATTTCTCCCTTGTTCAATATTCATAACCACCCTTTAAGTGGCTTCTCTACCATCCATCATACAATAACCTGTGCTTATCCTCTATGATGTGGTCTTCAAAAGAAAAAACACAGCCAAGTCGGCCATGTTTTCCCGAAGGTTAGTCTGTTGTTACGCCAACCTACTGCATCTTAATTTCCTTGTACCTCAACCTCATCATGATTCTTGCTTCCAAACTCATCAAGCAGCGTGCGCACTTCCTTTGTGGATTTAGCGTTCATTAAGCTGTTTCTGAGTTCACTTGCTCCGCGGAATCCACGGACATATATTTTGAAGAAGCGGGCAAGCGGGCTGAACGAACGCGGCTCCTGTGCGGAATATTGATCATAGAGATCCAGATGAAGTCTCAGCAGACCAAGCAATTCTTCACTGGTATGTTCCTTCGGCTCTTTTTCAAAAGCAAACGGGTTCTGGAAGATACCACGCCCGATCATAATGCCATCCACGCCATATTGCTCAGCGAGCTTCAGGCCGGTCTGACGATCAGGAATGTCTCCATTAATGGTCAGCAGTGTATTAGGAGCTACCTCATCACGAAGTTTTTTAATTTCCGGAATCAGTTCCCAATGAGCGTCTACTTTGCTCATTTCTTCTCTTGTGCGCAGATGAATCGAGAGATTCACGATGTCTTGTTTCAAAATATGGGTCAACCAGTCCCGCCATTCGTCCACTTCAGTGAAACCAAGTCTTGTTTTTACACTTACGGGCAGTCCCCCGGCTTTCGCGGCCTGGATAATTTCCGCAGCCGTTTCGGGACGACAGATCAGCCCGCTCCCCTTCCCGTTCTCCGCCACATTGGCTACAGGACAACCCATGTTAATGTCGATGCCTTTAAAGCCTTCTTTTGCCATACCGATACTCATTTCACGGAAGAATTCCGGCTTATCTCCCCAGATATGAGCCACCATGGGCTGTTCATCCTCTGTGAACGTCAAACGCCCGCGTACACTTTTGTTCCCCTCCGGATGACAGTAACTCTCTGTATTTGCAAACTCCGTAAAAAATACATCCGGTCTGGCCGCTGCACTCACAACATGGCGAAACACAACATCTGTTACATCTTCCATCGGTGCCAATATAAAAAATGGTCGTGGCAATTCACGCCAAAAATTGTCTTTCATCTTAAAAACTCCTCTATATATACCGGGACCAACATGGCCCCGAGAATAGTAAATATCTGTTCATTCCCTAGTTCATCCATTTAGTACGAATGTCGCAGCTTCTTCTTCAATTACACCATCTTCACTTATACCATGTTACCGCAGCGTAGTTCAAACAGCATTATATGTTAATGCTGCGTCCAAACGAATACCTTTTAATCTGAACAGACGCAATGTTTTTCATGGATTCGCATAAAAAAGAGGGGCGATGCCCCTCTTGGCTATTTACCCCAATGGAACTTGGATCCAGGTTTCCCCTTCCTCCACTTGTCCTTTCTCCAATTTTATCACGTCTCAAGCTGATTTTCAGCACGAGTTTATCCGTCATGTCTCAAAGCCTAACTCAACTCCCGCTTTGTCTCCCCCAGCATAGAAATCAAACCGCCTCCATCGTACTTATTATTCTTGCTGTACGCTCTTGCCGAACCGGACAAGCTCCTCTACAATTAAAGCTCGGCAGGCTTTTGTACCTGCAAATCGTGAGATGAAGGTGGCCTGGATCAAACATGGAAATTTCACTGGATATGATCAAAGACAAAGTTGAATGCTTGCAAGCTTATGACTTCAAAGAACTGGAGCGTACGATCGAAGACCGAATCGGAATCAACAAAGCGCTTATGCTGCGAGTGAAGCAGGTTCAGCATCAAGTGACGTACCACCCAATTCACAACAAGATGTTATATAGTGCCGTTGTGCATTTTGCCGTTGATTGATGGAACAACTATTGTAGCAGGTAAAAACCCGGATTGGCATTAAGGGCCAATCCGGGTTTTTTTATTGTTAGTATAAGCAGCTTCTACCCACCAACATTTTTTGAATAAAAAAGGAGTTCCCCCTCATGCAGTTGTTCCTGCATGGGGAAACCCTTTCGGTGCTTTAAATCAAGTCAGAAGCCTTCAACATTCTTTGTACGATAGCTGCAACCTCAGCACGGGTGATATTGGCTTTCGGAGCCAGTTCGTCTCCTCCTCTGCCGCTGACCACACCTGCCTCAAGACTTGCAGCAACAGCAGCTTTAGCCCATTCCGAGACATGGCTTGCATCTGTGTAAGGCTTCAGGAGTTCATGGCTGTCCTTAATCGCCAGCTTCTCCTGAAGACCTGTAATTGTCATAGCCTTGGACAAGATGACCATGGCTTGTTCACGAGTAATCTTCTCTTCTGGACGGAAGGTTCCATCCTCAAAGCCTTCGATCAACTTATACTCATAGGCTGTCAGAACAGCAGAATTATACCAATCGGAAGCATCCACATCTGCAAAAGGTGCTATGCCATCAACTGGCTTCAGTCCCAAACCTCTCATCACGATCGCTGCGAATTCGGCACGTGTCATATCCGCATTTGGATTGTATAGATCGTTACCAACGCCATTCACAATCAGGCGGGAGCCCATATCATTGACAGCATCTTTAGCCCAATGATTTTCAACATCTTGGAACATCAACGGGTGCCATACCACCGAATACAGACTGTTGGTTAAGCTGTTAATTTGAGCGTAGAACTTACCATCTTCCTCCGTGACCTTCGTCGGAACGTGACGAATCGATCCGTCTGGATCTGTAACGATACCTGTAGTAATCTTGTTTGGATTGATTCCTTCAGGCAGGGCAATGGAACGTTCCACATACACATTAAACTTGGTCACATCCACTGCTTGGTCTGCGAATATTGTTTTGACTGTAAAGTCAAAAGAAGGAGCTACCAGTGTAAGTGCATTTTGCGCCGCAGCATCTTCCGCAACCTTCAGCATATTCGCTTCTGGAGAAGCGACGCGGATCTGAATCTTAATACTCTCCAGCGATACCGACGTGCCCAATTGCTTGGAGATTGAATCCATATCGAGCTGCTGAGCAGGAAGGGAATAGCTTGCATTTCCAGTTTTCACAACCAGTACCGCCTGCTTCTCTTCCATGTTCTTGACCATCTGTCCGGTCAGTTCACCAATAATGATATTCGATTCGGAAGAGACCGGTATAGTCACCACTGCACCTTGTCCCTCAGCTTTAAGCTTGGTGTCCAGCTGTTGTGGGTCAACGGTTATCGTCGTCACCGTACGTTCTCCCTCAGTAGAAGCCACGGACTTGCCGATTCGTTCTTCCTTGCCATTCACCAAGACAATGACGGCATCATTGTTGGAAGTTGTACTACTTCCGTTAGCTCCTCCAGTGGTGCCACTATTATTACTGCCAGCATTCCCTGTGCCAGTGCCACCACCCGCATTGCCTCCGCTGTTACCACCATTGTTGTTCCCATTATTTCCTCCGCCGTTACCACCACTATTCGTTGTAGCTGTCCATTTTGCATAAAGGGTAACGTCATCGGTTACAACGTCTGTCTCGATATTCCATTTTGTTGTTCCTGCGGCATCCTTATACCAACCTTCAAAGGTGTAGCCCGGTCTTTCACTGACGATGATCCCTGGAATCTTGGAACCCTGAGTTACCCCCATAGAGAATGGATTAGAGCCGTCCTGCCGATCAAAGGTGACGCTGTAAGCCGGAAGTTGAACCGGATTCACGGTCACACTCACAACATCACTGTTGACCGTTGCCGTTTGATTTCGGGCAGCAAGGTTCGTATTTTTCACTTCTACAAAATAGTAAAGCGTGCCTGATTGAGTTGTCGGTACAGAATAGCTGCTCCCTGTCGCGCCCTCAATCAGCGTTGCGTTATCTAAGCTATTTATCGTGTTGCTGTACCACTGGTAGCTTAATGTCCCACCATCATTAACCGTTGCATGTATACTCAATTGCGGACTTTCCGTTCCTTGGTCTACGGTCCGACCAATTGGCTGTGCATGAATAACTGGCTCCGCTGCGTTGGCAACGAGCTTCTTAATATGTCCGGTCTCGTTATCAACAACATATACGTTTCCGCCGATATCCACTGCTACACCATATGGACCGACGAAATCGCCCATTGTGCTGATCGTTGTCCACACGCCATCCGACAGCTTCCGTACAATTTGATTAATGTAATCCGCTACATATACATCTCCATTGGCATCCGCGGCTATTCCTTTTGGCATATTAAAGGATACTCCAGCCGTGATGTCTTCCCAGCCATCATCCGTCAATTTCAGAACTCCACTACTAGCATCTGTTACATATATATTTCCGCCGCCTGCTGCTAATCCAACTGGATTATAAACAGGGATATTACTGATGCTACCCCAGTATCCACCAACTAGCGTACTAACTCTACTATATTCTGCATCCGCGACAAAAATCTGATTTTGTTCACTAAATGCCACATCAACCGGTGTAGAAAGCCCCTCACCACCAATGCCTTCCCAATCACCGTTAGCGTATTTTAGAATGTTACCGCTGCTACTGCGCGATACATAAATGGCTCCACTGCTGTCGACTGACAGACCCGAAATGTGCTCAAGACCTTCTTCTGGCGTGATGTCAGTCCAGCTACCCGTGGTAGAGCGCATTTTAATGGTAGAAGAACTTGCCACATAGACCGTTCCATTGGCATCCACTGTGACATCAACTGGTCCGTAAACCGGTCTCTCTGACCCCGTTATATCAATCCAGCTTCCCCTCTCGACTAATGGATTCACCACAACTGTGGCTACTGTGCTAGGCATTATTTTGGATTGGGAACCAATTGTATTTTTCACCTCAACAAAATAATACGTTGTACCCGCTATTGACGTGGGTACGTCATAACTGCTTTCCGTCGCTCCCTCAATCTTTTCAATTACTCCGCTTTCTACACTTTTCTTCGTATTGCGGTACCATTGATAGGTCAGGTTTCCGCCGTCGCTTACTGTTGCAGTTACGCTCAGCTTCGGACTGATATCATTCAGATTTACCTCTTTATCCAAAGGCCCTTGGGTAATTTGCGGTGATTGAGCCTCCGTTGGTTCCGAGCCCCCCGATCCACTTCCTTGGTTAGAATTTATCGTGACAGAACCAGGAGTGTCACGTTCAATAACTATTGTGTTTCCATCAATACTCGCATAGTCACCCGAAGCCCGAATGATATGGGCTGAACCCTCACTCGCGGTTTCCTTTATTCTGAAATGTAAAACAAATACCTCTTGCTTTCCATTCACAATGGGGTGTTCTTCTCCAAAACTCGCTTGCACATACACTTCAGAACTGCCGGGAGTTAAACCCGCATTAAAGGTAGTTGTACTCCATTTAGAGGTTGCTACCTTTGTCACAGGTTCAAGTTTATTAAGATTATAGTTAAAATTGATCTGATAGCCATAAATACTATAATCCCCAGGATATATATATACAGGAACGTCTACTATATCCCCAGGATCTCCAGAAACAGTTCCGATCTCAAGTAATGTTTGATCATCCGCAAAAGCAATCGATTGAAACGAACTCAAAAGTAAACTGAAAACAAGAACAATAGAAAACAAGGATCGAAGCTTGTTCTTGCCCATAACGTGCTGCATCATTCTTTATTCCTCCCTAAATACATATTCATAATCCTCTTGATACTGTTACTGTCCAATTTTCCGACTTCATTCATGTCCAGATCTTTGATCTGTTCTGGATGAGGCTCAGGCGCTCTCCTTCCAATACGTTTATATGAACTCCAACCCATCGGGTAATTCCCCCTTATTTCGACACCACTTGGGTCCCAAGCACTAATTTTACTCATCCACGCTTACAAAATGCTTACAAAAGCAAATCTCAGAAAATAGCACAAAAAAGCCCCGCTGCATCCCTTTTTATCAAGGAATACCTCGGAGCCTCTTGGAATTATACCTCTTTCATCATATCTATGAACAGCCGTTCCATAAGAGCCGGCGGACCATAGCCCATCTCCTGTTGGAACGTTTCTTTCATTTTATTGAAATGCATAGAAAAGGAGGTTCGATCCTTCCAGTGCATATAGATTCTTAGAATCATCTCATGCCCCTCCTCTTCGTAAGGAATGATGGAAAGAACGAATTGGAGAAAATCGTGAGCCTGCCGATATTCTCCCGCCTGCATATATGCACGTGCCAGAGCCTTGGACATGTCTCGGAAGCTTTGATTAGCCCGCTCCCTTGTTGCTTCACACCAGGTATAATCCTTGTAGCCATACAGCTGTCCCTTGTACAGCCTTAGAATATCCTCTGCTTCAGAAGGGGAGTTAGCAATCTGCATGGTACTTCCCTTACTTAACTCATCGAAGCGAACATAATCGCAAGATTCCAGTAGCTGAAAATGATAAAAGCCCTTCTTGGAGCTTAAATTAATATTGATTCCTTTCTCCAGCAGTGTTTTCTTCATGCGGAATACGGTGGTATGCAGGTTTTGCTCTGCTTTGTGGGGCTCATGCTCTGGCCACAAGCTCTCGCATATGATCCATTTGGATAGATTCGTATCCCTATGAATCAGGAAGTAAGCCAGGAGTTCCTCTGCCTTCGACGTCGGAAAATCGACAGGCCTCCCATCGCTTGCACGATGGACAATATAATGACCGAAGCATTGGATACGAGCACCCGTATCCTTTTTATCTATAGGAGCCCGTTCTTTCCGTCTGAGAATACGTTTAATGGTACCATCCAGGACACTCTCATCTACGGGTTTCAACAGATAGTCCAGCGCATTCACCCGAAATGCCTCCAGCGCATATTGATCATAGGCAGTTACAAATACAATTTCCGTGTCTAGTTCCATCTCCAGTAAGGTGGAGGCGAGCTCCAGACCATTCATCCCTGGCATATCAATATCCAAAAAAGCTACATCCGGCCGTAAACGGGGAAAATCCTTTAGCAACTCGGAATATTTGGTGTACGCCCCAACGACCTCAACCTCTGGCCTGTCCTCCAGAACTTGCTGCAGCCGCATAACTGCCAGTTTCTCATCATCCATGATGACAACTTTCATGAATCCCCATCTCTCTTTCACTGCTCTCGCGCAAGGTCATATGTTGAGCTGGAACTGGACTCTTGTCCATTCTCCTTCTACACTAGCTACACTCAATTCTTCTTTGCAGAAATGTGCCAATCTCCGGTGGATATTGGCTAGACCTACTCCCCTTCTTTGAGATGGGGAGCCTTCCCATTTCCATAGCTGTTCTAATTGTTGTGGACTCATCCCGACCCCATCATCCCATACTTCGATATGAACCGTATCCTCATGCAATGTGATGGAGAGACGAACCGTTCCCCCATCCTCCTGCTTCATTACGCCATGCCGGATCGCGTTTTCCACCAAAGGCTGTATGGTTAATGGTAGAATTTTCTTCTTCAGCGTTTCCGGCTGCACATCATATATAACGGTAAGTCGATCCTCAAATCTTGCTTGTTCAATCGCCACATAAGCTTCAACCAACTGAAGCTCATCTTGCAGCAGTACATAGCTGTCTGATCTGGGGTCGAAGCTTCTTCTTAAATAAAAGCTCAAGTGCGTAATGAGCTTCTCCGCACGCAGCGCGTCAGTTCGACATAAAGCGATAATGGAGTTCAACGAATTGAACAGGAAGTGTGGTTTGATCTGCGATTGGAGGAAATCCAGCTCTGCCTTCAATGCATCCTCAACAGACTTCTTTAACTGTAGCAGTGTTTCGGTTCTGGCACGTACCTCCAAGGCATCGAAGGGTTTAACCACAAAATCATTAGCTCCCGCCTTAAAACCAGCCGCAATATCGCTAGGTGAATGAAGCACTGTCAGCAATACAATAGGTAGCTCAAACAGAGAAAACTGCTTACGTATTTCTCGACACACTTCGAAGCCCGACATTCTGGGCATCATCACATCCAGCAGAACCAAGTCAATATCAGAACGGCTATTCAACATCTTCAGAGCCTCTGCTCCGTTAGTTGCCCAAACGATGTTGTAGGGTTCATTTGTGAACACACGGAACAGAACTTGAAGATTGGACGTTTCGTCATCCACTGCCAATATCGTATATTTTCCTGCTCCCCGCTGGGGTATTTCTACCAGCATCTGATCTTGATCTGTAGAGTGACTTTCTAGAGCTACGGCTGTCTCCAAGGCACTATACCCCTCATCATTCGCAATCGGAAGTGTAAAGGCAATGCCCGTTCCACGCCCCTGCTCAGACCAATCGATATAGATTTCTCCATTCATTAGGTGCAGTAACTTCCTGCAAATAAATAGCCCCAAGCCTGTTCCGCCATACTCATATGGAGAATGTGCTTGCTCGAAGGGTTGAAAGATCGTATCCCATTCCGATTGAGCGATACCTACTCCGCTGTCCTCAATGATGATGGTGACTTGCCCATCCACTGCCCGTGCGGTTATCGTAATGTTGCCTTCCTGAGTGAACTTGGCCGCATTACCCACCAGGTTATGGATGATCTGCTTCAACCTGTTCTCATCTGCGTAGACTAGAGGCAATTCGCTAGGCACGGCATTGATCAGCTTGATTTTTTTTCCTGTGATTAGATGCTTGAATAGATCAAATACGAGAGAAACGGTTACACGGACATCCACACTGGCAGGATGAATGGTCAGCTCATTGCGCTTCATTTTCTCCATATCCAGAATGTCATGCACCAGCGCGGACAACCTTCTAGAAGTATCCCGGATTAAGGAAAGATTCTGCATGTGGGTGGCGTTAAGTCCATCCGAACCTGTCTCCAGCATGTTTTGGGAGAGATTAATGATGCCATGGAGCGGTGTCTGAAACTCGTGTGAAGTCTGGAGTAGAAACTCATCCTTCTGCCTGTCTGCCTTCCGGAGCTTGATAGCCATTCCTTCGATTGTCTTATAGGCTTCTGAGAAGCGGTAGGACATAATGAATGACGCCAGAAAACAAAATCCCAATATCGCATAATATCCAATCCTGTAATCTGTAGTAACACTGCTTAGATACAGGGCATAATCGATTAAACCAACGAAATAACAGCATAACGCCATAATAAAGAGCGCCAGACTCTTCTTGGTGAATTCGCCATATCGTTGCCTACGGTAAGAATAGAGCAGCACACCAACAATAATGATGTAAGCCACGATTTGAAAAGTACTGGCATACATATTGAAGTCGGAATACCATTGGAATGGCGTAACCAAGACAAAAGCAATATATACTCCCATCCCATAGATAAGGGTGTTAATAAACCAGCGAGAGATCAGTCCTTTACACATGGATTTGATAAACAACACCATTGTAATCAGGGAAAGGTATAAAGAGACCGCCTGAATCTTGTAATAGACCTCCGTTGGCAAATCAAAATACTCTACGATAATTCGCTCGCCGTTACTCGCAA
Source organism: Paenibacillus sp. FW104-T2 (assembly GCF_058789975.1). Lineage (NCBI taxonomy): Bacteria > Bacillati > Bacillota > Bacilli > Caryophanales > Paenibacillaceae > Paenibacillus > Paenibacillus sp. FW104-T2. Next base: position 74,625 of record NZ_JBYTCE010000013.1, on the reverse strand, counting down.
ATGACCAGGCGATCACAATACAACTTAAGCCGAGATAGAGAAGCCCTTCTTCCTTTTTTCGAATAATATATACACCCAGCTGATAACAGCCTAGCATCAGCAGCGATACAATCAGAGTCAAATTAAGAATGTTCTTGTTGGTGTTATGGACTTGAATGCCCTGGGCACTCCCGAAGTAAAGGCTATATGGGATGCCGCCTTGCGTATTTTCATAATTGGCTACATGAATCAAAATGTCTGCCGTATCACCCTGTACAGTGAAAAAAGCATTGTATGGCCTGTTCGCGTATTCATATGTACTATGGGATAACGTAGGGACACCACTCTCTCCTACCTTCTCACCATTAACATAAACTGTGCTTGCCATCCGAATGTTGGATATTCGTAACCCGTATACCCTGGAAGAAGGAGCTAGCTTCACCTTCAAACGGTAGGTGCCGCCCCCTTTTGCCTGAAGAGTCCCATCTGGCGCTGTATGTCTCCAAAATCCGGGTACATCCATGAAATGCGGTGATGAAACCAGCTGAACTCCCGGCTCCAGTAGCTCATTCCAGTAAAATTCCCATTGTCCATCCAGCAATACCACCTCATCGGAAGCAAAATCCCAAGTCGTCAGATCCAACGTCCCGTTCCTTGCCGATTCTGGCTTCATGCCCTTATTCTCCGTTGCCTCCAATAGCCCAAATAATAAAATATAGCAGCCAAGGCTAACTGCAATAAGTGCCACAAGCATCTTTCTCATCTAACGATCTTCTCCGTTCATACTCTATCCATTCTATCCACTGGGGACAATCTCCACTAGCGGAAAACAAATAAAGTATAACATAGGTTATATACAGATCTCCTTCCTTAGGATAAAGCAAATTCAGAGATCACTCTCCTTACCTAAAGGGCTCTTGACGAAAACAAACAAGCGGCTGCCTGATCGGCAACCGCTGTATCTGACATGCTTATTAAATGTCGTAGTTATTCGAAGGACTGTGATCGATAATGGATTGCACGACTCGTTTAACCACAGATTTCGCGGCATCCTGGATGGAAATTCCGCCGATCTCATCCGCGTTAATTTCGATAAATCCTTTGCCCCCAATGATCTCTCGGGCTGTCTCAAGTTCGCCCGCACTGATAGAATCATGGGATACCAGTGAGATCAGGCCGGCGTCGTTCAACACCTTTGCCATCTCCGCCGTGCCGCGGAGCGTTTCTCCACTGACGCTCTCAAGCAGCATGGTATGGTAACCGGATGACACTAGTCGCTTCTCCACTTCCTTGGCGAGAGCTACCGTATCCGAGCCAGCAAACCAGACCGTGAGCGGAGATTGTCCTTTCTGCTGGGCGCGAACCTCTCTCGTGATCCCCGTATCCAGCGTGGCAAATCGGCTGTCTCCCTTCAGCGCTTGATCAATGACTCCGCAAGCGGACGTCATGTTGGTGACACGATCAATGAGGATAAACCCTCCGATGCTCTTATTGTGTTCAAAGGAATCGAAGACGATCTGATCCGACAGCGTGAATTCACACTTGGCCAATTCGTTCTTAACAATCTGATCCGCCGGAACGGTCTGGCCCGTGTTAATGTCAACTTTATGGGTAATTGCGGTTACAGTGCCTGGAAGAGTCTTCGTTCCGACCTTAACCCAATAATGCTTGCCCGGAGTCAGAACGGAATCGTCCATCCACAGGATCGTAGAAGCGAAGCTGTCAGCTTCTTGGACTTGATTGTCCATCGTGAGCACACAGCCCCGCGAGACATCAACTTCGCGGTCCAGTTGTATCGTAACCGGTTGGCCAGCATAAGCCGAATCCTGAGCTTGGTCCGTCACCAAAATCCGCTTAACCTTTGCTTTCTCCCGACTTGGCAGTGTCATGAGTTCGTCTCCGACCGAAACCTTTCCAGCCTCGATCTGGCCCTGGAACCCACGGAACGTATGGTCCGGTCTGCTTACACGCTGAACCGGCATCATGAAAGGCTTCGTATCATCGGTAGTATGAACATCTATATTTTCCAAATACGGCAATAAAGCTAACCCTTCGTACCAGGGGCTATTTGGCGACTTAGTTGTGATGTTGTCCCCTTCCGTAGCGGACACGGGAATGACCTGAATGCTCTTGATTTGGAATTCAGCCGTCGTTTGGATGAACTCTTCCTTGATCGCCTCGAATGTCCCCTGATCGAAGCCAACCAGATCCATCTTGTTCACAGCCAATACGAGATGCTTGATCCCCATCAGGGCGCAGATCCGGGCATGGCGTTTGGTTTGGGTAATAATGCCTTTGGTAGCGTCCACCAGAATGATGGCTAGATCAGCAAAGGAAGCGCCTACAGCCATGTTGCGCGTATACTCTTCGTGTCCCGGTGTGTCCGCCACGATGAAGGAACGATGAGACGTCGTAAAATAACGATAAGCCACATCAATAGTAATCCCTTGTTCGCGTTCGGCCAGCAAACCATCGAGGAGCAATGAGTAGTCGATTTTGCCGCCTCGGCTTCCCAATCGACTATCGAGCTCAAGCGCGCGTTCTTGATCGGCGAACAGCAGCTTGGCGTCATAGAGCATATGTCCGATCAGCGTGGACTTGCCGTCATCCACACTTCCGCAGGTAATGAATTTAAGTAGACTCTTCATGTTAGAAATAGCCCTCCCGTTTGCGTCGTTCCATGCTTCCCGCTGCTTCTTGATCGATAACCCGACTGGTCCGTTCGGAGGATAACGCACCCAATGTCTCCTCAATGATCTCGTCCAGCGTAACAGCATCGGACTCGACTCCGCCCGTGAGCGGGTAACAACCCAACGTGCGGAAGCGAATCTTCTTCATCTCTATCTTCTCGCCAGGCTCAAGCTTCATCCGCTCGTCATCCACCATGATGATATGCCCGTCACGATTAACGATCGGTCTTACATCCGCGGAGTAGAGAGGAACGATATCGATGTTCTCCCGACGAATGTACTGCCAGATATCCTTCTCAGTCCAGTTGGACAACGGAAAGACTCGAATGCTCTCTCCCTTGTTGATTCGCGTGTTGAACAGCTTCCACATCTCCGGACGTTGGTTCTTCGGGTCCCACGAGTGGTTCTTGTTCCGGAACGAAAAAATCCGCTCCTTCGCACGCGACTTCTCCTCATCACGTCTTCCGCCACCGAACGCAACCGTGAATCCGTATTTATCCAATCCCTGCTTCAGGGCTGTGGTTTTCATAATGTCGGTATATGCGGAACCATGGTCGAAAGGGTTGATTCCTTGTTGAATAGCCTCTTCATTAGAATGCACGATCATCTCGATACCAAATTCCTTCGCCTTTCGGTCGCGGAACTCTATCATTTCCTTAAATTTCCAGGTTGTATCGATATGCATGAATGGGAATGGCGGCTTCTCGGGGTAAAAAGCCTTTAGGGCCAAGTGCAGCATGACCGAGCTGTCCTTGCCGATGGAATACAACATGACCGGTTTCTCGCACTCCGCTGCTACTTCTCTGATAATGTATATCGCTTCAGCCTCAAGTTGATCCAGATGTGTTAATTCTTGCATGGCAAGGCGGCCTCCTTTTAATCCTCACTAAAACCATCGTATTTATAAACTTATCCTATCAGATTCCATCTTTATTGCAAAGTGGAAAAAAGTAAAATTTATGATGTCTATGTGTTGGATCGACAATATTCAGCAGTGAGTAGCGGCTCCCTCCTAATTATAAATCGCCTAAACGAATGATTTTTGCTGAGCTGCAAATGGAATCGGTTGGTTAACAAACAATATTACAATCATGGTTGAGGGCCATGCGATTTGAAAAAAGCTGCCGTCTGTAAAGTACAGACAGCAGCTTAATGAGTTGCCTCGTTAATTCAAAATGTCCTTTACAATCACTTACATGTTCCAGATGCGGGACAGAATCACCGCTGCTTCAGCGCGGGTCAATGATTCAGTTGGTGCAATTTTGCCACCTTTTCCGTTGACGATTCCGCTTCCTACGAGGGAAGTTACACTATCCACCGCATAAGTAGAAATACTCGCAGCATCGGAATACGAAGCCAGATTTCCGCTGCCGACAGATGACTTACCTGCTGCTTTCAGGGCTTTCGCTGTAAGAACCATCATGTCTTGACGGGAAATGCTGCTGCCTGGTTTGAACGTGTTGTCTTCAAATCCAGAGGCAATCCCCAGCTCCTTGGCAATGGCCACGGCCTGTGCATAGTAAGCAGTAGGCTGTACATCGCTGAAGGCTGCCGTGTTCGTGTCCTTGCCCTTCAATTCAAGGGCTCTCACCAGCAGGGTGATAAAGTCAGCTCTCGTGATGGTAGCTGCTGGAGCGAAGCTCTCATCCGAAATGCCTTTAATAATATCGCGAGCTGCCATTGCTTCAACGGCTTCTTTTGCCCACAGGACATGCTGTACATCGTCAAAAGACTTCGTTACGTAGGCTACGGCATACGTGCTGAATTCTGTTGTCTTGAACACAACCGATCCGGATGTAGCATCATATCGTCCGTTCGGTACAACTGTTGCCTTTCCTTGACTGTCAATATTCAGGATCACCAGTTGATGTGCATTGACAAGCTCTTGGCCAGCAGGTGTGTACGGCACTGATACCGTTACAGGCGCTGCTGGATTATTCCAGGCCAGCACACGGTCCCCAGCTTTGATACTAAGGTCGATCGCCGGACGGCTGCCCACTTTGGGGCGGACTTCTGCGTTCAGGCGATCTGCCAAGACTTTGCTAATCTGAATAGAGACTTGATCCGCTTGTTCCGTAAGGTTAGACAGCATGTTGGACGGAATTTGAAGTGCTGCATGCTCTGTCTTAAGTACAAACTCAACATTATTGTTGCTCTGCAGGCTTGAAGTTGGCAGCTGCATCACATAGGATTGGGCATTCGCCTGCTTCGGCACTTCGATGGTAACCTGCTTCTTGCCATTTGCACCTGGAGAAGCTTGTTCAATCGCTTTATTCAGGCTGTCGCTTGAAATGGTTGCTGTGGCTGTTCCATTTTCGACTTTAACTACTGGCACAATTGCCGAGTCGCTGCCTGGAAGCTGTGGTTGAGGCTGCGGAGTAGTACCGGAGTTCGATCCGCCACTGCTGCCACCATTATTCCCGCCACTGTTGTTGCCTCCACTGTTGTTCCCTCCACCGTTGTTGCCGCCACCGTCGTTTCCTCCTGGAGAAGGTTTGCCCGTGAGCGTCAATTCACCGAATACGGACGTATCCTGGTAACCTTGACCGGATGCATCATTCCATGCGTTTACGCTGATTCTGTTGCCGTCTTTGGCATCATTAATCTGCGCATCGAAGCCGATCTTCGCATTATTCGCAGGCTTCACCTTTTTGAATGGAATTTTCATCTCGACCGTGTAGTTGGTACCGGAAACAGCGACTTTGGATTCGAAACCTGCTGCGATTTCTGCTGGATTAAAGGTAGCAAGGTTCTCGAAGTTCACTCGGTATTGTCCATCATCATCCTGGAAGCTGGACGTTTTGCCGTTATTCTCATCGACGAATACTTCGACGGAATCCTGCTCCCATACATTTGGATTGGTCTTGTTCAGTTGATCGTCTCTGACTTGCGCGAGCACATAGAGATTGTCGTCATCCCACAGTACTCTTGCCGTTCCTGTTGCACCGGACCACGCCATTTGCTTCGTATCCAGTTTTAACTCAGGAGCTTTGCTCCATATGCTGTCTACAGAGCCATCAAGCGATGGTGTCCCATAGAAGGCAGTTGATTTCTTGTAATCAAGCTCTTCGGGTGGATGTTCTGCCAGGTACTTCTCCGGATCAACGACCCCGTAGAATGCCTCTTTGGCTTGAAAATCCTTGTCAAACAAGGTTGGATTCTGCTCGGCTCTCCAGCTCGTGCTGTCATTCAATCCCCAGAAGGTCACACGCGGAATATGCTCGCTGTTCTTCTTATAGAGATCCATCAATGAGGCATACAGATAAGCCTGCTGCTTCGCTTCTTTTTCAGTGATTGCAGAGTTCGTGCCTGCCATAATGTCCAATTCGGTGACACTGACCTCCACACCCAAGGAAATGAAACGTTCGAGTGACATCTTCACATTGTCCAATCTCGTGCCCAGATTGTAGTGGGCTTGCATGCCGATGCCATCAATCAGTTTCTCGCCAGGGTGATCTTTCTCGTAATTTTCATTGATCTCTTTCACCATGCTGTAGATCGCAGTAGATTTATTCTGGTTGTCATCGTTGTAATCATTGTAGTAAAGCTTGATGTCCCAGCCATTCTCGTCAATGACTTCTTTGGCTGCAAGGAATGCCTGCTCAAGATAGTCAGGGCCGATAGCCTGTAACCAGCCGGAATTACGCAATGCATTTTCCCACTCTTGCGGATTAGCCGGGTTGTCGTTCATGGCTTCGTTAACAACGTCCCAGGAGATGACTTTGTCACCAAAGTGTTGAACGACCGTTTGAACATGTGTTCTCAGGTTCTCCAGAGCTTCTTCACGGCTCAGAGGTTTGCCGTCTGCTGCCGTATGCAGCCATGTAGGAGACTGCGCATGCCATACGAGCACGTGACCGTGCAGATCAAGGCCTGCTTCCTGTACTCTTTGGACAAGGGCATCTTCTGCGGTGAAATCAAATTGTCTGTCCGTGTTGTATGCATAATCCGGCTTCATATCGTTCTCAAACGTAACGACATTGTGATGCTTCGTCAGCAGCTTGAGCCGGGTCTCGTCAAAGGTCGCCGGATTAACAATGTTACCGATCAGGAAATGATCCTTGTAAACCTCCTTCAGATCAGGAAGGTCCTCTTGAATCGGAGGTGCAGCAGTTACAGGACCCACATATTTTAGAGCAAAATCATCCAGGAAGAAGGTACGGTTCCCACCATCGTCATTTGCCGTTTCAATATACGCATTGAGTACGCTTGGAGTCGTCGTGAGTGTATACTTCCCTGTTAGATGTACCCACTCTTGATCTGTAACGGTTGCATTTTGTGAAACGTTCGCATAGCCACTCTCCGCATATTGAACACTAATACGAAGTGTCGTAGGCGCTTCGCCCGGTGCCATTTTCACCCATGCAGACAGCTCATATTCATGATTCTTGGCCATTTTGCCTGTAGCATCAACCAACGCTGCATCATATTGCGCCGTAGTCGTTACAAGCAAGCTTTGATTGCCGTCAGGTGTATGATTATCCTCTTGAGAAAGACCAACTGTTTCACGGCCGTTGCGTGCTTTGAATCCATCCAGACCGCTCTCAAAGTCTGCAGTGATTCCTGTTTTATCCACAATCTCTGGTGCGGTTTCACCAGGGGTCACATCTGTGATGATAACTTCGTCAATGTAAATATCGGAGGTTAACGAATTGTTTGATGGTTCAACATAGATGATGACCTCATTCGTTTTAGAAGGCACTTCGTAGCCTTTAGTTTCAAACAAAGTCCAGTCGGAAGCGGTTACAAGTTTGTTCCCTATAATCCAAGGATACTTCTGATAATCCGCTAGGATTTCAGAATCGATCTTGGAAGCCAGATGGAACTGGCCTTCACCAGAACCGAGTCTGACTTTGAGGGAGATATCGTACTTACGGTCGGATTTCATCTTGCCTGTAAGTACGAGGGCAGGAACGGCTTTCTCATCGGCCCGATTGTAGAACTTCAGAGATTTCACACCTTCGGAGGCTACGTCGTCAACGACCGCAGTATCGCCGCTCGATCCCCAACCCAGCTTGCCCCAACCACCAGTACTGCCGTCCTCAAAACTTTGGTTAAGGACTACCGTGGGTTCGACAGGTGCTGCTGCCTGGGTAATCGTGATATCTCCAATATAGAATTGCACACCCTTACCTGCTTCATCAGACTTGATTCGCAGAGCTGTCTTGTCCACACTGTTAACGGAGAGATCAGCGGTTAGCGTAATGCCTTGCCCGGCTATAAAGTCAGCAGAGCTAATTCCAGTGTATGCCTCAGATCCTTCAACGCCCTTATTGCTTACAATTTCCAGAACGGCTTTCCCGTCTGCAGGTGGGTTAGCATCCGTATCAACATAGACGGAAGCGGTTACAGAATACTCTTGGCCATTGGTCAAACCAAGATCGGTGAATGCAAGATCCACGCCATCCCAGTTATTGGATCGGTTACTGACTTTCAGCGCTGCTCCATCATCATTGCCCTCAAATGACTTGTCTGTGACAGCTTCCAGCTGGGCACCGCCGGATTGAGTTGCTTTGCCCTTACCATTCTGGAATGTTTCCTGATAGACAATCTGTGAATTAGAATCTACTGGATCTGCTGCACTTACTGCCTGAGCCGTCAAGCCGCCCGGAAGAAGCAGAGCCACTGCGAGTAACCCGGAAACGACCTGCTTAAATAATTTCCTCATTCGAAGCCTTCCCCCATACCAAATTTTTTATAAACCATGTAAAGCGCTTACATAATTTACTGTAACCAGCCTCCTTTCTCACCAGATAATACCACTTCATGGAAGAGAATTCTTACTCCAAATTAAAGGTGAATCCTAGATTATTTCAGAACTATACCAATTCTGATACGAGTAAGGTCATGCTCTTCGTTCCGCTGATCAGGCCAGGCAGATAGCTCGAGAAGCTATATAAGCTGAAACGGTGATTCATTACTCGTCACGAAATTGTTATGTTCAATATCATGATCAAACTCTTTTAAATACATTAAATCCACTATCAAGCGTTTCCGTGAATTCGATGCTTGATATATCAGGTTATGTACTAGATAATACCAATAATATACAGACAGTCACTTTTGAGCATTAAGGGGGGGCATAGAATGCAGGAATTTATATTTAAGAAGGATTATAAAAACAATGCAGTCCTTCGAAAGAGTTTCTTCGAACTTGCTGCTAACACTTTTGATTTAAAATTTGAAAATTGGTATCAACAAGGATTTTGGGGAGAAGGATACATCCCTTTTTCATTTGTAGATGGAGATCAGGTTATTGCCAACGCTTCTGTTAACATCCTTGAACTCATCATTCACGGGGAGAAGAAAAAAGCAATTCAAATCGGCACGGTGATGACACATCCCGATTATCGAGGGAGAGGACTTTCCACTCGTTTAATGAACAAGATTTTAGAGGAATACAACAAGTACGATCTCATGTACCTTTTTGCCAATGAATCAGTGCTTGATTTTTATCCCAAGTTTGGGTTTAAACCGGTGGAAGAACATCTTTTTTCAATGGATTATAAGGCAAAAAAATTACCCGAGCCTGCGAATCTTCGGAAGCTCGATGTTACTAACGCGGAGGATTTACGCCTTATTCTTAAATTTGCATCCGAAAGGCTACCTGTTTCGCAACATTTCGGAACCGCCCAGACTCAAGGCATACTCATGTTTTATTGCCTGAATGTGTTCAGTAACGATATTTATTACTTAGAAAATAAAAATGTCATCGTGATTTATCAGAAGGAAGACAATCATATTGACCTCTTCGATGTTATTGGTTTAAACGAAATCCATATGATCGATATTTTACATGAGATTGCAGATGAGGATACGGAGACAATAACCTTCCATTTTACACCCGATGCAACAGAACATCTCGTTCTAAAAAGCACCCTCACCAATGACGGCTTATTTGTCAAAACCCCTGGTGAACTTCTCTACCCTGTGCAAGTTAAACATCCAATTACTTCGATCGCTTAATGACTTATGTAATCATGCCCACAACCAACCGTACTTTAAAAAGATCAAAGAGGAGCAGGGTTTCCCTGCTCCTTCGCTATTCGAAACTTCTTTCTCTCATCAAACGTAAATTCACAAGGTATAATGCAATTAGCTGCCCGTTCAGCATGATCTTATGACCATCATAATGAAGGAGGGGACATTCGTGGCTTTTATCCCGTTAAACTGTCCCAATTGCAACGGAAGAATTGAATACAAAGAGGGTGAGATATTAAAGTGTCCCTATTGTGAAACAGAGCTTTTATTGAAGCAAAATCATGTCTATTACGTGGACCAGACCATTAATCACTACCACGGAACACCCCCAAAAACAGCACCGAAGCTGAACGTCTCTGTAAGGCTGCTGCTGACATTGATGCTGCTCCTGACCGGGGCCATCGGCACTTATTTTTATTACAGCGTCAGCTCCACTCATCCCCAAGCAGAAGCCAATCTGCCTGTGCGAAAGATGCCTGAAAGCGAGGTTCTGCTCTCCTTTTTGCGAGATATCTTCAATAAAGGGTCTGCCCTGCCAACAGAGGAGGAATTGGCTCGCCTTCGCTATTTAACCGTAGAGCGTTCGGAGAATGATCAGTGGAAGTTTACATACAGCCTCTCCGATCCCTTCAGCGATGAACAGGCCGAGAAGATCACTTATGTTACGCAGGACAAGAAACTGAATAGCCAGCAGATTGATCAGCGAGATTTTGAAGCTTTTAAGGGACTAACGGCATTGGACCTGACGAATACCTACGAAATTTCCCAGTCGAACCAAACCACGTTTGCTCATATGTCCGGATTAAAAAGCTATGGAGGTGCTTTTAACGAATCTTTCAGCACGTTTTCGGACTTCTTTGGTGACAAGTCCAAAGTTACGGAGCTTTCCACTCAGGTTCGCAGCAATCAGGAATTGGCCCTACTGCTGGAATTCCCTAATCTGAACTCGTTATCCATTACCTATGTGGATGAATCGGTAACGGATCTTTCTTTGTTGAACAAACTGCCGCTCAAGTCCCTGTCGCTCACCTATATCAATGAACTGGGATGGTTGTCGTCCATGACCGGGCTGACTTCCCTGTCCATTAATTACAGTGAAGCCACAGACCTGCAGCCGCTGTACGCCTTAACTCAGCTTCAGGAGCTCCGGCTTTCTTATTTAACCAACGTAAAATCCATCGACTTTGTGCAAAATATGCCTGCTCTACAAACGTTAGATATTGAAAATGTAAACTTCTCCAGTCTGGAGCATCTGACCGGCAAGGCTTCCATCACGAAATTACGTCTGGCTTCTCTAAGTCAACTTAGTTCAGTAAAGCCCATCAATAGCCTATCCTCTTTGCGGGAATTAACGTTGTCCGGCTACTACGAGAATGCAGAAGTCCTGACACTGCCTAAAGTAGAGCGAGTAGAAATCCCGAGCTCCTTTCTCCCCGGGCTGAAGGCGCCTGACGCAACCAGCCTGACGCTCCGTGGCGGAAGTGGAGAGTTGAATTTGGCGGCGCTGGGGAAATTTCCGAAACTTAAGCAACTCTCTCTCTCGGAGGTCAGTGAAGTAACCGGACTTGGCGCACTGGACGGCTTGTCCAGCTTAGAGGCCCTAAGCATTTACGACTCGTCACTATATAAGGAGAGCGATGCTTTATTTCGTTTGAAGCAGGTCAAATCTCTGATGTGCTCCGAGTGCCGGCTGAACTTCGAACAAAAGGCGGCTGCGGAGAACAACGTGCTTGAACATTTAACCTTAGAGCAGCCGTATTTCAGCATAAATAATACCTCTGTTTCTGAAGTTGATCGCATGATGCCTTACTTTGCCAAACTGTCCGCTCTGCGTTCCTTCACTCTGCAAGACAGCAATTTGGCTTCTCTCGAATTTATGAGTAACTGGCAGGCCATAGAAGAGCTTCATCTCGAGAACAATGCCATTTCCAATATCGAGACCCTAAGCCAGCTGCCTAATCTGCAAAAGGTATATCTATCCGGTAATTCCGTACAAAACAAATCCGTGCTTGGTACGGGTGTGCACGTATATTAATTACCGTCTCACTCCAGAATTACTCACAAATTAATGGATGGTATTAAAACAAAGACAAGAAGGGGTTCGAGAATCATATATGAATTCTCGAACCCCTTCTGTTTATGTTTAGCTTCTAACCAACATCGCCACCGACTCCACATGTGTCGAGTGCTTACTGTAAAACAAGCGGAATAGGTCAAGTGATTGCAAGTAAATAGAGAATATAATAATTAATCCTTATTTCCATTCTTAAAGTAAGGTTCTGTAACACGAAATAGAAACAGACTTATTAATATCAACACGATTGAAGCAACTAACACCACTATGCTAGATAGACCAAATGCCGAAAAATCATAACCATGCCCAAAAAGGCCTGACCATACCCCTCTGATTAATTGCTGTGCTGATGCAACCAAAAATACCATTGCTAAAATTCTCAAGAAAACCTTCATTTTCATACCTCCGGTTATTTTAGTGTAGCGGCATTGAAAATCATTTTTACCTCGCTAACCGCTTGCTCGACATTTTCGATTTCATCTTTAGCAATTGCTAATGCTATAGAGTCGATAACACTTCTCACGCTTCTAGCCATGATATCGTGTGAGAAATCTCTGAAAATCCCTTCGGTTTCCTGCCCATATTTGAATATTTCAATTAGAGGTTTATATATGCTATCGTCACCTTCTTTAAACAGGCGTTCACCATCTTGTGTACGACCATTTAAAATAATGTCAGTTACTGCGATCGTTTGTTTATTTTTTTTAGCTGCGAAAAATAAGCATGATTCGATATAACTATCTAAGGTATCAATAGCGTTTTTATCGATTCGTATATGCTGTTGCATATATTCGGTTGCTTCTTCATAAAAACTTACAACCATTGATCTTAATAGTGAGTCTTTTGTAGGAAAATGATACGTGAATACACCTTTGCTCATATTAAGTTTATTTGCAACTTTCCCGACAGAAAAATTTGAAAATCCCCCTTCAATAATTAATTCTAAGGCAGCATTTATGATCTGATTTTTTTTATCCACTTAGGCCCACCTCGCGTTAGTACGGTCGTACTAAAGATATTAGTACGACCGTACTAATTTGTCAACTTATTTATTAATTGAATATCATCTTTAAAAATACATTAAGAAAAACCGCCCTGATGAACGATCCTTACCGTTGGAGCGTATATTACTGCGCATTCCCAATACAAACGAGTTCACAGGTCTTCGATGCTTGCTCAAAAGCGTTACCAACGGTAAGCGTGATTGGAGTAGTCTAAAGCGGAAAGATGAACAGACAATCACAGCGGCAGTTGAAGCAAGAACGCCTTATTGAATATTCAATAGATGTATTCTCATGACCGCCGAATTACGGTTACAGATTAATCAAGAATCAACATAAATTCAACAAAAAAGAGGAGTTCGCCACCCCTCTTTACTATTTCCGCCAATACACCTCAACTATTAGTCTTTCTGTTCAGTATGAATAAACTCCTGCCAAATAACAGCCCTCAAACCCGCATTCCACCGTTGCCCTCATAAATAAAGTCATGCTACAAAACCGTGTTTTTCTCCACTTTTGACTCAATTTTTTGTATCACAACTTTATTATAATCTGAATAATGTCGTGACAACAGTGCAAGGGAAAGGCAAGGGAAAAAGATAGGGATTAGGGACAGTTCAAGGACTACTGCAAGCAGGAAACAAAGCCAGGTAATGAGCTGATTATAGATGCGGAGAGAGATCTGGGAAGCATTTAAAGCGGGAGAAAAAGAGCGAGGAGAAGCCTGAGAAATCCAGGTCTGATGCGGCATTGCAGTTATTTTATATGCAGGAAGAAGAGCCTGAAGAAAGGTTTAGATGGCATCTGAGGCTTCGTAGAAAGCGAGCCTGGGGAAAAGAAAAGCCGAGCGAGGATCAGGTGGAATGCCTGAAGATCGGTCGGCTTCGTCGTTACAATTGTAGGACGGTTGGAGACATAAATTGATGGGGCATTTGCATCCCGTGTCCGTTGTTATCACATCTTTATTCGATTTTTAGCAGAGGTTTATTACGAATATCACGGGTTTAATTGTTGGTTACACTTTCCTGACCAACATCGCCACCGACTCCACGTGCACCGTATGCGGGAACATGTCCACTGGCGTTACCTCAACCGTCCGATAACCGCCATCCTCCAGCACGCGCAGATCACGTGCCAGGGTGCTTGGGTTACAGCTCACGTACACCACGCGCTCTGGCTTCATTTCCAGGATCGTATCCAGCAAACGTGGATCACAGCCCTTACGCGGTGGATCGACAACGATGACATCGGCTTCGATACCCTGCTCTTTCCAGCGCGGGATGACATCCTCCGATGCACCGACTTCGAACTTCACATTCTTCATTTCGTTCAGCAGTGCATTGCTGCAAGCGTCTTCGATCGCTTCGGGTACGATCTCTACCCCATACACCTGATCCGCATGCTGAGCGAGGAAAAGAGAGATTGTACCGATGCCGCAATAGGCGTCAATAACAGTCTCTTTGCCGCTCAGCCCAGCGTATTCTACCGTCTTACCATACAGCACTTCCGTCTGTACTGGGTTGACCTGATAGAACGAACGTGGAGAGATCGCAAACTGCACATCTCCGATATAATCGTAGATCACGTCACGGCCCCACAGGACGCGGGTTTCATCGCCGAAGATGACGTTGGTCTGTTTCTTGTTCACGTTCTGACAGATGCTCGCCACATGCGGGATCGCTTCACGAATACTGCCGATCCATTCATCTTTATGCGGGATATCTCGGCCATTGGTAACCAAGACCAGCATCATCTCACCTGTGCGGAAAGCCTTCTTCACGACTACATGACGCAGCAGACCGCGGCCTGTCTCTTCGTTATACGCACTGATCCCGAGATGACTGCCGATCTCCTTCACCTTCGCCACGACTTCGTCGTTATGCTCATGCTGAATAAGGCAGGTGTCCATATCGATGATCCGATGGCTTCCTTTGGCATAAAATCCACCCACCAAGCCGCCTTCGGTCACGCCAATAGGCACCTGTGCCTTGTTCCGGTAACGCCATGGCTCGTCCATGCCCATGGTAGGCAGCACACGAATACCTTGCGCAGCAGCTTCTTCGTTCATGACACCTTCCAGCCGAAGGCGAATACGATTGCTGCCGTTCCCTTGTTCTTCGGAAACATCTGGTTCAGCTGCCTGATCCACATTCTCTTCAGCCAGTCTATTCAGGTTCGCTTCATCGCCCTGAGCGTCTGCATCCTCCACCATCACGTTCAGCTTCCCGATCCGCTGCAAATTATCGACCACCAGCTGGCGCTTCCACGCAAGCTGTCCGGCATAGCTCATATGCTGGATCTGGCAGCCACCGCACTGATCGTAGATCGGACACGGCGCGGATACTCGATCCGGGCTCGCCTTCACAATCTCAAGCAGCTTGGCATAGCCGTACTGCTTCTTGGTCTTCATCACGCGTACGCGGACGGTTTCACCAGGGAGCGCACCTTGCACGAAGAGCGTGTATCCATTCGCACGGCCTACACCCTCACCGTCATGGTTCATGCCAATGATGTCGATGACGGTCTCTTCGTTTTTGCTGACTGGAAGTCCTTCGATTGGCGCGGATTCACGTCCACGTCCCTTCGGACGAACGGCAGAAAGAGATGCGCCTTGTGGCCGCACCTCTTTCCCTTGCTGACGTGATGATGGACGAGATGATTTACCTGGCTGACGGGATGCCATCGCATTCCCTTGCCCCTGAGAGGCAGCCGAATTCCGGCGGTTTTTTCCACGACCGCTGCGGTTCGTATTAGACAACGTACATTCACTTCTTTCTTCTTATATATCACCCCAGGTATGGGGAGTTCATTCCACTTCATCTTTTCAATTTCACCCTGAGATTATACGTGATCCCCACGCAGACGGCAACAGGAAAAACGCACTCCCACCGCGCCACCACCTATTCTCTTAACGATACAGCAGTAGGTGATGCTGCAGGTTCTGGAACGTCGCAGGCAATGTGCCGCCAAGCTCCCCATCCAGGTTCAGCTGTACGTATCCTGGCGATGTCACTTCCATATAATCCGTCTGGAAATGAAGTACCTTCTTATCGTTCAGATGTTCCCCGCGCAGCGCGAGTGTAACGAGGCGGATCATGTCGGCCAGATTACATTTTCGCACACCGATGACATCGAACATTCCGTCGTCTATCGTCGCGCCTGGTGCAAGCTTCTCGAAGCCCCCGACGGAATTTGTATTGGCGATCAGGAACAGCATGAATTCGTCATGAATCTCCTCCTGGCCTGCCGCGCGGATAATCAGCTCCTGCGGAGACAGGCTGGCCATCTTCTCGATGCCCTTCATATAATAGGCGAGCTGTCCGATCATCGTTTTCAGACGGCTTGGCACCTCATATGTCAATTCGGTCAACGAGCCTCCGCCTGCGATATTAATGAAGTATTTATCATTTGCCTTACCCAGATCAAGCGGACGGGTCTGCTGATTAATGACCAGATCCACATAATCCTCCCACTGTCTTGGGATCCCGAGCGCACGCGCAAAATCATTCGTTGTTCCCAAAGGGAAAACACCCAGCGGCGGACGATTCTCCCGCTCGGCCATGCCGTTGATGACTTCGTACAGCGTACCATCGCCACCTGCGGCAATAATCATGTCATATCCACGTTCAATCGCCAGCTCCGCTTCACGGGTTGCATCTCCCTCACCCGTTGTTGCGTGTACTGAAGCTTCGATGCCACCTTGATCCAAACGCTGCAGCACATCAGCCAGACGTTTCTTCATTTCTTCCCGGCCTGAGGTCGGATTATATATTAAGCGAGCCTTTTTCATCTCATACGCCACCTATTCCACATTATCCATGAGTCTGAACGACCTCATTCTCTTTCACTTGCGAGCGTCCACAACCGGGGAACCTTTTACATGATCACCCACGTCCGTTAATCCTGCCCGAATCTTCATCCATACCTATATCTATGCATAAGGAATTCCATCTCATTCCAGAGCCTTTATATTCTATCATATCATCAAATGTGAAGATGTCCTAGCCTGTAACGTATTTACGCCATCCGGCAAGCAGGTTCCCACTCATTTTACACATTCAGCGATTTTCTCTTCAACTGTATTTAACCCATTTCATAGACACCCATTCTGCCCGTCTGACAAGAATTTAACCTTTCTCTCCTTCAAAAAGCACAAAGAAACGGCTCCGAATCCCGAAGCCGCATCAACGTTACCTTATATTTTACCTTCATCAATGGTTTAGAAGCCGATTCGTCTGCCTGCACGAAGCTGTTTGTACCAAAAATAAATGGTGCAGCCCACACAATAACCAAGCAAAGCAGCACTTGCTGCAAGCAGGAGCATTCCGGAGAAGAGATAACCGGCTACCTGTCAGCTCATGGAGAATGAGATGAGAGCCAGAGACAGGAACAAGACCGCCAGAATATTATTGAAACGCTGCAGCTCCACCGCCTGGGTTTCCGTACCTTTTCCCTGAAGTACAGCCTTCCCGATCTGGACAAATAGATTCAGCTTCCCCCCAGAGACGAGCCCGACCACCTGAATGATCCATAACGCACCCAAGATCAGCGGCTGATTGAATCCAAACGATAGGAGTACAAACAGCACGATCCCGACCTGATTCGCTTTGACATAACGCATAGGCACTTCTCGCATCCTTATATCTCCTTATCCCTATTTTATTAGTTGGTTTTATTGTAATCGGGATCGAAGTTTGGAGCAACAGAAAGATGATTTGAAATATGTGCATATCTTATTATAGGATGGTAAAATCCCTTCGGAGTGCATCCCAATGGGGTGTAGGTACATTCGTGACGCTTTTCCAATCCGTAAATGCCCGGTCCATTGCCTCTATTTCGCCATAAGCACCTGCAACCAGCTTATGCACCGGAAGCATGCTGTAGATCTTCAGCAAAAGATACAGCAGCCGCTTATGCTTGCGGATCAGCTTCGCCTGTGCTCGGGGAATCATATCGATGCCCATTGCCTCCAGTAAGGCAATTCCTTCATCCATGGCGCCGATCATATGCAGGAGCTGCTCTCGCTTTCCCTCCAGCTTCTTCAACTCTCGCTCTTCATTGAAGCTCACCGCATTCAGCATCATAATCGGGATGAGGTGACTCTTCAGCCAAGCGTCGATATCCTCAATCACATCCAGCTTATACTTTGCTTTTGCAAAGGCCTGATCCAGCAGAGGTTGAAAAGGAATCTTACCATCCAATGCGCCAATCACCATCAGTCCCTTCCCCCCACCTATGGACATCATCCGATCCTTGTGACGCTTCCCCCCGCTAACGTGAAAACCAAACGCAACTTGTTTATCTACTGGGCTGTTGTCTTCGAGATAGGTCTGCATGCTTCGTGCATCTGCATTGTTGCCTACAATCACGATGTTGGTGCTCCGGTTATTCGCGAGAATAGGTAACACCGAAGGAAAATCATTATATTTCATGACCACGAAAATGAGATCGTAAACATCCTCCGCTCTTAGTTCTCTTGTTACCCGAACCGGATCAACCGTCGTTCTAAACTGAAATACATGCCGAATGACTACGCCATCCCTTTCCAATTCCTCCGCCCGTTTCCCTCTCGCGAGAACCGTAACGTCATTTCCTCCACGTACCAGAACGTGGGCCAGCTGACTGCCTAGCACACCCGCACCATAGACCAATACTTTCATTCGATTCTCCTCAGTTTCGTTATTTATGAATAATCGTTGCTTTATGAACAGTTGTTGATAAAATAAGAGTATCAAAGCCGCTTTCGGGCTTCAATCGCTAAAAAACCCGCTTTCGTTGAATAATCAACGAAATACTCCTTTTTGTTGAAAAGCGTACGCTATTTATAGAGAGATATACAGAAAACGAAGAAATATATAGAGGAGGCGCTATGGACAGACGCGTACTTAAAACCAGAAAGGCCATCATGGAGGCTTTTGTCGGATTGCTGGATGAGAAGGATTTCGAGCAAATGACGATCAATGACATCGCAGATCGGGCCAATGTTAACCGGGGAACGATCTATCTGCATTATACAGATAAGTATGATCTGCTGGACCGCTGTATCGAGACGTACCTGCAGCAATTGGTGGACAGCTGTATGATCGATCATTATCCAACGCCAATGACGGCAAAAGACGCGCTGCTGCGAACCTTCCGGTATCTCGAGGAACATGCAGCCATCTATACCACCCTCCTCACGAAAAAGGGGATTCCAGCCTTTCGGAGCAAGCTCATGACGATCATGGTTCAGGGCGTTGAGGAACAGATGGATGCGTGCGGCGTTCAGGGAGGCATGAGCAAAGAAGTCACTGTACAGTTCCTGGCTTCTGCTGCCGTGGGTCTGCTGGAATGGTGGATTATGAATGCCATGCCTTATTCTGCAGAGGATATGGTCGACCAATTAATTGCATTATTGGAGCTTCATCTGAGCCTGCCTGCACTCGCGGTTCAAGGATAAGCTCCCCCTCAAGCAACACCAGCAATAAGAAAACCACGTCCGGCGGACGTGGTTTCATTGTCTATAATTTTAAAGTGCTCGTCCCCTTCTTAAGAAAGGGCCTTACCCTCGTTACATCTGTCCAGTAAAAGTTGAATTTGACGCTCCAGCCAGTTCCCAAGGAGTGGATGCGGCAGCAGTGTCTCACCGCTGTATGCATAGTCCAGTTCCTTCAGCCTGCCCGGAATGACGTTCATGGTAAAATAACCGGCACTCAAAAACAGCGGCGCCACAATAACGCGGGTTCCCTGCTCCTGGCTCCAGTATTTTGCCTTGTCATATACACTCTCCGGATTGAGGAGTGCATAATCCGTATGGGCAACGCCACTGACATCCTGTACCCGCTGCGCGAGTGAGGAGATGCCGTTCTCCCAGCGCTGACGGAATCCATCGTGAATGCTCCCGTGCCCAACCAGTAGAATCGTCTCCTGCTTCGGCTCCCGGGACAGCGATTTCACCTTATCCCACACCATCACGGCAATATCCGGGTCGTTATCCACAGGATAACCGAAATGTACCCTTGCGGTTACCTGAAATGGTTCCAGATCCGTTTCCCGTTCCGGCGCTTCCTTCGCGCCGATCGCATATTCAATTTCATCCACATGTGTGCTGCCAGATGAAACGAATAGCGGTACGACCAATATATCGGTTACAGCCTGTGCTTCCAGTCGGTTGATACCGTCCTGGATCAGGCGTCCTTCCACAAGTTCAAGAAATGAAGCTTCAACAGGCAGATCGTCAGGCAGATTAAGCCGGGAGACCGCGTCATCGACGGATTCTACCCAGGTCTGCTCCTGAGAACCGTGACTAATGATCAGTACACCCGGTTTCTTCATCTTAGCGACCCAGACGTTCCAATGTCATTTTATAACCATCATTGCCGTAGTTCAGGCAGCGCTTCACGCGGGAGATGGTAGCTGTACTAGCTCCTGTCTCTGCTTCAATCTGATTATACGTGTTGCCTTTGCCAAGCATGCGGGCAACTTCCAGCCGCTGGGACATGGATTGAATCTCGTTTACCGTGCAGAGGTCATCAAAAAACACATAGCACTCCTCAATATCTTTCAGAGTGAGAATGGCCTCGAATAGTTGTTCAATACTTTTATCATTTAGCTTTTTCAGCTGCATTTCATCATCATCCCCTAGCGGTTACTGTGTACCTTCATTGTACTCACACTGAGTTGGTATTTCAAGCGTTAACGATTTCACGCACTGCAGAATAAAAATACATGTTACCGCTTCCATTAGGTACTATTGTCCTCCACTGGTGGACACCACCCGATATTACCGCAATAAATCCCATTTTTCACCTATATATTCCCGATTACTTATGTAGGGATTTAACCCTTCTAATTGTTACAATTTTGTGTACAAGCTTCCCTTTTCGATGATTATAAATCTCTCCTTGTCCCCTGCGCCCAATTCCGCAAATATCCCGTTTTCCGTGACACCCGCCTACGCCGTCTCTCCGCGAATGACATACAGTATAGCAAAAGGGAGTTCCATCAAGGTCTGTTCACGCCCATGGACCTGACAGTTGAAGGAACGCATTTCCGAAATCCAATATAGAAGGAACGTGATCGTTCATGCCACAGCATTATTATCATCGCCAGCCCACACCACGGCAGCGTCCGTCTTCCTATTCACAGCGACAGGCGCACACTTCTGGCTATGCTCCGCCCGGTGCGGTACAGCGTTCATTGAATGAAACCCAAGTTCAGCCGATGTACCCAGGGGTAGAGCCCTATTATCCTGCGTACGGTGAAGTAGAAGCATCTGCACTTGTACCTTATGGTCAAGGTGCACCTGGCGGCAACTTGTATGGCGGCGGTGTACCCGTTGCTCCTCCAGTACCTGTTGAGACACCTGCGGCTTCCAGCAGTTCCGGGTTCTCACTGGCCAATTTAGGTGAATTAAAAGGAATGATCGACCGCTTCGGCGGAATCGACGGTATCATGAACGGCATTGGAAAAATGCAGAAGGTCGTCGGCGGCATTCAGCAAATGGCTCCTATGATGAAGCTTGTTATGGGCATTCTGCCTTTTGGAAAAGGGAAAAACAAGAGCAGCAGCCCTGCCGAGGCCGACTATGAGGAATACACGCCGCCCCGGTCTCGCCCGCGCAAACGCCGCAAGAAGTCCACTACGACTATGCCACGTCGCCGCAGCAGTAATACCACTCGTCGCAAAACAACTTCCACCAAGCGCCGTCCCTCAGGCAGCAAACGTTAACCATTTTCTCAGGCACCTCTCCCTTGAAGGAAGGTGCCTTCACCTCTTTATGAGCATGCCCACTTATTGCCTTAGCTGCACACTCCAATCCGATTTAAAGTATTTCAAATAAAATTTACAAGAACCTATGTTCTTATTTCTGTAAATTAAGGTATACTGGGTAGTAGATAAAGGAGGCGGACCATGGAACTGTTTAAGGATAAATATACCCCCGGATTAATTGATCGGACCGGCGAACTGCTGTATCAATATTACCCTGCCTTGAACAAGGCACACTTTCGTGATCTCGTGTTTGCCGAAGGCTGGGAACAGTCAGAATTCAAGGCACGTATTCGCCGCATTACACAGGCCCTGACCGAAGTACTACCCTCTTCCTATGAAGAGGCGCTGCATGTCCTCGAACAGGCGGCACCGCAGCTGCGAGGGGTCGAGTATTTGTTTGTCCCTGATTTTATCGAGGTGAACGGACTCGCGCCTGAACATTATGAATTGTCCATGAAGTACCTGGCGGTCTTCACACCTTATTCCAGCTCGGAGTTCGCGGTGCGCCCGTTTATTGAACGGTATCCGATCGAGACGTTGAAACGGATGATGGAATGGACAAGCAGTGAGAACGAGCATATTCGCAGGCTTGCCAGCGAAGGCAGTCGCCCTCGCCTGCCGTGGGGTTCCAAGCTGCGCAGTTTGATTGCGGATCCAACGCCAGCACTTCCCATTCTCCATGCCTTGAAGCAGGACGAGTCTCTCTATGTACGGAAAAGTGTAGCCAATCATCTCAACGATATCTCGAAAGACCATCCTGATCTGGTCCTGGAACTGGCCTCCACCTGGTACGGTCAGCATCCACATACCGACTGGATTGTCCGCCACGCAAGCCGTTCACTGCTCAAAAAGGGACATCCCAAAGCCCTTGCCCTCTTTGGCTATGTTGAGCAGGATGCGGTGCACGTTGAGCAGCTTCAGCTTGCACGGGATACGATTGCCGTTGGTGAAGAGCTGGAATTCACATTCGATGTGGTCAATGAGAGTGGGCAGCCTCAAATGCTGCGGATTGAATATGAGATTGGATATATGAAGGCGAGTGGCAAGCAGGCTCCCAAACGTTTCAAATGCTCGGATAAAACATATCCTGCGGGGAGAAGCAAGGTCGCTACGAAGCAATCGTTCAAAGTAATTACCACCAGACGGTACTATGCCGGACTTCACACATTAACGATTGTGGTCAATGGACAACCTACTGCTTCGGCAGCTTTCATTCTTGAATAAAAACAGAATTGCCATCCATAAGTTATTCACAGCTCACAACTACGGATAAAAAGATATTCACATGTGGATAGGATTGATATTTCCCTTTAACCGAATGCCCTGTCTGTCACAGACGCGCTTCGGTTATTTATTTTCCCCCTCATTTCCCCTATGTACGTCTCCTCCAAAATCATCTGTTGACTTGGAGCATACTCCAAGTTGTACCATTCGAAGATCATCACCCCCATGCTTGACCATTATTATTGAAAAGAGGAATGACAGATGCAAACTAAAAAAACGGCCCTCATCACAGGAGCAAACAAAGGAATCGGATTCGAAACGGCCCGGCAGCTGGGAAACTTGGGTTATGTTGTTCTCCTCGGAGCAAGAGACATGCGTAAAGGCGAGGAAGCCGCACAGAGACTACTAAACGAGGGAATCGAAGCCTATGGAATCGAGCTTGATGTTACGAGTCAAAGCACCATTGAGACCGCGGTCAATCACATTGAACAAACGTATGGCTCGCTCGACATTCTGATCAATAACGCAGGGATCTCTGTGGGTGGAGCTGCCCCGCCAAGCTTAATCGCTGTGGATGATATACGAGAAACCTATAACACGAACTTCTTCGGCATGATTTCCGTTACCCAAGCCATGTTACCCTTGGTGCAGCAGTCCCCAGCAGGACGAATCGTTAACCTGACAAGCGGTCTGGGCTCACTCACCTACAATAGTGATCCCGAGCATGAACATGCACAATTCAATCTGCTCGCTTACAACAGCAGCAAAGCAGCTGTTAACATGTTTACCGTTACTCTTGCCAAGGAATTCAGAGATACGTCGCTTAAGATTAACTCTGTCGATCCAGGCTTTACAGCAACCGATCTAAACGGTTTTACAGGAATCAATACCGTGCAGCAAGCAGCGGCTACAGTTCTGGAGCTGGCTGTTCTCGGGGACGATGGCCCGACAGGAGGATTCTATGGGAATAATGGAGAAATACCTTGGTAAATTCGATACTGAGGAGCTGCATGACATGCATGACATACCCGACATCGTTACATCGATTCGCGAAGCTGCTCTGCATACGGGCCTGACGGAAGATACAATCCGCTATTATGAAAAGGTAGGTCTGCTCCCTTATGCAGAACGCAAAACAAACGGTCATCGACAATACAGTAAAGACCAGATTCTCGGCATTATTTTTTTGACCCGACTGAAAGCCACCGGGATGACCATCGAACAGATGAAGCATTACCGGGAGCTGTCTGAGCAAGGTTCCGATACCCTTGCAACCAGGTATGCGATCCTGGAGGAACATCAGCGTAAGATTCAACAAGATATAGCTAATTTACATGAAACATCAGAGATTATAGCCTATAAGCTTCAGCATTACCGGGAGCTTTCAGAGCATCCTGATCTTGAAGATACAAACTGCGACACCCAACCCTAACTCTCCAAAATCGTAATCCAATTTTGCAGACACCAAACGATGATCTTTTTTTACGCAGCTACAACTGACAAAAAAAGACCATCGTTTGGTCACATCTTATTTATTTATCCTTAGTCTGTCTATATGAGCGAATCTTTTATTTAAACCATCCGCGCTTCACAAACCAGGCCACCATGCTTCCACCGAGCACAAACATCAGCAGCAGCACGGCACCATACCCGAACTTCCACTGAAGCTCCGGCATATAGGCGAAGTTCATGCCATAAATACCGGCAATCAGCGTCAGCGGCATGAATACCGTTGTAATAACGGTGAGTGTCTTCATGATCTGATTCATCCGGTTGGAGTTCAAGGAAATATAACTGTCCCGCAGATCGGAGGTCATCTCCCGGTCCGCCTCGATCATGTCCGTCAGCTTCAGCAGATGGTCATAGATATCTGTAAAATACGCAGTATGCTCCCCCGTCCGCTGCACGTGCTGCGAGTTGATGACCCGGTAGAGCAGATCCCGCATGGGTACCACGGTTCGTCTAAGCTTCAGCAGCCGGCCGCGCAGGTCAAACACCTGATTCATCAAGTCTTCCACCGATTCCTGACTCCCTCGGTTCTCCAGTTCAGCCAGCTCATCCTCAATCGCAAACAGTGACGGGAAATAATGATCGACGAGCTTATCCATCACGGTATAGGCAGCGGCCACCGGTCCACGCGCCCAGATGGTGCGTTCATGTGCATGATGCAGTATCCGCTCCCACGCTTCATCCACTTCTTCCAGAACACCATGATGAAAGGAAACGAGGAAGTTCGACCCCAGGAACAGATCCACTTCTTCCGCTTCCAGTGTAGTTGGATTAAGCGCGTGCAGCACAAGGAACTGTAAATTGTCGTAATAGTCCAGCTTCGGGCGCTGCAGCACATGCAGACAATCCTCGATCGCCAAGGGGTGAAAATGAAAATATGTATCCAGCAATCGGCTTTCTTCCTCCGAAGGCTGGTTGAAATCTGCCCAGACCCAGGCATAATCCTGCAGGTCCAGCTGTGTCAGCGGAGTGTTGATGGAGACCTGATGATCTCTTGTGATGGCGAGTGTACGAATCATAAATTAGACCACGTCCTTGTCCTATATCCTTTACGCTATTGTATAACTTAATCCTCGAACCGTCTCCTGCCAACGCATAACATCCATATTATCCACACAACCTCTTGCTGCAGGGACAACAAAAAAAGCCAACCCTGTTGGCTTCTCTCATTCCCTATCCACAGTTCCCTGTATCCACAGGATAATCTAACGTTTGGTTT
The DNA here is from genome assembly GCF_058789975.1 of Paenibacillus sp. FW104-T2. Classification (NCBI taxonomy): domain Bacteria; kingdom Bacillati; phylum Bacillota; class Bacilli; order Caryophanales; family Paenibacillaceae; genus Paenibacillus; species Paenibacillus sp. FW104-T2. The sequence goes on along the minus strand of NZ_JBYTCE010000013.1, from coordinate 49,197 downwards.
ATCATTCCACGGATGGCTATCCACATATCCAGCCTGTCCACACGTTCGTGCACAGGCTTCTCTATCTTATGATTAAAAAATTGTCCACATATCCCGATATTCACACAGTTATGAACAGCTGTGCCTGTCGTAACCGAATTTGCCTCCGGATCACGTTCTTAGAAAATAATCCAGTACAGCAAGCCTGCGAGTACAGCCGTAATCGGAATGGTAATGAACCACGTAATAATGATACGTCCGGCCAAGCCCCATTTAACAGCAGAGAAACGCTTAGCAGAACCTACACCCAGAATGGCGGATGTAATCGCGTGCGTTGTACTTACTGGAAGATGCAGCAGTGTTGCCGTGAATATAACGGAAGCCGCGGACAAATCGGCAGCAAAACCGTTGATCGGTTCAATTTTGAAGATTTTGGTACCCATCGTTTTGATGATTTTCCAACCACCGATGGAAGTACCCAGTGCCATCGCCGTTGCCGCAGAGATTTTAACCCACAGCGGAACTTCAAGATGATCCTGCACACCTGCTGCGACGAGCGCAAATGTGATAATCCCCATGGCCTTCTGAGCATCATTCGTACCATGTGTGAACGCCTGCAGCGCAGCCGTGAAAATCTGTACTGTACGGAAACCCTTGTTCACGGTGTGCGGACTGCGTTTGGCAAAAATATATTTGAGAATGGTCATGACCACATAACCTATGGCAAATGCAATCAGCGGGGATAACAAAAGCCCCTCGACGATCTCAATGAAGCCGCCCCATTTTACTTTATCGGAACCTGCACCAACAAATACTGCACCGGCAAGTGCCCCGATCAATGCGTGTGAGGAAGAAGAAGGAATCCCAAACCACCAGGTCACGAGGTTCCAGATAATTGCGGCAATCAAGGTGACTATGACGACCTCTATCCCGTTATCCAGCTTCGTGGGGTCTGTAACGCTTCCTCCGATCGTCTTCGCTACTCCCGTAAACATCATCGCACCGACAAAGTTCATGACCGCTGCGAGAATGATCGCCCGGCGCGGGGTTAGCGCCCGAGTGGATACCGAAGTTGCAATGGCATTCGCAGTGTCGTGAAAACCGTTGATGAAGTCAAACGCCAGCGCAAGGAAGACGACTATACCTAATACCCAAATCGTTGTTTCCATTATTCTCTGGCTCCTTAAGAATTACGCATAATGATGGATTCCAGCATGTTGGCTACGTCTTCACACGCATCCGTTGTCGTCTCAAGACGCTCGTAAATTTCCTTGCGCTTGATCAGTTCAATCGGATCAGACACGGTAGCGAAGAGATGCTTGATGCACATGCGCAATACTTCGTCGCCCTGGTTCTCCAGATCGTTCAGACGAATGGTATATTCGCGGATCGCCAGCAATTTTTTCTGGGACAGCAAATGGATCGCTTTTTGAATTTCGTAGGCCGATTGGCGCAAAATCTCAGCGAACTGCACGATGAATTCATCCGGATCAGTCAGTTGGTACATATAGAAACGGGAAGCTGTTGCTTCAAGCCCGTCCAATACGTCATCAAGTGTTGTTGTCAATTCCATGATGTCATCACGCTCGATTGGCGTAATGAATGTTTTGTTGAGTTCCATAATGATCGTATGCACATAGTCATCGCACTTGGACTCATATTTTTTCATTTCATTGGTAAACAGAGTTACATCCTGAAGGTTGGAAACATGCTCAGAGAAATAGTCAGCTGCCTGTACGACAGTATCCGCCATATTCTCTAATGTTTCGAAAAATATATCCTTCTTCTTTATCTTCATCGTCCTATCCCCTTTACGAGAAATTGCTGATAACCGTGAAACATGAAATGACAACCTTTGATATCTTATCATATTTGTTTCATGGTTTGTACAAAAGCTGCGATCCTTTTTTATATTCTTATCACATTAATCTGAAATGAATCTTAATTATTTGGAATGGATGGAAAAATGATGCTCAGATTTTACACTGCGTTTACAAAACACGAACCGACAGGATCCGACTTTTGATTTTGGTCCGCATATTAATGAAGCAAGCGAAGGAATTTGATCTTAGATTCAACCTTAATTTTGAACTTGATTTTGGACTTCAATATGACTTGCAAAGTCAGGTTGGTTCGGAACGATACTGATAAAGGTCTGACCTGGGACCAGAGCCGCCTCTGTCCCATTTTGTACAAAACGAATAATATCACCCGATTTCTTCACCCACTGACCGCGAACCATCTTGCCTTTTTGAAAAAGCATCGCTTCTCCGCCCTGGTCCACATTGACGGATAATCGGCCAACGTTGTCGAGCACCTTGTGATCTGCGCCCGCTACAATAATATTCGCTGCTCCAATCTGCTCTCCATTATCCTGATCCTGATCGGGCTTCCCATTCACCAGTCTCATATATCGTCCGCTAACTTCATCATAATCATACGTCACCCGGTAACTATCCAATAAATAATGAATATCGAATTGAGCTGCAGGCTCTCCTGCTGAAGTGGAGCCGTCCTCATTATAGATATAGACGGGAGACTCCGAATCGTGGCTGTAACCCTTGATATCCGCTCCCTCTCGAAGCTTGTCCGCTGAAGTATACAGATTGTGCGGTGCCTTCCGATCCGAAGAACGCCAGAAGTAAGGTCCGCTGTTCGAAATTTCATCCATGTGCTGCTTCTGCTGCTTTTGCAAAATGGAGTAGGCATCCGGACTTCCGCCCGCATGGACAAGCACCCCATCGTAGCTCTCGCCCAGCTCAATCAGATACGGACGAATGCTTCGCACGGGTCCCACAGTCTCGGCACCGCCCTGACTCTGGAAGATGGCGATGAACCGGGTGATCCCGCCCTCTGCGAGTACTTCAATAATAATATCTGCCGAGCTCAGACCGGACTGTGGCCGGGCTGCAGGTGCGTTGTTAATCATGACCGCGAGTGGTCTCTGTGTAACGGCCTTCTCCACCGGCAGTCCAGTCAGCGGTGCGGTGAACAGAGGCGCTGCTGATTCTTCTGGCACTTGCTCCTCTACAGGCGCAGGAACAGACTCCGGCTTCGGCGGCTGCGCTGCCTCCTTATTCTGACAAGCTACCAGGCTTATGGCGAGAATCAGCAAGGATGCAGCAGAGGCTGCCTTATTCCATTTCAATGACTTCAATCGTTGTACCTCCTGTACAATGGCCTAGATCTACGGTGTGATGATTTCTGGATGCGGATAACCATTTCACGTTTTTCTTTCCATTTAATCACAAGCTCCACCATTTGTCTTCGATATTAAGGTGCTTCTCTACCCCTGATGCAAGGAATCGAAACGTTGATTTGAAATCATTTATGTCTTAAATGTGAACTCATCAAAGCTTACTTAAAATTTGAACTAGATTGTGATTTTTATCACAAACAAAAAGACTTTTGAACTATACAATAAAGACATCAAAGGTGATCACTTAGAAAAACAAAAACAAACAACACACACTAGATTCCATGAAGGAGTGGTTTATATGTTCAGCTTCAACCAATGGCTTAGAGAAAACAAAGTGGCAATGTGGATTTTGACAGTACTTCGGGTGTATATCGGTTATGACTGGATGACTCACGGATGGAGCAAATTGACAGGCGGCTTCGAGGCTGGAGGCTTCCTTGCCGGGGCAGTAGAAAAAGCAACAGGTGATCACCCGGCAGTTCAGGCTTGGTGGGCAACGTTCCTTGAGAAATTTGCAGTACCGAATGCCGGATTGTTCGACTTCCTTATCCCTCTCGGCGAATTCTTGGTAGGTCTTGGTCTCATCCTTGGCTGCTTCACAACACTGGCTGCACTAATGGCCCTCGTGATGAACTTCGCGTTCCTCTTCTCGGGTACCGTGAGCACGAATGCACAACTGGTACTGATGCAAATCTTCCTCGTCGTTGCTGGTGCAAATGCTGGTAAAATCGGTCTGGATCGTTGGGTACTGCCTTACCTTCGCGGATTGTTCAGCCGGGGCAAAGGCCATCATCCCAAAGATACACCAACCTTGAATCCAACCCAAAAAACAGCTTAAAGCACGAACAGATATACTAGCCCTGCTCCCCATCCCCCGGGGAACGGGGCTTTTTCATGCCTGACTTGCCCCTGTACGGAATCACGTATTATGATGAACATATAGATTATGACCAAAGGAGTACTGCTAATGCCCACTCAACGCCGTCTTGAGACGGATGCCGACTTCCAGGAAGCCATGGATATGAAGCACAAAATCCGGGTATTTCAGGATAACCACCAGATTGATTCCGGTGGTGTCATTATCCGTTTTGACAGCAAAACGATTGTTGTCCAGTCCAGTGTCAGTGAACTTGCCTATCATTCCCGCACGGACTGCGAGTTCTTCGAAATTCGAAAATAGATATAGGCTTACATCAAAAAAGGTTCCTTCGCCCAAAGTATTGTTGGGTAAAGGAACCTTTTGTTTTTATTATTCATTAGCGGTTCATGTCTGAATGTCATCGTATAGGGAGGGCATTACTGTACAGCTATCCCTCTTGTCTGCTCCAAGTTACACGCCGTCACCGAATTGCCAGCAGTTTAAACTGAGTGTTCCGTACGGATAAGACTGGAACAAGCGCTTCGCTTTTCGAGACATGTCTGCTGTGCCCATGGCGTAGAACAGGGGTGCCAGATGCTCTGTTCCATAAGAAGGTACCGCAGTCCGGGCATTCGGAGCTTTTTTGTCATATTGAAACAGCTCTCTCGTGTTCCATTTCTCCAGCCGCTCTTCCATCCAATCATCGAACTCTACCGCCCAATCCTGCGGTTCATCCTCGTTACCACCGAGTAATCGCAGATTATGAACGGTACCACCACTGCCTATGATCAGCACATCGTCATGTCGCAGCTGTTCCAGCATCCGGCCAATATCGTACTGCTCCTGCGGTGAACGCAGCGAATCTACAGACACAACAACGACAGGGATATTTGCCTGAGGATACATATGCAGCAGCGGGACCCAGACTCCATGGTCCAAACCTCTGCCTCGAACAGGCTGGTGCGGGAGATTGCTGCGGGTAAAGAGAGCGCAGATCTCATTCGCAAGTTCGGATTGTCCTGGTGCCGGATAATCGATTGTATACATATTAGAGGGGAATCCGTAGAAATCATGCAAGGTCTGATGTGTATCGTCCATCGTCACGGACGGCTCGGGACAATCCCAATGCGCCGTAAATACAACAATGGCTTTTGGAGCCGGCAGCCTGTTTCCAAGCTGGTTCAGAAATTGAGTGTAGTCATTGCTCTCCACCGCCATAGCGGGAGAACCATGCGCAATGAAAAATGCGGGTAATGTCATTGCTGCCAACCTCCAGACACGGATAGAATGGTCACGCTTCTATACTACTCCTCTATTCTACCGCGTAGAAGGCGCTTTTCCAAGCTGACATCCCGAAACTGCCCAAACCCGCCCTTTCTGGTTCTCCACTCCGTTGTATATTTAATTGCTTCAGACGTCCTCCAAGCCATTAGATCATCCAGTGCTGCCAATCCTGTTCAATCTTCTGACGTTCACCGAGCCATTCCCGGGTACGCGTGATCAGCTGTTCCCGCTCTTTGCCGGAAGAGAAGGTATGATCTCCCTGGAAAATAATCTCCTTGTCGCAGCGCCCTTCCTGACGCATCCAGAATACCTTCTGATATAGGAAAGCATAGTCTACAGGAATGATGTCATCCGATGTACCGTGCACGACCAGAACATCGCCGTTAAACTTAACAGCTTCCTGGAACGGTTGATGCTCAGCCAGAGACTCGAAGAAAGCTGGAGTGAACTTATAAGCGAGATAATCAGCCGAGCCCTGCTTCACACCCAGATCGTACACCTCACGCCCCGTAATCTTCACGATGTCATTGAACGGATATCCCACCGCAGACCACATGACCAGATTCTTGACACGTTTGTCACGGATGGCCGTGAGCAGAGCGACTGCTCCGCCCAGACTGTGACCGATCAAGGTCACGCGGGTTGGATCCACATCGCTGCAGTTCACCGCATAATCCAGCACAGAACGAGTCTGCGCGATCATGGAATCCAGCCCTTCAGCTCCATACTCGCCGCTGCTCTCCCCGCAGCCGATGTAATCGAAGCGCAGCACCAGGTATCCATCCTCAGCCAGTTCACGTGCAGTCTTCACGAACAGGCGATCCACGCCAATGCGGCTGCCAACAAAGCCATGGCAAATGACGGCCAAAGGCACACGCTGCTGGTTGTTCCCCTCCTTGATATCCCTAACCACGGGATAATGAATCGTAGCTGTTAGTTCTTCCTGTCCATGACGGATGCTGATCTGACGCTCCATGCCGATTTCCCCTTTCCATGCTTACCTTTACCTTCACTCGTTCGTCAATTAATTGATTGTATATAAATCCGATAAGTTTAATGTGTATTAAGAAGTTATTAGTATAATATCATCCTGGGAACCTCAAGTCAACGTGAGGAATACCTGTTCAAGAGGCTATTATGTCTTAAAAAAGAAGAACGTTATAAAATCTTTAGAATTTGCGCGTATCTTCAATGTATCGGCAAGATTATGCCTGGAGTAAATGAAGAAAAACGAATTTCCCTAGGCATTCTTGTTTTTACGAACATGGTAATTTTAGGTACAATATATACTCAACTATTTGAAGGAAACGGAGACGGCAGTAAGGAGTAACAGCCTTGAACACAACTGCCAGGAAATCATCATGAACGAAAACATTCTAATTGTAGATGACGAAAAGGATATTGTAGCGCTGATTCATCAGACACTTGCGCAGGAAGGGTATAACGTGTCCACGGCATCAAGCGGCACCGAGGCTTTACAGCTTCTCGGTAATCCGCCGGATCTGATTCTGCTGGACATTATGATGCCCGGCATGAGCGGGTTCGAGCTCTGCCGGCTGATTCGGGATGAGGTGAGCTGCCCCATCCTATTTCTCAGTGCGAGGCAGGCCGAAATGGACCGGATTCAAGGGTTGTCCATCGGCGGCGATGATTATATGACGAAGCCGTTCAGTCTCGGGGAGTTGAAAGCAAGAGTGGCTGCCCACTTGCGCCGTTCCCGTCGCGATGGCGTTCAGCCGCGCGGGAATGAGCCTGCGTTCTACAGATACGGATCTTTGCAAATGGACCTGAAGGGGCGCACGGTGATGATTATGCAGCATGCCATCCCGCTCACGCTTAAGGAGTATGATCTGGTGGAACTGCTGGCCACGCATCCAGGGCAGGTTTTCTCCAAGGAACAGCTGTATGACCGCATCTGGGGTCTCGAAGCAACGGGGGATACAACCACAATCACGGAACATGTCAAAAAAATAAGGGCCAAGCTGGCAGCAGCTGACCCGGATCATGCGTATATCTCGACGGTATGGGGTGTCGGGTACAAATGGGAGCCCGTACGATGATTAAGGAACGCTGGCCGATCAAAAAACAACTCGTCTGGGCTTTTGCACTTGTTATGGGAATCAGCATTGTATTGACACTCCTGACTTGGGCAGCGGGGATAACGTTCCTCTTCTCCAGCCAATGGCTGCAGCCTGCCAACTATTATGAGTCTCGAATCCCCGACATTCAGCACACTGTGCAGGAGCTGGCGAAGAAGCAGATCAAGTGGACCGACACCGCCAATCAGGCCAAGCTGGAAAAGCTGCTCCCTCCGGAAGGCATCACCTATCAGATTGTGGATACCCGTGGAAGCAGAAGATACGGAACGATTCAGGAGCAGATCGTGGAGAATGAAGTGGATCTGCTGAGCAGGCTGAACAGCAAAACAATTACAGATAGTACACTTGGGTTAGGCGGACTGGTTACACTCATCTCGCCTCTAAGCGGAGATCACGGAATGTATTCAGGAGCTCTGGTGCTCCAGTACCGATTGGAAACCAGCCCTTCTCCATCCATATCGCCCGTCTGGACAAATACGTTTCTCGTACTTATGCTGGCTTCTCCATTCGTATATATTGCGGCAGCGACCTGGTTTGTGGCGGGCAGAGTGGGTCGCAATGTGAACCGGCCGATTGAGGACCTCATTTTGGCTTCCAAACGCATCAAGGAGCAGGACCTGGACTTTACTCTGGATAACCACGCCCCCAATGAGCTTGGGCTCCTCTCCGCCTCCTTCGAGGATATGCGCAAGGAACTGAAGAGCGCCCTAACCCGGGAGTGGAAGCTTCAACAGGAACGGAGTGAACTGATGGGCGCCATCAGCCATGATTTCCGTACGCCAATGACGGTAATTCAGGGTCATGTGGAACTTCTTAAGGATTCACCCGCACATGTGGTACATACTGCCGAAAGCATGAGCAATCATCTGGACGTCATTGACCATAATGTGAAGCGAATTAATCGCCTCATTCAGGATATGACGGTAGCCGCAGGTACCGATTTTGATTATTTTCCGCTTCGACGTGAAGCGGTGGATTCTTCCTCCTTCTGGGAGATGAAGCAGCGGGAGATTGGTTTCCTGTGTTCCAGTCAACGTGTGCACTTGAAATTCAAACTCGTGGATCGAAGGGCGGACAGTTCCTCGCCCCTTCAGCTGGATGTACAGCGGGTGGGTCAGGTGCTGGATAACTTGGTGGCTAACAGCTTGCGTTATGTACCCCCACAAGGGGAAATCAGACTAATTGTGAATATACAAAATGTTCATATCATGCAGGTTACCGTCTGCGATACGGGTCCAGGCTTTAGCGATGCGGATCTGCCGCATTTGTTTGACCAGTTCTATCATGGCCACCAGGGACAGACCGGACTGGGCCTGTTCACGGCCAAACGCATCGTGGAGAAGCACGGTGGAACCATATGCGCCAGTAACCTGCCTGAAGGTGGTGCATGCATCTCTTTTACACTCAATACTGCAGGGTGATCACGGATTCAATGTGCTATTCGTAGCTCCGGCGAAACATCTCATGGGTCTCTACTTGACCTTCCCAGCGATGCTCACGGGCAAAATCGGAACTCTCCCAGAAGCTGCCCGTCTTATCAGGCCCCTCACCAAGCTCGACTGCAAATTCGGTATCCTCTGCTGCTCCCTGTCCCATGGGAACCACTTCATCCTTCACCCCACGGGAGTTGCTGTTCAGCAGCAGCTTCCGTGTTAATTCGTTGTTTTTATCGTTGGCTTGATTCATGTCTGCACACTCCCATTACTGTTTTTTTCGTTTGAAATGCTACTATTGTGTTGGAATCGGCCAGCCTTTATTCATCCTTCACACAATCGTTGGATCTAGGCTCGGCCTATGCATATTTCACAGGAAAAATGGGGAAATTAATCGATAATATGTACATGCAAATTGACCTCGGACTCCTTCCGGCGAAAGGGATTGGATTCATGGAACTTCTGTTTGAATGGGTACGTGCTCACGGCAAACTGGTGCTGCTCTGCACTTGTGTCATTCTGGCATGTATATGGCTCTGGATACATCACACTCAGCTCTTTTATAAGGAATGACTTTGCGAAACGAGAGCCCTTCCCGTATACTAAAATACCGTCAGGGTCTTCAGGAGAACTGGGGATCTGTAGTGTTCAGACAGGGGGAGCAATCATTGGGGATTTCCTATAAAAAGCTTAAAGAAATACAAAACCGGCAGATGACCGAGATGAGCCGGATGACGCCTGAAAATGTAAAATTGTTCGACCAGATTAGCGGCATTGCCCGCCGTACCGACGCAGATGAAAGAACACAGGAAGAGTGGATTTTGTCTGAGGGAAAGGCCATTGTACAGGCTCAACGGGATGGACAATCCGCACGGGAATTATACGGAGCGGACCTGGAACAGGATATCCACGCACGCCTGGATGCAGGTGCAGCAGCATCAAGTTCTTCGTCCGTATCTGTAGGTAAAGCCACAACCAAAAAATCGAAAGCTGATAAACCGGGGAAGCCAGCTGTGGCTCCTAAGGACGATGATAATGTGAACGGTGAGGCTTCCGGTCCAGTCAAACGTACTCCCAAGTGGTATGTGATGATTGCCTGGGCAGCCATTTCCTTTGTCATGCTCATTCAGGGCGCAGCCGGGCTATTTATCGGTTGGAGCGGTGGAGATACGGAACCATTCAGTCATATCAGTCTGTTTTCGATTATCATTTCAGCGGTTGGCGGGATTGCTCTAGTAGAGATGCTTCGCCGCCTGGCGGAACGGCCGGATGATCAAGGCAAGGATATGACCACCAAGCCCCAGGTTAACCTGAAAGGCATTGCGATCTATATCGTCATTGTTGTGCTTGTCCTGTTCGTCGGTTATCCGCTGCGGGACAGTCTTCCGGTATTTTACTTAGCCCCTTGGGTTAGTCTTGTGATTGGTATTGTGGGGCTTGCTCTATTGAGGCCGCTCTTCGGGCAGAAAAAGAAATAAACCAAAAAGGGGCCATGATGGCCCCTTTCTTCATTACTCGTCTTTTTTTCAAACCTATCCTCGAAAGTTACCTTTCAAAGCGTTGGTGTCACATCGGGTTCGCCTTTTTCAGTACTGGACTGGTTTCGCTGTTTGATCCCCTTGCCAGGCGTTTCACCGAATTCCCGTTTGAACATGCGGATAAAATAGTTAACCTCCATGCCAACCATCTCTGCCGCTTCTCTCACGCTTGCACGTGGATGCTTGTCCAGCCAGTCGGATGCCTTCTGCAGTCTCAATCGCTGCATATATTGATGCCCGGTCACGCCCTCACGCTGATGAAACAAACGATTGAGATGCTGCACGGAGTATCCCACAGCTTCGGCCACGTGCTTTAATAATAAATCATCCTGGTAGTGGGCATGCATCAACGCAACCGCACGGGTAAATGCCTCACTCCCCGGATCCGCCTCACGTTGACCAGGGGACATGGGAACACCAACCACTCCGGTCAGGTCTGCCTTCTCATGAGTCGTGGATACGGACCTCGCGATGTCCAGAATGAGCTGGTAGACGATGAGTGAGGTGCTCCAGATATCCGACTTATCATCGTCCAGCTCATGCCAGAGGTCCGCCATTCGCAACCAGAACTGTTCAAAGTCGGATAGGTCCCTTGGACCCTCATTTAGTAACCCGGCCGCCTGAAGCACTGATCCGGCTGAACCGCCGCCAATGCCGATATATCCAAGTTCCCCGTTTGTTCTGGAATGCGGGTAAAATTCATGGGCTACTCCTGGTTCGCCTACCCACAATTGCCCTGCTCCTACAGGCCATGACCCCTTACCCTGAATCTTGAGTTCGCCTACGGCGCTGCGCGACAGGAAGAGCTGATGCACCGGAAATCCTTCCGGCCTAAGCTGCACTTTCTGCTCTTGTGTTCCAATACAATACAGATACAGAGGCAGCCGGGAATCCGGCAGCCCGGTCAAGCGAAATGCAAGCATCCCATCATTCCTTTCCGGATCATGCGCGTCTTCCCTCCATTATCCTCCTGCTGGCCCGGCCCAGCAATGGCCTAGAGAACCTTTTTTGACGACAAAAATTGTACAGCGACCTTTGTATCTTTTCATAATTAAATAATCCCTCTCTCTGTCCGAGAAAGGGATTATTTATGAGTTCATTCGTATGATTGAGAGTTAACTCTGTTTGTTGCCTATCAGGCTGGATTGTTGGTAGACGATTCATTTCCAGCAGGTGCTTGAGTATCATCTGAACCATTCGTACCGCTCTCCGGATTGGTTATTGGTGTAACGGGATTGCCGCTCCCTTGATCGGTGCTAGGTGCCGGAATGTCAAAGCTGGATTCGTCCGACTTGGTATTAGTATTCATTTTCGAATCACTTGCTACGGACAGGACCAAAATTTTGTATTTCCCTGCAGAAAAAGCAGCTCCATCTGAATCTAGAGTAGCCATATCAAGGGTCACTGTTGCCGGGTTATCTCCACCAGTCCTTACACTTGTTACTGCTTTTCCAGCATCCACTTTATCGTTTGATGCTTTAACAATGAATACATCATAACGCGAAATTCCAGACTCATTGCTAGGCTTGTTAAAATTAACATTAATGGACGAACCACTCACCGTGGCTGACACACTCGTTACTTTTTCAACAGGTACTGGTGTCTGCTTCTTCGCATTAATCGTGAAGGTTGGCGATGAAGCCAAGCTGGATTCACGTTTGGTGTCTGATGATTCAGAGAGAATGTAAGCAGTGTATGCTTTGCCTGCTACAATAGTTTGGCCGTTGATATCAAGTAAAGCATTTGTAAGCAAGGCAGGACTTCCTTTAATCTCTACGGATCTATTGTTATTGCCTTTTGCAATGGATTTTGCTGTATTAAGATCAAATGCGCTGCCCGTAGGAGCAACCATCAAAACATAACGTCCAATTCCTGTTTTAGAAGAAGGTTCACTATAATTTACGGTTACATCCGTTGCATCCCCAGCTGCTTGTTCTTCTTTTTTAACTTCGACTTTCACATTATTCACTGCGCCAACAGCCGAATTGGATGCGAGTGTAATTACATTGGAGCCAGATGACAATGCATTTGCAAGAGAAGCATTGCCATTCACCGCCATGACATACACCCGATAACCCACACCATTTACAATTGGACTACCATCCACTGTTTTCGAATTACTTGTGAAGTTCACCGTCTGATTGCTTCCATTCTTGCTGACATACGTATAATTCGCACTGCCCACAGCATTTGCAGCCGACAGATTGAAGCTGGTATTCGTGGATTTCACGACAAACACCCGGTAGTGATTCACATTGGTCTCATCCGCCGATTTGGTGAACGTTACGCGCAGGTCGCGTCCGTCCTGATTATCGCCGATATCGCTTGCCGCTACGTTGCTTGGAGCTGTTATCGCTGCATTTGGACTCAATGTAATCTGTGACGAGTACGAAGACAACGCGTTCTGACTGGAGTTGCCGCTTGTGCTTACCGACAGGACGAACACCCGATAAGTCACGTTATTGGAAACTCGGTACCCATTCGTATCCACCATGTTACTTGGCAATGTAACCGACAGGTTACCACCCGTTTTGTTCACTTGGTAGTAGTTGTTCGAAGCGTTAGCCGCGCTCAGGGTGAAGCTTCCTGCGTTACCGGAACGAACCACGTACACCCGATAGGCTGAAACTCTGGACTCATCCGATGCTCTGTTGAAAGATACCCGCAGATCCCGTCCATCACCATAGTCACTCACATCCGAGACTGCCAGGTTATTAACAGCTCCTGCATTTCCATTCGTCGTCAATCTCAATAACGTGGATGAAGAGGATAAGGCATTGGTGTAGTTGTTTTGCTGATTGCCCACAGCCATGACGTAAATCCGGTAATCCTGCAGATTCGTTACGTTATACCCGCTTGTATCTTTCATTGATGAAGGTAACGTTGTGGTGATATTGCTGCCTGTTTTGTTCACGGTATAGTACAGGCTCGAAGTCAGATTGCTTGCCGCCGTCAGATTGAAGTTGCTGGCCACCGAGTTGCGCACAACGAAAATGCGGTAGCTCGCTACCTTGGATTCGTCGGAAGACCGGTTGAAGCTCACCAGAATGTCACGACCATCACCATAATCCGAATTGTCCTTGACTTGCGTAATGACAGGCGCCGTTGCCGTATTGACACCAAGTGTCAGTGAAGAGGATACGGAAGACAGCTTGTGGTCTGCAGCTGCCGCATTGGAGCTGACCGACATGATGTATACGACATAGGCGGTGCCGCTGCGAATCAATTCCCCGGATGTATCACGCGTTGAAGAGGTCAGCTGACTTTTGACCGCTGTGTTGTTTCCTTTATAGATGATCGTTGAATTTGAGCTGGACACTTTATTCGCCGCAGTCAGATTGAATGATGAAGCATCCTTCGCTTTGACGACAAATGCACGATAATAGGTAATATTCGACGTGCTGCTTGGCTGATTGAAGTTAATCTCCAGGTCACGGCCATCTCCGTAGTCACTGATATCGGCAATGCGAAGACTGGTGACCGGCTGAACTGTCGTTTTCACATTGTTTAATTTCAAGGATTGGGCAGACCATGCAAGTACATTTTTGTAACTATTGCTGCTGTTGCCCATGGTCAGGACATACAAACGGTACGTTTCACTTGAGTTAAGCAAATCACCGTTAACATCACGCGTCTGGGCATTCAGCGTCAACCTCGGGTTGCTGCCATTTGGAGAAACCGAAGTATAATTGCCGGATGGCACAACCGAAGCCGCTGACTCGTTGAAGCTGTTCACATCACGGGTTTTCACCAGCATAATACGATATTCGGACACAGCCTTCTCGGATGTAGGGCGCGTGAAGCTGACCGTCAGATCCCGACCATCTCCGTTACTTCCCGAAACGGATCCATAGATGTTCCATGCCGCAGCTTTCGTGTCATCGACAGGAGGCGTGGATGTTGTTTTGATATCCACCCGCTGATTGCGGGAGTTCCAGAATACCTTCTCTCCAAATGCTTCACTTACAAAGCGAATAGGAACCATCGTGTTGCCCTTAATCGTACTCGCAGGAACGTCCAGCGAGACTGCTTCCCCGTTAATGTAAGCTGTCTTGGAACCCAGTTTTAGTGAGACCTCTTGATCTCCGCGAGTGGCTGTAATGGTTTTGGTTTTGTTGGTATACCCCACGGTGGCATCCAGTCCTTCAAAAATGGACCGCAGCGGAACCAACACCCGTCCGGCTTTCATGACAGGCGCTTGTGCAGAAGACAGCTCGGCATCATTGATGTAGATACTGATTCTCGCTGCTGCATCGATTACTGTTGCTGGCAAGGCTGACATCAGCATGGCTGATACGGCCAGTGCGGACATGACCTTTTTAACTTGACGTCCTCCGGCTTTTTTCATATTGAATATCCCCATTCTCTTTTTAGATGAATTGAATTGTATTAGAGCGGATTTCACTTGATTTTATTCCTGTAATTTCCTGTGCACATCTAAGACGTCTGGATCTGCTCAAAAGTTTCCAATCGCTCAAAAAATATTTTCGCAGAAAAGTTCTTCCACCATCTACCTGCCAAAGGTTAAAAATAACAGAACATTTTGTCATTATTCCGAAACAACATCCGCAGAGAATTGGGTTAATGTATAAAGAATCAATCCATTTGATTTTCAAAATTCACGGGAGGTTTACAACAATGACATCATTGTACTCATCTGCCAGACGCCAAGGGCTCCGTATGTTTATGACTGTCACAGCCGTTGCTGTATTGATGCAGACCGGTGCCGCCGGGATCATGGGAATGGCTGCTGCAGCCCCTTCCGATTCCGATGCCAAAGTAACCACCAGTAGTTCGACCGCCATTTATAACACATTTCAATCCACACTCCAAAAAAAGAACGGCTTATCCGCCGCTGACACCTATCTGGAATCCAATATCGATAAAGTAACCACCCATCATGCGACCCTCATGGTATTGCAGCTGGAGAATGCTCGCATCAAGGGATTATCAGCCATGACAGACCGCATGTTGGTACCCAATGTTCAGGACAAGATGATCAAAGCATACAAGTGGAACGACAGTTTCACGCAACTGATGGAGCGTACCAAAGACTCGGAACTGCGTGCACTGCTGAAGGAAGCTCGGGACAGCGGCTACCGCCTTGTGATGTTGGAAGGCTCCCTCTATCCGATCATGAATTATATGGCTTTTCAAAAATATAATTCACATGTCAAACCAGATATCAAACAGTACATCAACATCATGGCGGTCGAGACAGGCAACCTGGCTGCTGAGGATGGTGCACTCATCATTGGGTATCAGGAGATTCTGAATCGGGCACTCAATCAGGAACGTTTCCTGCAGGATTATCCGAAGTCTAATCGGGTCAAACAGGTACGAAATTTGCTGAACAATTATACGCTGTATACCTTTTATGGCCTGAACAATACACCATTGTTTGATTACGAAACCAACACCATGGTGGCCAATGCCCAAAAAGGGTACAAGGCTGTGCTGCAGCGGAATTCATCCGAGGATAGTGACTTGCTGGCTAAACTGGGTGCCTTCATGGACGTGGTAACCGATGCCAAATACCAGAAGACTTCCGCTGTAGAAAAGTGGCTGGAACAGAAAGTTCCTACCGGCAGCTACACCGGATTCTAAAACCATCCATCCCATTAAGGACGCATCCGCTGCAAAAATACAAAACCGCCACAGGATACGCTCCCATGGCGGTTTTTCAGTGTGATCAACCCTGCTGAATCGGCTTGATCATATGGTTATATTCATGTCCTGCAATGACAATGACATCATCCTTCGTATAGCCCTGTCGTTCATACAGCATCAAGGCACGTCCATTATCCCGTTCAACAATAAGAGCCACCCGTTCATGCCCCAGCTCCCTTCCCTGCTGCTCAAAAGCAGCCATCAGAGCCCGGCCGATCCCCTGTCCCTGATAGGATTCGCTTACCGACAGCGTATCCAGATAATATTCTCCGGGACGAGTTTCTTTGATTATTGCATACTTCTCATCCTGACTGCGTCCTGGCCGATCCAGAATCGGCTGGTCCAGACGATCTGCTTCACTACCGTCGTAGGCTACGAGAATACCGGCAATGTCCTGACCATGTTCCATCACCGTTACATGGCGATAGCTGATCCGGTTGGCCTCCTGCATATAAAACTGCTTCAGAATCTGCATTGCCTGCTCGTGATTGGAATCACCCGCCAGTGCATAAGCAATGTCTCCTATCGCCTGATAGAGCAGCGGAATGACTTGATCTGCATCCTCCCTGCGAGCTGGCCGCAGCTGAAGATGGGGTTCACTACTGCCCGGTTGCTTCATCTGATTACTCATCAGATTAACATGTTGAAGAGATTCAGATTTTTGTTCAGCTCGGTATAGGCAATGCCTTTGCGATTCATGCGTTCAATCAGAGGCTGATAGTCTTCCTTGTACATGAGCTCAATGCCTACTAAGGCAGGGCCGTTCTCTTTATCATGCTTCTTCGTATATTCAAACCGGGTAATATCGTCATTCGGTCCGAGCACTTCCTCCAGGAATTCACGCAATGCACCTGCGCGCTGCGGGAAATTCACCATGAAGTAATATTTCAGACCTTCATAGATCAGGGAACGTTCCTTAATCTCCTGCATCCGGTCGATGTCGTTGTTACCGCCGCTAATGACGCAGACTACAGTCTTACCCACAATTTGCTCACGGTATTGCTCCAGTGCAGCAACAGCCAATGAACCGGCGGGTTCAACCACGATTGCATTTTCATTGTACAGCTCCAGGATGGTCGTACAAGCTTTGCCCTCCGGCACCTTCACGATGTCATCCAGCGTGCTGCTGCAAATGTTGTAGGTCAGGTCTCCTACCCGCTTCACTGCAGCTCCATCCACGAATTTATCGATATCATCGAGCGTGACAACCTGTTTGCGGAACATGGCCTCACTCATGGAAGCAGCGCCAAGAGGCTCCACACCAATGATGCGCGTTTCCGGGCTGACCGTCTTCATGTAGGTTCCGACACCAGCAGCGAGTCCACCGCCGCCTATGGTAACAAATACATAATCTGCATCCTCATCAAGGCTTTCCATGATCTCCATCGCAACCGTACCGTTACCCGCAATAATTTTGGGTTGGTCGAACGGATGAATGAACGTCATCCCCTGTTCGTCACATGCACGCATGGCTTCTGCATACGCATCATCATACGTATCCCCGATCAGCACCACTTCTACATTGCTGCCGCCGAAGCGCCGTACCTGTTTGACCTTTTGATTCGGTGTTGTGCTCGGCATGAAGATTTTGCCGTGGATTCCGAGGGCATTACAGGAAAAGGCAACACCCTGTGCATGGTTCCCTGCGCTTGCGCAGACAATGCCCTTCTCCAGCTCAGCCGGAGTCAGACTGCGGATCATATTGTAGGCACCCCGAATTTTGAAAGAGCGCACCACTTGCAGATCTTCCCGCTTGAGATACACATTGCAATTATATTTGGTCGACAATACAGCATCCCGCTGCAGAGGCGTTCTTACAATAACTTCACGCAGCACATGATGTGCACGTACGATATCTTCCATGCCAACACCGGCATGGCCGGAATTTTTATTTTCCGTTGATTCTTGTTCCACTGGTTTCATCTCTTCTCCACACTCCGCTTTGTCTTGGTTGGCAATGCAAGCATTGCTTTTTCTGTTATTGTATCACTTTTGACCTAAGCTTGCGCCAAGCCCTTAACGATTTGCCATCCGCAAGATTTCATCAATAATAATCTGTGGGTCGGTAAAAGTGACCATATGTCCCGATTGACCTGCTTCAATCCAATGTCCGTTCGCGAGCCCTTGGGCTGTCTTGCGGTGAGCTGACACAATGGCAGGTCTAATTTTATGCTCTCCCTGTCCTGCCTTGGTGCCAGAAATAATCCGGACTTCCAGATCTCCCAACTTAGGAGGAGTATTCCGCAATGAGGCCAAATCATCCAAAAACGCCACCGATTCAGCAGCCATCGTACTTGCTGCCTGTACAGTGAAGTCTTCCTCTCGGTGATCTCGTGCAACATCTTCTGGTTGAACCTGACCCGGTTTACTGCCCATTTTCCGATACAGCCCTGTACGTGCCATCCAAGGAAGTAGGAAACGGTTCAAGCCAAAACTGATTCTGGCCATAGAGGAAAAATACAATTCACAGTTCTCGTCGGATGGATCGACCAGTATCAGTCCTCTAATTCGAGACAGATTCGCAGCTGCCGCAGCTCTGACGACTGGCCCTCCCCAGCTGTGTCCCACCAGAATGAAAGGGCCTGGCCCTAGTGCCGTCAGCAGATCGCCCAGATCCTCTGCAAGCCTGCGGAGAGTCCGCTGCTCCGTGTCGGCCTCACTCCTTCCCAACCCGGAACGATCATAGACCACAGACTGTGTATGGTCAGCTACTTGGGGCGCCACGAGTCCCCACGCTGATCTGGAAAAGCCCATGCCTGATTCAAAAACAACGATGGGGTGACCGGCTCCCTTCGACATATAATGAAGCTTGCGGCCATCTCGTGTGTGGATAAATGCACTTGAACCATACGAATGATTGGAATGAATAGCGTTCATGGTCCCCTCCTGCCCTGTTTACGAACGTTGTCAATTCTAGTCCTATCGCTCTAAATGAAAATGATTATCAATTACTTAAGTATAGGATAATTCCTCCTGTAAAAGCAAACCAAAAACCCGATCCATTCAAGGCTCGGGCTCATTATAAACTGGCGAATAAGTCGATTGTATCAACTACCTATTGCATTTCACTTACTTACGATATCATTCGTGTGCTACGCTCGGATTCCATGATCTTTGCTGTTCAACTGATCCAGCAATTGATTCATGGCTTCTTCACTCATCGCTCCCCCACTGAAAGCGACCAGGGCACGCAGCGGCATATATTTCATCATGGCAGCCATCATATCCGCATGCTCTCCCGCATCATCTCCACCCATGCCGCTGGCTTCCTGGAATTGCTGCATCGCTTGTTCCAACAGCTTTTGGTTAGCCGGGTCACGCTGAATGTCGCCGAGCGTGCTATTCCGTGTGTATGTAGGAATGAACGTTGCCGTGGATTCCACTTTAACACGTTTGATCAGATGAATGTCCTTGGAAGAACTGCCCACTTGAATATCAAACTCTCCAGTCTCTACGTGCCAGTCTTTCATATCCACATTGTAATAAGCAAACGACCGTTTGTTTAACGTAAAGCGAACTACCTCGGAAGCCCCCGGCTCCAGCTCCACTTTGGCAAATGCCTTCAGTTCCTTCACCGGACGAATCACCGTACTTTCCACATCACTGACGTACAGCTGCACGACTTCTTTGCCCGCCCTGTCTCCGGTATTGGTAACTTTAACGCGTACTTCAACTTCATCCTGGTCTGTCAGTTCAGTCCGGTCCACTGCCAGATCGGTATATTCGAATGTTGTATAACTCAGTCCATAGCCAAATGGAAATAACGGCTCGATCTGTTTCTTGTCATAGTACCGGTAACCTACGAAGATACCTTCCTTGTAGTCTACCCGATCTCCTTCACCCGGGAAGTTAAGGAAAGACGGATTATGGCTCAGCTGTGCGGGGAACGTCTCTGCCAGTTTGCCTGAGGGATTTACCTCGCCGTACAACAAGTCAGCAATCGCTCCGCCAACAGCCTGCCCGCCCAGATAAGCTTCGAGTACAGCCTTCACTTGTGGCAGCCAAGGCATTTCCACGGGTGAACCATTGCTGAGCACAACAACGATACGTGACTGAACCTTGGCCACCTCTTCAATCAGGCGGACATGGTTATCCGGCAAGCGCAGATGGGAGCGGTCATATCCTTCAGATTCGTAGCGGTCAGGCAAACCGACAAAAACGACCGCTGTATCCGCATCCTTCGCAGCCTGAACCGCTTCTGCCATAAGCTGATCATCCACATCATCCGCTTCAATGCGGTAACCTGGGGCATAGGAGATCTCTGTCCCCGTTCCTGCAATCCGGGTCATCTCTTCCACAATATCATCGACTTGGGTCGGATTGATGTGAGAGCTTCCTCCACCCTGAAAGCGTGGTTTGCGGGCAAAGGCTCCAATCAGCGCAAGCTTGCCTTCACGTTTCAACGGAAGCAGCTGATCTTCATTTTTCAGCAAGACCATACTCTCTGATGCTACTTTACGGGCAAGCTGATGGTGCTCGTCCTTATTGTAGGTAGCGCCCTTACGCTGCTGATCCGCAGCCTTGAAGATGAGTGTAAGCAGACGTTCTACCGCCCGGTCCAGCTTCTCCAGGGACAGCTTGCCACTCTCGACGGCTTGAATAACCTTGCGCTCTCCGATCCCACCACTTGCAGGCATTTCAAGCTCCAGCCCTGCGGAAAGCGCATCCGCACGTTCATTCACAGCACCCCAGTCGGACACAACGAGACCCTCATGTCCCCATTCTTCCTTCAGAATATCGGTGAGCAGCCACTCATTTTCACCTGCATATGTACCGTTCACCTTGTTGTAGGAGCACATCACTGTCCAAGGCTGACCATCCTTCACCGCACCTTCGAAACTGGCAAGGTAAATCTCACGGAGCGTGCGCTCATCTACCATTGCATCAATGGACATGCGCCGCTCCTCCTGGTTGTTCACCGCAAAGTGTTTCAGCGATGTTCCTACACCCTGACTCTGCACACCCTGGATATGGCCGGTTGCCATGCGCGTAGACAGAAGCGGATCCTCGGAAAAGTATTCAAAATTCCGTCCGCCCAGTGGCGAACGCTTAATATTAACACCGGGTCCCAGCAATACGCCTACTTCTTCTGCCTGACACTCTTCACCCAGCGCCACTCCGACCTGGCGCGCCAGGTCAGTATCCCAAGAGCTTGCTAATCCTACTGCGGATGGGAAGCAGGTCGCTGGCACACTTGAGGTCAAGCCCAGATGATCCGCGCTTCCATCCTGTTTCCGCAGGCCATGCGGCCCGTCTGTCACCATGATGGATGGGATACCGAGACGCTCCACCCCTTTCAAATGCCAAAAGTCCAGTCCTGAGCACATGCCTGCTTTTTCTTCCAGTGTCATCTGCTGTACCAGTTCCTTGATGTTTCGTTCCATAATAACCCCTCCAGTTCATGATGGTGCTTAAGTAAACTGATTCTCCTACTAGAATAAACTCCACTGACAGAAAAACTTTCGATCGCTGTTATCCCCAGATTTTTTAATCCCTTATTTTGGGGAAATCCGGTGATAAAGGCGAGGGCTTCGCTTCTCCAGTCCTTTCTGTCCGCTCCGTACTCTGTAGTTTGAAACAGTTCACTTTTTTATTTGCTATAGTAACTAAGCATACAAGCTTATGTAGTACGCATTGAAATGATTACCCGGTTAGTAACGTTTACATAACACTTGTAATTCATTCGGGTAGATCAACAAAAAAGGGACAGCCCGATCCTTTCAGATCAAGCTGTCCCTTGTCTTGCCGATATAATCTGACTCCGGATTCATTACCCAGATCCAATAATCAGGTTTACGCCTGAGCTTTAAACCATGCTGCCGCAGCCAATGCCTCGGTACGGGTCAGTTGATGCCCCTGACGCTCCCAGTGCGTTTTCACATCGGCACCTGCACCGCTAAGAAGTGAAGCCAGTTCTTCCGTTTCCCGTCTCGGTACAATCGGATCATTCTCTCCTGCACCGATGAAGACAGGCAATCCGTTCAGATTCGGCAGTTCGAGTCCACGCAGAGGTACCATAGGATGATGCAAAATTGCGCCTTTGAATACGTTAGCCTGGTGGAACATCAAACTAGCCGCAATATTGGCACCATTGGAGTAACCGAGTGCGTAAACATTACCACGATCGAATCCGTACTCCACAGCCGCTGCATCCACAAATGCACCCAGCTCCGCTGTTCGTGCAATCAGATCCTCTTCGTCAAACACCCCTTCGGCCAAGCGGCGGAAGAAACGGGGCATCCCGTTCTCCGACACGTTACCGCGTACACCCAGCATGCCTGCTCCTGGTGCAATCAATTCGCCAAGACCTACCAGATCATTCTCGGTTCCACCTGTCCCGTGAAGCAGCAGCAGTGTTGGGGCATCCGGCTGTGCACCTGCTTGATAAATATGTTTCATCGTATTGGTTGTTGTCATGATTTGGACTCTCCTTTCCATTCACGTACTTCGATTGGTGGAAGCAATTTTTCAATCTGCTCACGCTGTGGTTCATACCACTCAGGCAGCATCAGTTTCTCACCCATGCTCTCCTGAGGTTCATCGCGTGCAAATCCCGGAGGATCTGTAGCCAGTTCGAACAATATGCCGCCCGGTTCCCGGAAATACACGGCATTGAAGTACTGACGGTCGATTACAGGGGTTGGATGGTAGCCTGCTTTCTCCAGATCGCGCTGCATTTGCTCATGCTCTGTATAGTCTTTTGCACGCCAAGCAATGTGGTGCACCGTACCTGCTCCGCCAATGCCCCGCTGGAATCCGGTAGATTGAACGTCGATGATTTGCCCGATGTCACCAGTCGCACGAAGGCGAATCAAACCATTCTCTTCCCCTACCTGTTCCAGGCCGAGCATGGAAACCAGCACATCAGTGGTTTTCTCAGGAACTTGGCTGAACAGAACTGCGCCGCCAAAACCTTTGATCGCATGCTCAGGAGTTACCCCGTTGAATGTCCATTTACTTGGCTGGCCCTCTTCACGTTCAACCAGTTCAAGCAGCAGGCCGCCTTTGTCGAAGAAGCGAATATATTGCTCACCGAATCTGGTTTTATTTTCAAACGGAATATCGAAGGAAGCGAGACGTTCTTTCCAGAATGGCAGACTTCCTACCGGAATCGCATATACGGTTACCCCAGTCTGTCCGGAACCAATGACGCCTCTCATGGCATTTTGGTGCGGGAAGAAGGTGATGATTGTACCTGGTGCCCCATCCTCATTACCGTAATACA
This sequence comes from Paenibacillus sp. FW104-T2, assembly GCF_058789975.1. NCBI lineage: Bacteria > Bacillati > Bacillota > Bacilli > Caryophanales > Paenibacillaceae > Paenibacillus > Paenibacillus sp. FW104-T2. The sequence continues at coordinate 25,911 of NZ_JBYTCE010000013.1, read as the reverse complement.
GATGATACACATCCGGTGCATCGAAGTTAATTGTTTTTTTCACCAGTCTCAGGGCCAATACCCCTGCGTAAAAATCCACATTTTTCTGTGCGTCATCTACAAAAGCCGTTACGTGATGGATACCTGAAGTTCTGAACATAATCTCCACTCCCTTGGTTTTAATTTTATCATGGTTGAATTTAGCGGTTTGTTATTCATTGTTGTTTGTGTGCGTTTGTTGTTGTTTGATTATCTTTAATTTAAGATTCTTTAAATTCATATTAATCCATTGTTGGTCCAATTGCAAGCTTTTTGTTTTAAAATTAAGATTGTTTCATCGTTGATGTTGTTAACTCCTGATTAGCAGAAAAGAGCAAAACAAAAACAGGTCTCCGAATGAATCGGAAACCTGTCTTTCTTAAATCTACTTTAAGTCAATTTCAATCGTTTGGGCGGATTCACCAGATCCCTATGCTCGTATTCATCCTTGATATCCCCAACGATTTCCTCCAGAATGTCCTCCATCGTAACCAAACCAATGGCCGCACCCTCTTCATTATTCACAACGGCCATATGCACACGACTCTGCTGCATTTGGATCAGAACGTCCTTGATCGGAGACTTCTCCGAAAATCCAGGCATATCATGAATGTAGGTATCCATGCTGAACGATCTTCCTGCAGCCACACTGGTCAGCATTTCTTTTGTATTAATGAAGCCGATAAAGCGAGCCGCATCCCCATTCGCAATGACCGGGTATCTCGTATACTCGTGCCGATTCAGCACTTCAATAACCTGATCCAGTGGCATTTCCTTATTCAGCGTAACGATTTTTTCTTTGCGAATCATAATCTCCTGCAGCAGACGCTCATCAAACGCAAAAATGTTTTTCAGATAGTCCAGCTCGGTCTGATTGATCTCCCCGCTCTCGTAACTCTGGGCCACAATCAGCTTCAGCTCCTCTTCGGAGTGGACGGTATCGTGTCCGGCAGGCTTGATGCCAAAGATTCCGAGCAGCACCCGTGCTGCTCCATTAAGCGCATAGATGAACGGATTCATGATCTTACCAAACCAGTACAGCGGTGGTGCAAGTAAAAGCGTCATTCTCTCTGCAAATTGGATCGCCAGCGTTTTGGGTGCAAGCTCACCAATAACCACATGCAGGAACGTAATGATCGCCAAGGCAATCCCGTAGGATAATATCGTCGACACGGCTGCCGGTACTTCAAGTCGCTCGAACAGCGGATGAAGCATTTTTTCAACCGTCGGTTCACCCAAAGCCCCCAGAACGAGAGCCGTAATCGTGATCCCCAGTTGACATGCCGACAGGTAATAGTCCAGATTGTGTGCGACTTTCTTGGCCATGACCGCTTTTTTGTTGCCTTCCGAGATCAGCTGATCAATTCGTGACATCCGCACTTTCAGAATGGCGAATTCAGCGCCGACGAAGAAGGCAGTGAGCCCTATAAATACGGCTACCAAAAATAAATTCAATGCTATTATTCCGTCCAATGATTTCCCTCGAGTGAGGGATTCACCTCCAAGTTAAACATTTTAATGGTTATTTTAGATGACTACGAAAGGTTGTGGGTGGCCGTTCCGGTTACGGATCGTTCTTTCGATCGCTGTTGTCTCCAAATTTTTAATGAACTAATCTCTTCAAAGGTTTAAAATTTGTTTACAAACGCGAACGCTCCGCTTCTCCAGAATCGATTCCGTCCCCTACACTACTACGCAGAAATATTATCAAAAATGCAAAGCAGGTTTAGTTAAGCCAGATCGCTTGTGGCTTCCTCCACCGGGGATGCGTTCACGCGCTCAAGCAGGACCTGCTTGATCTGATAGTTTTCGGTATCCACAACGGTCCAGACATAGTCACCGTGGGCAACCGTATCACCATTTTCCACACGCACACCCTTCTGGAACTGAATCCAGCCAGCGACGGTGTCCATCTCTTCATTCCCCTCGAAAATCAATCCGAACTGCCGCTCCACTTCGTCCAGAAGCACCCGGCCGTTAATCAGATATTGATTCTCTCCGGTCTCCTGAATGTCAGCCACTTCATCAGCATCGAATTCGTCACGGATCTCACCAACAAGCTCCTCCAGAATATCCTCCATCGTCAGAATACCCGAGGTACCGCCGTATTCATCGACTACCACCGCCATATGCACGCGTTCCTGCTGCATTTTAATCATGGCATCCTGGATACGTGTAATCTCGGAAACAAATGGAATCTCACGAACAAAGTCGGCAAGTTGGTATTGCTTCAGGGCAACCATATCCGGCAGAATCTTTTTGACATTGACCATGCCGACAATGCGGTCCTTATCCCCTTCCTCTATGACTGGATAACGGGAATAGTTATGCTCATCAAGCACGGGGATGATATCGTCGTAAGTCATCTCCTGGTCCAATGTGACAAGTTCCGTCCGCGGAACCATGATATCTTTTGCAACCCGTTCATCAAACACAAACACATTTTCCAAGTAAGACAACTTGGTTTGATTCGTCTCGTCGCCTTCATAACTCTGGTTCATGATGATTTTGATCTCATCCTCGGAATAGGCCTGGTCATGTCCTGCAGGCTTCACACCGAACATCCGCAGAAGGACGCGGGATGCCCCATTGAGTGCCCAGATGAAAGGGTACATGATCTTTCCGAACCAGTATAGCGATGGCGAGAGCATCAGCGTCAATTTTTCCGAAAATTGAATCGCCATGGTTTTAGGTGCCATCTCACCGACAACCACGTGAAGGAACGTCACAAGGATAAAGGCAATCGCATAGGAGGCAACCGACGAAATGGCCGGTGAAATATTCAGGTACTCAAATACCGGATATAACAGCCTCTCGACAGTCGGCTTACCTAATGCACCAAGTCCTAGAGCCGTTACCGTAATACCAAGCTGACAGGCAGACAGATAGTAATCCAGATCGGAAACGACCTTCTTGGCGAGTACTGCCTTTTTGTTACCTTCGGCAACCAGTTGATCCACTCTTGATGTACGAATCTTAACAACCGCAAATTCGGATGCCACAAAAAAAGCAGTCAAAGCAATCAAGAGCACAAGTAATGCTAAATTCAAGATGGTAATTATGTCCAATGATTTCCCCGATTCTCAGGGATTCACCTCCAGAAATAGTTACAGCAGCGCTCGTTAACCACGTTAACGGCTGCACGGCTGATTGTAGTTAAATTGGGCGTATGCATATATAAAATCAAATTTAATAATGACCAGATTGCTATATGCTGCACACAGACCTTGTAAGTTGCAAAACAGGAATTCAGGATGAAGTCAATCACAATAAGAAACCACTTCACTATAATTAGGGCTAACCCTCATGCTGTCAGATTGTTTCTCCGATTTACTCCACCTTAATTCTCCATTTGGACAGTTTACAATATCGCCTTCCCAATAGATATCCACCTCCCCTCTTGTTCATTCCTGTTTCAGAAAAGTATAACATGTTCCGAATCAAACCATCCAGTTGTACGTCATGGTTTGGATTATCTTGCACGTAAATTCATGAATATTTTGTTCACAAATGGCTTAATTCATGTAATAAGTTACTTATATGCCTAACAAAGCTATGTATAGAATAGACCCATTTTATAACACTACTACCCTTGGAGTTATCCAGCTGAAACATATTTCTAACAGAATGATCCAGCGTAAAAAAAGGCCCGCCCAATGAATGCCAGGCTTCAATCTGAAGGCATTCCTCGGGCGGACCCATATTCCATATTAACTATTTAGACTAGAGCTTTGGCAGCAATGTCAGATCGCTGATGCTTGCCTTCGAAGCGGATACGTTCCGCCTCTGCATAAGCCTTCTTTCTAGCTTCGGCAATATCAGCTCCAAGACCCACAACCCCAAGAATACGTCCACCATTCGTGACCCATTCTCCGGATTCGCTGCGCGCCGTCCCTGCGTGGAAGACGACAGCATCGCTGACCTGATCCAGACCTTCGATGGCTACGCCTTTTGCATACGGCCCCGGATATCCTCCCGATGCCAGGACCACGCATACAGCAGACTCTTCGCTCCACTCAATCTCCATGTCTGCCAATTTGCCATGCACGGTGGCCCAGAAAATGTCGAGCAGATCCGTTTTGAGGCGCGGCAGTACAACCTGTGTCTCAGGATCACCAAAACGAGCATTGAATTCAATTGTTTTCGGTTTGCCATCCGGCGAGATCATGAGCCCGGCAAACAGTACACCGCGGAATGGACGTCCCTCGGACACCATGGCTTTGGCCGTTGGCTTGATAATGGTTTCAACAGCCTCTTCAATAATTGAATTCGGAATATGTGGCAGTGGTGAATATGTACCCATACCACCTGTGTTAGGCCCCTTGTCATCGTCGTAGACTGGCTTATGATCCTGTGCAGCGGCCATCGGACGAACGGTCTCGCCGTCGACGAATGCCAGAATCGACATCTCCTGCCCTGCCAGAAACTCTTCAATAATTACTTTGGCTCCTGCTTCCCCGAAGACTTTCTCTACCATAATACTGCGTAGTGCCTGATCCGCTTCCTCGCGGGAATAAGCGACCGTTACACCTTTACCGGCTGCAAGGCCATCGGCCTTGATGACCACGGGAATTGACTGTACATTCAGATAAGCCTGAGCCTGCTCGTAATTGTCGAATTTCTCATAGGCTGCCGTTGGGATATTGTATTTATGCAGGAGATCCTTCATGAATGTTTTGCTTCCTTCGATCTCTGCTGCATTGCGACGCGGTCCAAAGACCGGAATGCCTGTGGAATCAAATGCATCCACAATCCCGTCTGCCAGCGGATCATCCGGACCAATGACCACCAGGTCCACCTTGAGTTCCACGGCAAGAGCCTTTAATTTATCGAATTCATTCACTGCCACCGGGTGACATTCGGCAAGCTGTGCAATGCCTGCATTTCCTGGCGCACAGTGAATCTTGCCCGCCTTCGGACTTCTCGCCAATGCCCAGATAATCGCATGCTCCCGGCCGCCGCCGCCTACTACCAGAATATCCATTCGTTCCGTTCCCCCTCATGAATTCCAGAATTCGCTCATTCATCATTTAATGTGCTGAAAATGAGGATGAACAAGCCTATTCGCTTGTTCATCGACGTGTGAAGCTTTGATTTCGACTCTTAGTGTTTGAAATGGCGAACGCCTGTGAAGACCATGGCAATACCATACTCATTCGCTACTTTAATGGACTCTTCATCCTTAATGGAACCGCCTGGTTGGATAACAGCTGTAATTCCAGCCTTGGCTGCCAGTTCGAGCGTATCCCCCATCGGGAAGAATGCATCCGATGCGAGAATAGCACCCTTTGCTTGCTCGCCAGCTTGTTCAATGGCAATTTTGGCTGCACCAACGCGGTTCATTTGTCCAGCGCCCACACCTACGGTCATGTCATTCGCTGCAAGCACGATCGCATTGGATTTCACGTGCTTAACGACTTTCCAGCCAAAGAGGAGCTGTTTCAATTCTTCTTCGGAAGGTGCACGATCTGTAACGACTTTCAGTTCACTTGCTTCAATGGAATGCACATCGCTCTGTTGTACGATCATGCCGCCGTCGATAGAGGTCACCGCGAATTGGCTCGCCCGGTCACGAGCTGCATTCAATTCACCCGTTTTGAGCAAACGAATGTTTTTCTTCTTCGTCAGGATATCCAGTGCCTCTTGCGTAAAATCAGGAGCAAGCACGATTTCCAGGAAAATCTCGCTCAGTTTGGCAGCTGTGTCGCTGTCGATTATGCGGTTCGCTGCCACAATGCCACCGAAGATGGATGTTGGATCAGCAGCATATGCTTTGCTGTAGGCTTCATAGATGCTTTCACCAATGCCCACGCCGCAAGGGTTCATGTGCTTAACCGCCACAACAGCAGGCTCTACAAATTCCTTAACGATCTGCAATGCTGCGTTTGCATCGTTGATGTTATTGTAAGACAGCTCTTTGCCGTGCAATTGCTCGGCTGTTGTCAACGTATCTTGAGCAGCAAGCGGTTTACGATAGAATGCCGCTTGTTGATGCGGATTTTCGCCGTAGCGCAAATCCTGGATTTTTTCGTAAGTCACCGTCAAACGCTCTGGCAGTGGATCACCATTCAGGTTGGAGAGATAATCAGAGATAACTGCATCGTAAGCCGCCGTATGACGGAAAACTTTTGCCGCAAGCCGTTTGCGTGTTTCCAGCGTGGTATCCCCACTGCTGCGCACTTCCTCCAGCACTTTGCCATAGTCTGCCGTGTCGACAACAACACTAACAAAAGCATGGTTCTTGGCTGCTGAGCGAAGCATGGTAGGACCACCGATATCGATGTTCTCAATCGCATCTTCATAGGTTACATCCGGCTTCGCAATGGTGTCCTGGAATGGGTACAGGTTTACGACTACCAGGTCGATATAATCCAGTCCATTCTCTTCCATCTGGCGTTTATGATCTTCACTGTCACGTACAGCCAGCAAACCGCCATGAACGGCTGGATGCAGCGTTTTGACACGTCCGTCCATAATTTCCGGGAATCCAGTCACATCCGAGATCCCGATCACAGGTACGCCTTCCTTCGACAACAGGCTGCTTGTACCTCCTGTCGAAATAATCTCCACTCCCATTTGCGACAGCTCGCGGCAAAAGTCCACGATGCCTGTTTTATCCCACACACTGACCAAAGCTCTTTTGATACTCACAATATGTCCTCCTTTAATGTCCCATAGCCCCGCGTTTCATGACGAAACACAGCCGATTTATTTCCCGAGAAATATCACAAAATGCGTACCAAGTTTCGACGATTCCTACGATATAAGGTGAATGAATGATTTCATATCAGAACCATTGAGAGTTCAGAACAATCTTGCGATCGCCTTCACTCCCGGATGAAATGCTAACTTCTCCGTTATCTTGTACATGCTTAGTTCGCTTTCCGAACTGTAACCTGACGGCCCTCCAGCTGAACCAATCCTTGAGCAAACCAGGAAACAACCTCCGGATACAGCTGCTGTTCCGCTGCATGAATGGAACGGCTGATCGATTCTGCCGTATCCTGAGGCAGAATCGGCACAGGATGCTGGGCAATGATAGGCCCCGTATCCATGCCACCATCCACGAAGTGTACGGTTACCCCAGTGATTTTAACGCCGTACTCCAATGCCTGTCCGATTGCATCCTTACCAGCAAATGCGGGCAGCAAGGAGGGATGGATGTTAATCAACCGTCCTGCATACCGATCCACAACGACTGAAGTCAGCAACCTCATGTATCCGGCAAGAACAACCAAGTCAATGTTTTTGGATTCAAGCACTTCCACGATCTCAGCCTCGTAGGCCTCGCGGGAATCGTAATTTTTCGGAGTGAACAGATGGCAATCCACGCCTGCATCCTTGGCCCGCTGCACAACACGTGCAGCAGGTTTGTCACACACCAGCAAGTCTACGGACGCATCCAGTTCTCCGTTTTTCGCTGCATCCACCAATGCCTGAAAGTTCGACCCTTCACCAGAGGCAAATACGGCAATCCGGTAGTTCGCCATTAAACATCCGCTCCCGTGAAGGTTACTCGCGCATCTCCTTCAGTCACACGTCCAATGATGTACGCTTCTTCACCAGAAGCTTTCAGCTGTTCCAGAGCTTCATTTGCGTCTGCTTCGTTCACGACAAGCACAAGTCCGATTCCCATGTTAAACGTGGTGAACATATCCCGGTTCGAGACCGACCCTTTTTGCTGCAGCAGGTTGAAGATCGGCAGGATTGGCCATGAGCCGTAATCGATATCTACATTGACGCTGCTCGGCAGCATCCGTGGGATATTCTCGATAAAGCCGCCACCCGTTATGTGTGCCATGCCTTTGACGTTGACCTTTTCCAGCAGGGACAGAAGTGGTTTCACATAGATTTTCGTCGGCTCCAGCAGTGCATCACCCAGCTTGCCGCCCAGTTCAGATACTTCCTCATGCAGATCCAGCCCGGCTTCCTCCAGCAAAAGTCTGCGGACCAGTGAGAATCCATTGCTGTGTACACCACTGGAAGCCAGTCCAATTACCGTGTCACCTGGAGAGATGGTCGTGCCGTTGATGATTTTGGCTTTATCCACGATTCCGACGGTAAATCCGGCAATATCGTATTCCCCTTCACTATACATGCCCGGCATTTCTGCCGTTTCTCCGCCAATCAGCGCACATCCGGACTGGTGACATCCTTCAGCGATACCAGCAACGATGGCTTCGATCTTCTCAGGGATGACTTTGTCACATGCCAGGTAATCGAGGAAAAAGAGCGGCTCCGCCCCCTGCACCACAATGTCGTTCACACACATGGCCACAGCGTCGATTCCAATGGTATCGTGACGGTCCATGGCAAACGCGATTTTCAGCTTGGTTCCCACACCGTCAGTGCCGGAAACGAGCACCGGCTCATCATATTTGTCTTTGTTCAAACCGAACAGGGCTCCAAATCCGCCCAGATCTGTCATCACTTCCGGACGGAAGGTACGCTTCACGTGTTTTTTCATCCGTTCAACCGCTTCATTACCTGCCGCGATATCGACGCCGGCCTTTTTATATGCTTCTGACACTACCATCGCACCCTTCGTATCTTATATAAATTGAACTAAAGATATTTACACCGTAATACTCCGATGACAGAATAACCTTCCAATCGCTGTTATCCCCAGATTTTTTTGATTCCCTTTTCAAAGGGAAAATCCGGTGATAAAGGCGAACGCTTCGCTTCTTCAGGTTTTTTCTGTCCTCTCCGTTTTTGTGTAAAAGGATAGTCCAATTTATTGATTTTTGCCCATTTCTAACAGATAGTTCTGCACCAACTCAAATCCAGCTGCACCCAATGTAATGTACAGGCTGTACTCTGCTGGTGGAATCATTCGAATGAATTCGTCTCCGTCATACAAACTCCCGGCGCACTGGAATACTTGCAGTTCCTTCTTCGCAGGTGTCAGCGGGAGATTACCGATAATTCTCCATGTTCCATCTCTCAGAAATGCTGGTGAGGTGAAAATCACGCTGCTCTTACGTTGACCGAAAGAATAAACGAGGAACTCGCCGTCTTTCAAACTTACGGTTTCGTCACGCTGAATGCTCATCACGCCAAACGAAAATGCCTTTTTGAAGCGGTCTCTCAGAGCACATATAACCTGACACACGGCGAACCGTCCATCATGCATTGGAATCAGAAAAACATCGCCCTCATTATAGCTTTTTCTTCCCATAAGCCTGACCTCCTAACAGCTGCAGCCAAATTTCTCTTCGCCACCGAAGTCAAGGTTGGTTGGATAATCATTATCGAAGCAAGCGAGGCAGAGCCCGCCTTTGTAATCATCCTGATTATCTCCCTGAATGGATGCAATCAGTCCATCGGGACTGAGGAACGCCAGAGAGTCCGCGTTGATCTCACGGCAGATTTCCTCCACCGACAGCTGCGAGGCAATAAGCTCACGGCTGTCAGGCGTATCAATGCCGTAGAAACATGGATTTTTAAATGGAGGCGATGTAATACGTACATGCACCTCGGTTGCTCCGGCATCTCGCAGCATGTTCACAATCCGGCGTGAGGTGGTGCCCCGTACAATGGAATCATCAATCATAACAACACGTTTGCCTTCAACCACACGGCGCACGGCACTCAGCTTCATCTTCACGCCCTGCTCACGCAATTCCTGGCTTGGCTGGATAAACGTACGTCCGGTGTATTTATTCTTGATCATGCCCATCTCGTATGGAATACCGGTTTGCTCAGCATATCCAATTGCCGCGGAAATACTGGAGTCCGGTACACCTGTTACCAGATCAGCATCCACAAAAGATTCAATCGCCATGCGTCCACCCATCCGCTTCCGGGCAGCATGCTGGTTGGCCCCGTTCATGTCACTATCCGGACGGGCAAAATAAATATATTCCATCGCACACAGTGCCTTGCGGTGCTTGTGATGATCGAAGCGATCCTCGTGCAGACCATCTGCGTCGAGCACCAGCAGTTCACCAGGTTCAATATCGCGAATCAATTCTGCGCCGATCGTTTCCAGTGCACACGTTTCGGATGCAAACAAATATGCATCTCCGAGCTTGCCCATCGTCAGCGGACGCAGACCGTGCGGATCAGAAGCCACCAGCAGCTTGTCGTTGGTCATGATCAGAAATGCATAACCGCCCACAATACGTTGGAAGGCATCTTTTGCTGCTTCCACCAAGCCCTTCGATGAACGTGCAATCAAATGCGCAATAACTTCCGTATCGCTAGTCGTTTGGAAGATCGACCCGCTCTGCTCCAGCTCCCGGCGAATCGTTGGTGCATTCACGATATTCCCGTTCGTGGCAACGGCCAGATCCCCGTCACGATACTTGAAAACCAGGGGTTGTGCATTGGTCAGTTTACTGTCGCCGCTCGTGGAATACCGAACGTGACCGATGGAAATATCACCAGACAAGGTCTGCATCAGGTCTTTGGTGAAGACTTCCTTCACCAGACCCATACCACGATGGTAGTTAAACTGGGTACCATCACTCACACACATACCTGCACTTTCTTCGCCCCGATGTTGGAGCGCATGCAGTCCATAATAGGAGAGCGAAGCAGCATCAGGGTGTCTGAACACCCCGAATACGCCACATTCTTCCTTTAATTTATCGAGTCCTTCCTTACCGGACCCTTCGTTATAATAATCGCCTGTCCACCACTGTCCTGTCGTCAGTTCATGAGACATGGAATCGCATCCTCCCAGACCTGAGCCAAACCTCCTACGGGTTCGTTCACGGCTGATGTTCCGTTCAATTCGATCGTCAAGTTGCTTCCTTCCACACGTCCAATAACAGCTACGGGTACACCGCGCTCACGTACAAATGCTTCAAGTTTGCCTGCTTGCTCCGGCGAAGCGGACAGCAGAATGCGGGATTGACTCTCACTGAAGAGTGCATGATCCGCACGCAGTGCAGTTTCCACATTCACCTGTGCACCCACGTTGCCGCTGATGCAGGATTCAGCCAAAGCTACAGCCAATCCGCCCTCAGACAAGTCATGTGCCGAGCGAACAAGTCCGGATTGGATAGCTTCCAGCACGGTGCTGAGCAATGCTTTCTCCGTGTTCAGATCAAGCTGCGGCGGACGGCCTTCCGTTTTGCCATGAACCGCGTATTGCAGCTCGCTGCCACCCAGCTCCGCTTTGGTCTCACCGAGGAGGATGATCACATCACCTTCGGATTTGAATCCCTGTGTCGTGATATGATCCGTATCATGAACGAGACCTACCATACCGACTACTGGCGTTGGATAGATTGAGCCTTTGGCGTTTTCGTTATAAAGACTCACGTTACCACCAATAACCGGCGTATCCAGTACACGGCACGCTTCTGCCATACCGTCAACGGCTTTTTCCATCTGCCAGAAAATGTCCGGCTTCTCCGGGTTACCGAAGTTCAGGTTGTCCGTAATCGCCAGTGGCTCCGCACCGGAACATACAATGTTACGAGCCGCTTCACTAACTGCAATGCGGCCACCCACTTCAGGATCCAGATAGACATAACGTCCGTTACAGTCCGTTGTCATCGCCAGACCTTTGCGTGTTCCGCGAATCGTTACCACGGCAGCATCTGAACCCGGACGAACGGCTGTACTTGTACGAACCATGTAGTCGTATTGATCGTAAACCCACTTTTTGCTTGCTACCGTTGGCGAAGCCAATACCTGTTTCAACGCACCGCCGAGATCCGACACTTCATCGTAACGCAGCGTGTCGATTGAAGCGCTTTGCTCGTAGTAAGCCGGTACAGAAGATGGCTTGTTGTACACTGGACACTCATCGACCAATGCCTTCACTGGCATATCCCCAACCACTTCGCCGTGATGGTACAGCTTCAGACGTCCGTCATCGGTAACTTTACCGACTTTTGCACAGATTACGCCCCAACGTTCGAAGATCTCCATTGCTTGCGCCTCATCCTTCGGCTCAACCACGAACAGCATCCGTTCCTGAGACTCGGACAGCATCATCTCATAAGGCGTCATGCCTTCTTCGCGCTGCGGTACCTGATCCAGATACAGTTCCAGACCATTACCGGCTTTACTTGCCATCTCCGCACTGGAGCAAGTCAGGCCAGCTGCACCCATATCCTGAATACCAAGTACGATACCCGTGTCGATCAGTTCAAGGCAGGACTCCATGACGAGTTTTTCCATGAACGGGTCGCCGACTTGGACCGCTGTCTTCTTGGATTCGGATTCTTCTGTCAGTTCTACCGATGCAAACGTTGCACCGTGAATTCCATCACGACCCGTTGGAGGACCAACATAGTACACTGGATTTCCTACGCCTTTGGCTACACCGCGCTGGATTTTGTCATGATCGATCAAGCCTACACACATGGCATTAACGAGTGGATTGCCTTCATAACTTTCGTCGAACATCACTTCACCGGCTACCGTTGGAATCCCGATACAGTTACCATATCCGGCAATACCGGATACGACATGCTCAAACAGGTATTTCACGCGGTCGCTCTCCAATTTCCCGAAACGAAGCGAGTTCAGCAGGGCTACCGGTCTTGCACCCATGGAGAAAATATCACGGATGATACCGCCCACGCCTGTTGCTGCCCCTTGATAAGGCTCTACCGCGGAAGGGTGGTTATGGCTTTCAATTTTGAAAACAACAGCCTGGTTGTCACCAATGTCAACGATCCCGGCACCTTCACCTGGTCCCATCAGGACACGCGGTCCACTGGTTGGGAAACGGCGCAGCAGCGGCTTGGAGTTTTTGTATGCACAGTGCTCGGACCACATAACGCTAAATACACCAATTTCAGTGTAGTTCGGCTTGCGTCCCATGAATTCACAGATCAGCTCATACTCGCTGTCCGACACGCCCATTTGTGCGTAAAGTTTATGTTCTGCGACCTGTTCTGCCGTCGGTTCCTTAGCGGATAGCTGCTGCGTCATGTCGATCCCTCCATGCTTTCAAAATAGATGTAAACATTCGTTTGCCGTCTTCCGAGCCCAGCAGTGAATCCACCGCGCGCTCCGGATGCGGCATCATGCCAACCACGTTTCCACCCTCATTACAGATTCCTGCGATATCGCCCAGGGAACCGTTCGGGTTGCTGCCGTACGTAAATACGATCTGGTTGTTCGCCTGCAAGCTCGCGAGCGTCTCTTCATCGCAGTAATAATTACCTTCACCGTGAGCAATCGGAATGATAATCTCTTCCCCAGGTGCATAATCACGTGTAAATGGTGTATCTGCATTCGTTACTTTCAATACCGTATCGTGACAACGGAATTTCAGTGACATATTGCGAATCAACGCACCCGGAAGCAATCCGGCTTCAGTCAGAATCTGGAATCCGTTGCAGATCCCCAGAATATATTTGCCTTGTTCAGCAGCTTTGGCTACCTCATTCATTACAGGTGCGAAGCGGGAAATCGCCCCACAACGCAAGTAGTCTCCATAGGAGAAACCACCCGGAACCAGGATACAGTCATACGCCGAAAGATCCGTTGCCGTGTGCCATACATAATCAACCTCTTGCCCAATGGCATCTTCCACTGCCTTGTAACAGTCAATGTCGCAGTTGGAGCCAGGGAACACAAGAACTGCAAATTTCATGGGATTAACCCTCCAATTCGTAGCGGTAATCTTCAACAACGGTGTTGGCCAGCAGCTTCTCACACATCACAGTCAAACGTTTTTCCGCTTCTGCGCGATCAGTTGTATCCAGGTTCAGTTCCATGACTTTACCGATCCGTACACTTTCCACTTCATTGAATCCCATCGAGTGCAGGGCACCTTGAACGGCTACTCCTTGCGGGTCGAGTACGCTTTGCTTAATAGTGACATAGACGGTTGCTTTGATCATGATCCTATGTTCCTCCTCAGTAATGAACGGGATAAATGCTTTATGCTGTTAAAAAAGGGCTTTGGGAGCGTGCTCCGGGGCGGATTGTTCTTCCGGTCGCTGTTGTCCCCAGGTTTTTCTGAATTGTTTGGCCCGCTCTGCGGTCAAAACCCGGGGACAAAGGCGAACGCTATCGCTCCTTTAAGAACAATTCCGCCCCTCCGCTAGTCCATGCGGCGTTTTTTTGAAAGGCCTAATTCTTTTACGTTACACGGTGGGTTATGGTCAAGCCTGACCATTATGTGAAAACAATTAATTATTTTGTTAAACGTTTATAAATATCGACGTATCTTGCTGTTGTTGCCTCCACCACCGCTTGTGGCAGCGGGTCAGGCTTACTGTTTTTGTCCCAATCGGTTCCTGCCAGATAGGTGCGCACCGGCTCCTTGTCCATGCTGTCGATCTCGATGTCTAGTGCGTAGTTCTCTTTTGCCCAGAAGCGTGAAGCATCCGGGGTGAAGATTTCGTCGATCAGGATGACCTTGCCATCGACGATACCGAATTCGAATTTGCAATCTGCGAGAATAATGCCACGCTGATCACAATAATCCCTAGCAAACTCGTACAGACGCAGGCTTTTTTCCTGAAGTTCAACTGCGAGCTCATTGCCAACCAGTTCTTTCATGCGGTCCATCGGGATGTCTTCATCATGGCCTACATCATTTTTGGCAGCCGGAGTGAAGATGGGTTTTTCGAGTTTGGCGTTTTTGCGAAGTCCTTCCGGCAGTTTGATGCCGTTTACCTCTCCGCTATTCTCATATTGTCTCCATCCGCCGCCAGTAATGTATCCGCGTACGACACACTCGATATCGATGCGTTCGGCTTTGCGTGTTACCATAATGCGATCTTTCAGAAGCTCAGGGTCCACAATGAGATCACCGAGCCGGTTGACGTCCGTATGAACCACGTGGTTGTCCATCATGTCGCTCGTCAGTTCAAACCAGAAGCTGCTGAGTTTATTCAGCACATTGCCCTTCTCGGGCACCGCTGGGTCCAGCACGTAATCAAAAGCTGAAATCCGGTCCGTAACCACGATCAGAAAATGTTCCCCCAGATCGTACAATTCACGTACTTTTCCTTTGTATAACAGAGGTGCTTTAACGAGATCTGCCGCTGTGGACAGTGCCATGGAGGCTCACCTTCTTTCAGGAGATATAAGGCTACAGACAGAACCGCGATGGAGCAGACTACACTCCGATAACAGAACAATCTTTCGATCGCTGTTACCCCCGGATTTTTTTGATCCACTTTTTCCAAAGTGTAAATCCGGGGATAAAGGCGAGCGCTTCGCTTCTACAGATTTGCTCTGTCCTCTCCGTTCCTTGCTTGTCCATCATTCTGCTCTCTAGCCTTATTGGAGTTAATTAGTTGGTCAAACCAAGCTTCTTGAAGATGGTATCAACATGCTTCAGGTGCCAAGACGGGTTGAATGCATCTTCGATTTCCTCATCGCTCAGCACCTCGGTGATTTCCGGTGTGGCTTTCACGATATCCTTGAACTGGCGCTGTTCTTCCCATGCCTGCATGGCACGTGGTTGAACGGTATCATATGCCTGTTCACGGCTGAAGCCTTTGTCGATCAGCTTCGTCAGTACGCGTCCAGAGAATGGAACGCCGAAGGTACGCTCCATGTTCCGCTTCATGTTCTCAGGGAACACTGTCAGGTTTTTCACGATGTTACCGAAACGGTTCAGCATGTAGTTCAGCAGCATCGTTGCATCCGGCAGGATGACACGCTCTACAGAAGAGTGTGAGATATCGCGCTCATGCCACAGTGTTACGTTCTCGTATGCTGACACCATATGTCCACGGATGACGCGGGACAGACCGGAGATATTTTCGCTACCAATCGGATTACGTTTGTGCGGCATAGCGGAAGATCCTTTTTGACCTTTGGCAAACGCTTCTTCCACCTCACGGAATTCACTCTTTTGCAGTGCACGAACTTCTGTAGCAAACTTGTCCAATGATGTTGCGATCAATGCCAGGGTAGCCATGTATTCTGCATGACGGTCACGCTGCAAGGTTTGTGTCGAGATCGGCGCAGGCTTCGTGCCCAGCTTCTCGCAGACAAACTCTTCAACAAACGGATCGATGTTCGCGTAAGTTCCTACCGCACCGGAGATCTTACCGTACTGCACATTGTCTGCCGCATGGCGGAAACGCTCCAGATTACGTTTCATCTCTTCATGCCACAGGGCCATTTTCAAACCAAAGGTTGTTGGCTCGGCATGCACCCCGTGTGTGCGACCCATCATTGGCGTATGCTGATAAGCGAGGGCCTTCTCACGCAAGATCTCGATAAAGTTCACGATGTCGCGTTCCAGAATTTCATTGGCCTGGCGCAGTACGTAGCCCAGAGCCGTATCGACCACATCCGTGGATGTCAGTCCGTAGTGCACCCATTTGCGTTCTGCACCGAGACTCTCGGATACCGTGCGTGTAAAAGCAATAACGTCGTGGCGCGTTTCCTGTTCGATTTCATAGATGCGATCGATATCAAAAGAAGCGTTTTGACGAAGCAATGCTGCTTCTTCCTTAGGAATAACTCCGAGTTCCGCCCAAGCTTCACATGCACAAATTTCAACTTCCAGCCAGGACTTGAATTTGTTTTCCTCCGTCCAGATGGCTCTCATTTCGGGTCTGCTATAACGTTCGATCATGAATTTGTATTCCTCCAGATATTAGTTTGTTCAATCCATTGCAATCCTTCTTCTACGTCCTGACAGAGCAGATTGACATGCCCCATTTTCCGTCCCGTTTTCGCTTCGGTTTTGCCATATATGTGAAGCTTGGGAATAACACCGAGTTCCATTGCTTCTGCATCAGGTTGACCCGTTCTGGCGATAATTCCTTCCAGATGTTCTCCAAGCACATTGACCATAACAACCGGACTTAACAGTGTAGTGTCTCCTAATGGCAGCCCGCAGATGGCACGAATGTGCTGCTCGAACTGTGACGTCGCACAAGCTTCCATCGTGTAATGACCGGAATTATGAGGTCTTGGAGCCAGTTCATTCACGTACAATCTTCCGTCTGCCGCAACAAAGAGTTCCACCGCCAGCAATCCAACAGCCTGCATGGATTCTGCCACAGCCGCTGCAAGCTTCTGGGCTTCAATCTGTATGTCCGTAGCCACTCTGGCCGGTACGATCGAGGCATGAAGAATGTTGTTCACATGAATGTTCTCCGCTGGCGGGAATGTCTTGATCTCGCCACTTGTTCTTCGGGCAACCACAACGGAGATTTCGCAGTCAAACTTGATAAATTGCTCCAGTACCAGTTCCGCTCCGGTTGCCGCAAGCTCTTCGTAAGCCGGTACAGCCTGACTCGCTTCGCGGATGACCCGCTGGCCTTTACCATCGTATCCTCCGGTTACCGTCTTCAAAACACATGGTACACCAAGCTCGCTTACGGCCGCTTGCATCGTATCCTTATTTGTAATCTCACGATAAGGTGCAACTCTTACGCCTGCAGCTTCAATGGCCCGTTTCTCACGCAACCGATGCTGGGTTGTATACAATAACGTACTTCCTTGCGGCACATAGGATTCACGTTCCAGCAAGCCCGCTACACCTGCGTCCACATTTTCAAACTCATACGTGATCACATCACACTGACGGGCCAGTTCAAGCGCTGCAGCTTCATCGTCATATCCGGCCTCAATCTGGCGGGCAACCTGTCCGCAAGGCGAATCTGGCGCCGGATCAAGCGTGACAAATCGGTATCCCATCGCTGTCCCGGCAAGCGTCAGCATTCGTCCAAGCTGTCCGCCCCCGAGAACGCCAATGGTTGTTTTTCCTGGGAGCAGCACACGTCCAGCCATGCCGGAAAGATTCAATTCAGTTTTACTCATAGCTCATCACTGCTTTCGAGTACTTCACGTTTGATCCGCTCTCTGCGGGCTTCGCAGCGATTACGGACATCCTCATCGAACGCACCAATCATCTGGCCTGCAAGCAGCCCTGCATTAGTAGCACCCGCCTTGCCAATCGCTACCGTTGCGACAGGAATGCCGCCCGGCATCTGAACAATCGATAATAGGGAATCGAGACCATTCAGTGCCTTGGACTGCACAGGTACGCCGATTACCGGCAGCATCGTTTTGGAAGCAACCATGCCAGGGAGATGTGCTGCTCCGCCTGCACCTGCAATGATAACCTTGAATCCGCGCTCAGCAGCCTGCTCGGCATATTCAAACATCAGATCCGGTGTGCGATGCGCAGATACAACCTTTTTCTCATACCCGATCTCCAGTTCATCCAGCACCTCACACGCATGCTTCATCGTTTCCCAATCCGACTTGCTGCCCATAATTACAGCGACCTGCACTGACATGAATACATCCAACTCCCGTCTGAGCTTATTTTGATAACAACGACTCTTGCCATACGCGTTCCCTTTTGAAACAAAAAAATCCGCTACCCGCGAAAACATCACATTTTCTCCGGACACCGGACTCCAAGAAATACGTATCCCTCATTTGGGCATGCCAAAAGGGGGCTTGCTGTCCGCATCCATATTCATGCGACTCTCAGCCGTATCTCCTCGTAGTCCGGAAATTTACGGTCTCCGGGTAGAGACTTCCGGGCCTTATCCCCGGCGTTATACGAGCAAATATCTATTCAATCCAAGTGACACATTTCGGTCAACCTTGGTCCATCTTTCGTTCCTACTCGACCTTATTCTCACCTGATCGACACATCTAACATTCTAACAATCCCCTACAGCTAATGTCAACTTAAAGACGAACATTTAACATATTGACAAATATAATGTTCGTGATTGAGGTGTTTCTTTTGGGCTTCATATCCATTTCATCCCATAAAAGAAAGCCGACTTCTCTTCAATGGAATGAAGACAGCCGGCTCAGTGAATATTTGGAGCTCAAAATTTATGCATTATTTAACGATCAATACAGGAATTTGAGCATGCTGCACCACATTATGGCTGACACTGCCCAATACGAATTCACGAATGCCGCCAAGTCCACGACTTCCGATGACGATAACATCCGATCCATTTTCCTTAGCGTAATCCAGCAGCACTTCAGCAGCAGCTCCTTGAATCAGGTCTACGTTTGCCGTAACTCCCGCAGCTTTGAGTCGTTCTTTCGCTTCATCGGTTGTTTGCACAGCCAGGTTGTAGTAATCGTTATTCAGAGATGGTGGCAGTGGTGCAAGTCCTTCTCCAATAAATACGCGCGGGAAGTCAAAGGCATGAATGACATCAATGACTGAATCCGGAGACACTTTAGCCAGTTCAATGGCACGATCCAGCGCCTTGTTTGAAGCTTTTGATCCATCATAAGCTACTAAAATTTTGGAGAATAACATGTAAATCCCGTCCCTTCCTTATATGTAGAAACTCCGAAGCTGGAAGCTTCGGTCTGACGTAAAACTAAAACCAGCACCATGTAACCCTATAAACGTTCTTCATGCGATATGAACCATTTGCCTTGTTTTACAGCGTCTACACCCCTAGGTTCTACTTCAAAAAATAGCCATAGATTACAGCATTCAGAAATAGCAGAAGTGGAATCCCAATGGTAAAGCTCGGATGTTTCGTTTTGTGCCTTTTCCGGTACATTGCAATCCAGACTCCAAGTGCCCCTCCGATAAACGCCAGCAGGAATAACGTCCGTTCGGGTGTACGGTCACGGCGTCGCTGCGCCCGCTTTTTGTCATCTGACATCACCAGATAACCTACCACGTTAATAAATAAAAACCACAATATGAGTCCGGTTTGCATATAATTCTAGCGGTCCCCCTATCCCGGGACATCTCCCTGTTCCTCCATTATAGTCCTCTGCAGGGACATGATCAACGCGAGAAGGGAGCCGCATAGATTGTTTAATGGAATCATCCGTTCCGGTTAGAACCTAAGACTCCTGTTTCGGAATACCGTTCAGGCTGGGAACTCTTTTACCCGCCTTGGTTGGACGTGCTCCGATGCTTTCTTCGCGGATACTGTCCTTATTCTGCTGATTATGAATTTTCTCTGGTTTGTTGTGTGGCATCTGTGTCACCTCCTTGGCTTACGTTGCCTGAAAAGGAGGGATCTTATACGACACCAAGCGAAGCGGTTTATTGAGCATGACTTCGCCAGTATCCATTCAACTTGTACCAAACTCTTTCAGGGGCACTATTCCCCTTTTTTCTCCATCGCTGCTTTCAACAAGTCTCCGAGATTGGATCCGATGGATTCCTGCTTGGCATACTGTTTGACCAGCTTTTGCTGTTCGCGTTTGTTGACGTGCTGTTTATCTTTATCCAATGCTTCCGTGATTCCGCAAGGCAGACACTGAACATAAAGGCCCGCTTTGCCTTCTTTCATTTCCATCTTCTTGTGACACTGCGGACAACGACGGTTGGATAACCGCTTCTCTGCCGAGCGTCGATAGCCACAATCCTCCGTGGGACATACGAGAAACTTGCCGCGTTTCCCTTTCTTCTCAAGCAGGCGCGCATTGCAATCCGGGCAGTGGCTGCTCGAAACGTTATGCGGCTTATACTCTGCCTTGCTTCCTTTTACAGTGGACACCAGTTCTTTAGCCATCGAACGTATGCCTTCCAGGAAAGGACCTGGTTTCCCCTGCCCACGAGCAATCCGTTCCAGTTCAGCCTCCCAACGCGCCGTCAGTTCAGGTGTGCGCAGCTGCGGAGCAGCCAGCTCAATCAATTGCTTCCCTTTACCTGTAGGATGCATGCTGTTGCCTTGGCGGTCGATGGTATCCGAGCTGACCAATTTCTCGATAATATCTGCACGCGTAGCCGGGGTACCGAGTCCGTGCTTCTCCATTTGTGCGAGCAATGCTGCCTCCGTGTACCGTTTAGGTGGCATGGTTCTTCCACTTTTAATATGACAACGCTGAACGGTAACCGACTGACCTTGCTGTACGTCTGGCAAAAGAGTGCGGCCGTTGTCTGCCTGCTCATCTGTGCGCTCATCATCTTCATCACTGTAGTCGCCGCCGTATACTTCACGCCAGCCACTGTCTTTTACCGTTGTCCCTTTAACATGGAAGGAATCTTCACCCACTTGCACAGTAATCGCTACTGAATCGTATCTGGCAGCTGGATAGAACAAGCTGATAAATCGGCGTACGATCAAATCATACAGTTTGCGTTCCTCCGGATTCAGCTGATTCAGCAGCACCGTCTGTTCTGTCGGAATAATTGCATGATGATCCGTTACCTTGCTGTCATCCACAATTCGTTTGGTGATATTCAAGTTTTTCCGCAGCAACGGACGCGCCAATGATGCATAAGGTCCAACAGCTACACTATCCAGCCTTTCTTTCAGCGTACCTGTCATGTCCGATGTCAGGTAACGGCTATCCGTACGCGGATATGTAACCAGCTTATGCTGCTCATAGAGACGCTGCAGGACGTTGGAAGTCTGCTTGGCTGAAAAGCCATACTTGCGGTTGGCGTCACGCTGAAGCTCCGTCAAGTCATAGGCTAGAGGATGCGGCTCCACTTTTTCACTCTTTTTGACCTGAGCAATGGTTCCCTTACGTCCGTCCACTCGTTTCTTCAATGCCTGGGTATCTTGAGTATCAAAGATGCGTGAATCTCCGCCTGAGGCCCGCCACACGGCTTGAAAACCTCCAAAATCTGCAGTTAATGTCTCATACTCCTGTGACCGAAAACCATTGATTTCATTTTCCCTGTCCATGATCATGCCCAGGGTTGGAGTCTGTACCCGTCCTGCAGACAACTGTGCATTAAATCGAACGGTCAGCGCTCGTGTCACATTAAGCCCAATCATCCAGTCCGCTTCTGCCCGGCACCGTGCCGATTCATAGAGACGGTCAAACTGACTCCCTGGCTTCAGCGAAGCAAATCCTTCTTTGATTGCCTTATCCGTCTGAGAAGAAATCCACAGTCGTTTGAAGGGCTTCTTCCACTGCGCCATTTGCATGATCCAACGGGCAAGCAGCTCTCCCTCCCGGGCAGCATCCGTTGCGATGACCAGTTCACCAACATCTTGACGTTTCATAAGCTGCTGTACGGCCTTGTATTGATGATTCGTCTCTCTTAGCACCTTCAGTTTCGCCCGCTCCGGCAGGATCGGCAGATCTTCAAGATTCCAGGTGGCGTACTTCTTGTCGTAATCTTCAGGTTCCGCCAGCCCTACCAGATGCCCAAGTGCCCACGTTACGATATATTTAGGACCTTCCAAATAACTCTTATGTTTATCACGCGCTCCCATAACTCTGGCAATTTCACGTGCCACAGATGGTTTCTCAGCGAGTACCAATGTTTTCACTTCGTATCTCTTCCTTTCTTCATACACCTTGTAACCCACGTTCCTATCCTTTCATTATATCATTTCATACCAATCGTTTCTTGGCCTATCCCAGGTGAACGATTAGCCTGATAAATTACTGTTCTAGATTGTATGTAAGATAATATAACACATTTATGAACACTTAAATTTCTTTTAGGAATGAAAATAAGAGCATCCGAAAGAAATAATCACCTTAATACAACTTGTATACGTTTTTTTGGATAAATATGAGTGTTGTAAGAATACCTTACATGTTATTAGAATGTGACAAAAGCATATGCAGCCGTTTCATCACACACATCATTGCGACAGAAGGGAGCGTGGATACATGACTTATCATGGATCTGTATTGAAAAAAAGTGGGGCTCTGTTACTGACAGGAGCAGTAATGGTTACAACTTGGGGAGGAGCTTCCGTACCGCTGGCATCAGCCGGAGCAGCAACCCCATCAAGCAAAACAACGGTCGCAGCAACAGCTGCAGGGAAGGCACCTGCCACGTCTGCCACATTTATTAAAGCCCTGGAAGAAGCAGCGACACTTGCAGGTGTGCCTTTTTCAATGGACGAGCTATCAGGCAAAACCGTTCAGCGTAAGGATGCTGCTCTAGCTCTTCAAACCTGGTTGAAGCTGGAGTCCACCACAGAGTCATTCAAAGACGTACCGGACCAATCCAGCTATGCAGGTGCCATCGGTGCCTTGAATGCTGCAGGGTTGATGAAAGGTTATACTGATTCCCTCTTTCTACCTAACGCTGTCCTGACGGAAAATGATGTCGCTATATTGAAAGATCGCATTTATAACTACATAAAACCATTTGTTCTGGAGGAAGCAACGATTACGGAACTCCAGGCTGCAATGACGCAAGGAAAGCTTACATCTAAGGAATTGGTTCAAATGTATCTGGATCGGATTGAGAAATTCGATGATCAGGGAGTTAGCATTAATTCCATACTAACCTTAAACCCGGAAGCACTTGAACTTGCCCAGGCTTTGGACGAAGAACGTGCAGCCAAAGGCGCACGCGGACCGCTGCATGGTATTCCGGTCCTTGTGAAGGACAACTTCGATACGAATGATATGCCTACCACTGCCGGCTGTATCTGTCTGAAGGACTCCGTGCCTGCCCAAGACGCTGAGCAAGTGAAAAAACTCAAAGAAGCGGGTGCCATTATCCTCGGTAAAACAAATCTGCATGAATTTGCATTTGGCATTACTACATCCAGTTCATTGGGTGGACAAACCCTGAACCCTTACGCACTAGATCACTATCCTGGCGGTTCCAGCGGCGGGACAGGGGCAGCGATTGCCTCCAACTTTGCTGCAGCAGGCATGGGTACCGATACGGGTGGATCCATCCGTATTCCATCCAGCTTCAACAGCCTTGTCGGAATTCGTCCAACGATTGGACTATCCAGCCGTGAAGGCATTATCCCGCTTGCTCTGACTCAGGATGTAGGTGGCCCTATGGCTCGTACAGTTAGCGACGCTGCGATCATGCTGGACGCTACAGCAGGTTATGACAAGGACGATGTGGCTACAGCCTATGCTGTAGGCAAAATCCCTTCCAGTTACACTGACTTCCTGGACGTGAATGGACTTAAAGGCGCGCGTATTGGTGTAGCTACTGAACTGATCCCAAGCACCAAAGCAGAAGAGAAAGCCGTTGCTGATGTCATCAACAATGCAGTGGAAGAATTGAAATCTCTGGGTGCAACTGCTGTACCTATTAGCATTCCGAATCTGGACGAAATCAACAAATACCCAAGCTTGAGCGGATATGAATTCAAATTCCAGCTCAACGACTATCTGGAGTCACTTGGTGAAGATGCTCCATACCACAGTCTGTCGGAGATCATCACTTCAGGTGAATTTGATAAAACACAGGAACAATCCATGAAGGCACGCGATGCACGGGAAACGCTGGAGACAACCGAGTACAAAGACATCGTACTGAAACGTACTCAAATCACGCGCGAAGCTATTCTAAAAGTGATGGCTGACAATAACCTGGATGCCATTGTCTATCCTACATCCACCCAGGCTGCAGCCGTGATTGGCGAGGGTCAAAACTCCGGCGGGAATAACAGACTAAGCCCATTCTCCGGATTCCCGGCTATCACCGTACCTGCCGGCTTCACTACAGAGGGTCTACCTGTAGGCATTGAATTCCTCGGCCGTGCCTTTGATGAAGGAACATTGATTAAACTCGCATATAGTTATGAGCAAGGAACCCACCACCGCCAAGCTCCTAAACTTACGCCATAACTCCTTTATGGAATTAAAAAAGCTTAATAAACAAAAAGTACACTTCACCTCCACATCGGAGGAAAGTGTACTTTTTATATTATCCCAGTAAGATACAGTTTCTTTCCTGCTTAATCTCAACTTTCTACATTAACTCGTTGAATCAGTGTCTGGAACACTCCATTCCAACACAAGACCTGCATAAGTTAAGCCACCACCGAAACCGAATAAGGCAAGGCGCTGACCCTGCTTCACTTTCCCTTCATCGACACCCAGCTGAATGGCCAGAGGTATGGATGCAGCCGATGTGTTTCCACGGTACTCCATGCTGGTTAGCGTGCGTTCCAACGGTACAGGACCGCGCTCGCAGACAGCTTCAATCATTCTCATATTTGCGCTGTGCGGTACGAACCAGTCGATTTGCTCCGTCTGCAAGCCTGAGCTAGCGATAAGTTTCGGCAATTGCTCCGGTATCAGCCGTACAGCCCATTTGTACACTTCTCTGCCGTTTTGCACAAGACGTCCGTCACCTTGAAGAGGTACCCCATTCATCTCGGAGGAAAGCCCACTGCTATAAACATGTAACCCACCATCACCCTGAGTTCCGGAAAGTGCTGCCAGAGCACTGCCCTGCCCTTCGGTTCGTTCCAACAGAAACGCTCCTGCTCCATCCCCAAACAAAATACATGTCGTACGATCGGTGTAATCCGTAATTTTTGATAATGTCTCTGCCCCGATTACGAGCACTTTGCGATACATGCCACTTGTAATCATGCTATCGGCCAGCTGCAACCCATAGACAAAGCCTGCGCACGCTGCGCTCAAATCCAGTGCTCCTGTCTGAGTAATGTTCAGACTGGCCTGTACTCTGGAAGCTGTGCTAGGGAATGCATACTCAGGCGTACTTGTTGCTACGAGGATCATATCCACATCATGAACGTCAACTCCATACCGCCGAATCATGTCTTCCACAGCCTTAACTGCCAGATCAGAAACGAACTGATCCTCTGCGGCAATTCTCCGCTCCCTCATCCCTGTTCGTTGCACGATCCATTCATCGTTCGTTTCAACTAATTTCTCCAAATCAGTATTACTTAATATACGATCCGGTACATAAGTGCCCATGGCCGTAATCGTTGCTTTCGATTGAATCATACCGGTAATCACCTCGTTAGTTTTTTACTATTATAGCACTAAGTATTAGTACTTGGTACTAAAAAATGATAAAAAGTAGTTTATTTTTGTTTTTCCTTATTGAAACCATGCCTACTGCACGTCGCACCTGAGAGAGTCAATTAACAAGTTCTCTGAAAAAACAAAAAACAGCCCAATTAATCGCTATTGGGCTGTCAAAATTATATTTTGTTACATTTATAAACAAATAAAAACCACCACCGAGTTTCTTCGGCAGTGGTTCTTTGCTTGGCAGCGTCCTACTCTCCCAGGACCCTTCGGTCCAAGTACCATCGGCGCTAGAGGGCTTAACGGTCGTGTTCG
>NZ_JBYTCE010000012.1:0-195806 GCF_058789975.1 Paenibacillus sp. FW104-T2 | reverse complement strand
CCTGATAGCTCAGTTGGTAGAGCACTCGACTGTTAATCGAGTTGTCACAGGTTCGAGTCCTGTTCGGGGAGCCATTTGCTCTCATAGCTCAGTAGGTAGAGTGCATCCATGGTAAGGATGAGGTCACCGGTTCGATCCCGGTTGAGAGCTTTGGAAATGGGGCCCGTTGGTCAAGGGGTTAAGACACCTCCCTTTCACGGAGGTAACAGGGGTTCGAATCCCCTACGGGTCATAGGATGGAGGCTTAGCTCAGCTGGGAGAGCATCTGCCTTACAAGCAGAGGGTCGGGGGTTCGAGCCCCTCAGCCTCCACCATCTTGATTATTGGGGATTAGCCAAGCGGTAAGGCAACGGACTTTGACTCCGTCATGCATAGGTTCAAATCCTATATCCCCAGCCATTTATTAAGAGCCATTAGCTCAGTTGGTAGAGCACCTGACTTTTAATCAGGGTGTCGAAGGTTCGAGCCCTTCATGGCTCACTTGTTATATGCGCGTGTGGCGGAATTGGCAGACGCACTAGACTTAGGATCTAGCGTCTTTGACGTGGGGGTTCAAGTCCCTCCACGCGCATCCTTTATAAGCGGACGTGGCTCAGCGGTAGAGCATCGCCTTGCCAAGGCGAGGGTCGCGGGTTCGATTCCCGTCGTCCGCTCCAATATATATGCGCCCTTAGCTCAGCTGGATAGAGCGTTTGACTACGAATCAAAAGGCCGGGAGTTCGAATCTCTCAGGGCGCGCCATTATTTCATCAATATCGGGATGTAGCTCAGCTTGGTAGAGCACCTGGTTTGGGACCAGGGGGTCGCATGTTCAAATCGTGTCATCCCGATTTTATGATTACGCGGGTGTAGTTCAATGGTAGAACTTTAGCCTTCCAAGCTAATAGCGTGGGTTCGATTCCCATCACCCGCTTATATGGTTTTAAGAGCAGTCTCTACATGATGTAGAGGCTGTTTTTTTTATACGGCAACGTTTTGGGAAATATAAAAAAACGTAAAAAGAAGCCAAGGCCTCCATGTGTAGAAGGTCTTGACTTCTTGTGCTATGCTCTCTGCATCACTTAATACATCCAACGAGACAGCCTTAAAGGGCTTCTAAACACTTTAGTTGCGTTTAGGGACCTTCGGATAGCTATTAACGTTCGTGACGGTCAGAAACTTTTCTACGCATACCTGCTAGGCCAAGAAGTCCGAGCAAACCGAGCCAGCCCCAGTCCATATCATTGTCTCGGTCAGTTGCAGCATTTGCACGAACATTGTTCGTACGGTAGTCACCCGTGTTGTAGTTTGTGCTGTTCATTTGTGTTCCACGGTTTTGATCCATACCTTGGGTTGCTGAACCATTCGCAGCTGCAGGACCAGCCAATGCTGCCACTAAGAGTGTAGAAGCAATAAGTGTAGATATCTTTTTATTCATCAGATGTCGCCTCCTTTTTGTTTGAACTATACCTAATCTGCCTTTTACTAAATAAAATTATGTAATTGTTCTTGCGTTAAAATATCCCTCTGGCATATGGACATGCTACATAAGATTTTTTTCACTAATATTAGTTAACCAAGAATTCGATTTACCCTCAAATCTTTGGAAATCCTGTATGAACTTTAATGAAGAATCATTTAAAACAGCTTAAAGAAACTATTCTGATCATTGAAACGCATTTAAGCACTTAATCAGGCATCAATTCTGGCTTGGTTACAACACAAATCATCTTCGCTTAAATCCTCTAACTTGTCGTTTCCATAAGGGAAGGTAGCAAATGATAATAATTTTTAAATTGATACTTTAATTTATTACATCACTGTGGTAAAGTATACAAAAGCTTGCTTTGCCGGTCATGTTTTTGCATGGGGATTGAACTGCTTAAATCATGGAAATGATATTATACTCTTCTATATGAGTATACTTAACGCTGCTGTATATTTATAAATTATAACGAATATGTATAAGATATTTGTTTATATAGAGCATGTGAAAAAGGTATCATGCGACAAGCTTTTGCTCATTAAATGAAGCAAATTAAGAAAATGAATAATAAAGTGCGTTTTTGTGCGGAAAATCGGGGATAATCCCCTTTTTTACTAATAGAAAAATAAAGATTTTCGTACCATTTTATTGTATGATGTTATGAAGGTGTCAAATTTACGTGTACGAATGTGAACGATCAGATGGGAGGATAAGCATGACTGAAACTATGGTAACCGCCAGCAAAAGCCAATCTAACAACCTGCTCCGGCGAGACGTGCGGTTCCTGGGCAATATACTCGGAGAAGTTCTTGTCCATCAAGGGGGCACGGAGCTTCTCGATATCGTTGAGAAAATTCGGGAAACGAGCAAATCGTTGCGTGCAGAATTTTTGCCTGAACTGTATACAGAGTTCAAAACGATGATCCAGGAATTAGATTCTGAAAATCGTCACCAAGTCATTCGAGCTTTTGCAATTTATTTTCAATTAGTTAATATTGCTGAACAAAACCATCGGATCCGGCGTAAACGGGATTATGAACGATCTGCAGGGGATGCAGTACAGCCTGGTTCGATCGAGAAGGCCGTACAGGATCTGAAGGAACGCGGTTTGTCTCATACCGAAGTAGAGCAGATTCTGGACGAATTGTCGCTGGAACTGGTTATGACAGCTCACCCAACCGAGGCCATGCGCCGGGTTATTCTGGATATCCACAAACGGATATCTGAAGATGTCATGCTGCTTGATAATCCTACGCTGACGTTGCGTGAACGTGAACAATTGCGGGAGAAGCTGCTGAACGAAGTTATTACACTCTGGCAAACAGATGAACTTCGCGACCGCAAACCGACTGTACTCGATGAAGTACGGAACGGGATGTATTATTTTCACGAAACGTTGTTCCACGTACTTCCGGATGTATATCAGGAGCTTGAACGCTGTCTGAATAAATTTTATCCTGACCACGACTGGCATGTGCCGACGTATTTGCGCTTCGGTTCCTGGATCGGTGGAGACCGGGACGGAAATCCTTCGGTAACTTCAGATGTAACGTGGCAGACGCTGTTAATGCAGCGCAAGCTCGCATTGCGTGAATATCAGCGGATTATGATTGAGCTCATGGGGCATCTCAGCTTCAGTACGAACATCATCCACGTGTCGGATGAATTGGCTCAATCCATTGAGCAGGACCGCAGCTGTGTCACTTTGAAAAAAGTAGACATTTGGCGCAATGAGAAAGAACCTTATCGGATCAAACTGGCATACATGATTGCCAAAATGAATAATGTACTTGATGAAAATAAAGTCGGACAGCCGGACCGTTATGACAGCGCTCAGGAATTGATCGATGATCTGATGATTATTGACCGCAGCCTGCGCCATCATTTTGCAGATTATGTAGCGGATACGACGGTTCGCAAAATGATTCGCCAAGTGGAGCTTTTCGGATTCCACACGGCTGCGCTGGATGTTCGTCAGCATAGTCAGGAACATGAGAATGCGATGGCTGAAATTTTGGCCAAGATGAACATTGTTGAAGATTATGCTCGTCTGACAGAGGACGGTAAAATTGATTTGCTGGCTCGCCTGTTAGAGGATCCACGTCCATTGACTTCTCCATATCACCAGTACAGTGAGGGAACAAAAGAATGTCTGGATGTATTCCGTACAATCAAACGTGCACAGAGCGAGTTTGGTACAGGATGTATTACAAGTTACCTGATCAGTATGACGCAGGGAGCAAGTGATCTGCTGGAAGTCATGGTATTTGCCAAGGAAGTAGGATTGTTCCGTAAAGGACAGGGTGGAGAGATTATTTCGACACTTCAGGCTGTGCCGCTGTTTGAAACGATCGATGACCTTCATGCTGCTTCTGACATCATGCAAAAGCTCTTCAATCTTCCGGTATATCGCGCAAGTGTAGCTGCCCGGAATGAACTGCATGAAATCATGCTTGGTTATTCAGACAGCAACAAGGATGGCGGAGTGGTAACGGCTAACTGGGAGCTCCGGGTAGCCATGAACGCCATTACCGCTGTAGGTAATAAGCATGGCGTCAAGCTGAAGTTTTTCCATGGTCGTGGCGGTGCATTGGGACGTGGAGGCATGCCGCTTAACCGCAGTATTCTTGCACAACCACCTCATACCATTGGTGGGGGAATCAAGATTACGGAGCAGGGCGAAGTCATCTCATCCCGCTATTCCCTTCAAGGTATTGCTTACCGCAGTCTTGAACAAGCGACATCGGCATTGCTTACGGCTGCACTGAACGGAATGGAGCCGCAAGAATCAGTATCTGAACAACACTGGGATAGCATCATTAAGGATATTTCCGAGGTATCCCTCACGAAGTATCAAGACTTGATCTTCCGTGATCCGGACTTCTTCAACTTCTTCAAGGAATCAACACCGCTGCCGGAGGTCGGAGAGCTCAACATTGGTTCAAGACCATCCAAACGGAAAAACAGTGATAAATTCGAAGACCTGAGAGCAATTCCATGGGTATTTGCCTGGACTCAAAGCCGCTATCTTCTCCCTGCATGGTATGCAGCTGGAACAGGATTGCAAAGCTACTACCAGAATAAAGAGGAAAATTTGGCTGTCCTCAAAGACATGTATGCCAACTTCCCATTCTTCCGTACACTTATTGATACGGTACAGATGGCTATTGCCAAGGCAGATCTTGTAATTGCCAAAGAATATTCCGCAATGGCCTCCAACAAGGAAGCCCGTGATCGTATCTATGGTCAGATTGAGTCTGAATTCAAACTGACAAAAGAGCTGATTCTGAAAATTACCGGAGAAGAAGAGATTTTGGATGATGTACCGGTAATTCAGGAATCGATTCGTTTGCGTAATCCTTACGTTGATCCATTGTCCTATATGCAGGTGCAGCTGCTTAGCGAGCTGAGAGACATGCGTGAGCGCGGGGAAGATGATACCGAGTTGCTGCGTGAAGTGCTGCTGACGATTAACGGTATTGCTGCAGGACTTCGCAATACAGGCTGATGCATTACCTGGCCCATATGATTCATGTAGTGAACAGTTAATGGAATTGGACATTAAAATGCACGGTTCTCTCCGCAGTCTTGTGTGAGAGATGAAACGGGACTCCAGTAGGAGTTCCCGTTTTTACTGTTTTTGGTGGATATTTTCCGGCACAGTCTTGATTTTTGACCAAAGTTGATTTACGATTTGATTGGTGAATTACAAGTGTGGACGGGTATCAGAAGGCGGAAGACCCATCAGCATGTCTGGGGGAATAAAGGTGGACAATTTGGAGAACAGGCTGGTTAAGCTGGTCCTAAAGGGTGATCAGCGGGCCTTTGCAGAAATCGTAGAACTATACAAAGACAAACTATTTCATTTGGCATACCGGATGCTGAACAATCGTCATGAAGCTGAAGACGTTGTACAGGAGACGTTTTTGCGTGTGTTTCGTAATATGGAGAAATATGATCCGAACCAGAAGTTTTCAACCTGGATCTACCGGATTGCAACCAACTTGTGTATCGATTGTTTACGGAGGAAGAAACCATCTTACTCTTTGGATGCCGAGTTGAATGATCAGGAAGGATCCGATGGTTATGCCATGCTTCCCAGTGATGATCGTACACCAGAGAGCGAAGCACTATTGTCAGAAACACAGACGCTCATTCGTGAGGCCATTGACAGTCTGCCGGCCAAGTATAAGTCCGTCATGATTTTGAGGTATTTACAGGACTTGTCGCTGCAGGAAATCAGTGATGTCACAGGCATGCCCGTAACAACGATCAAAACACGTGTGCACAGGGGCCGTGACTTTTTGCGTAAAAAACTGGAATATAAGCTGTAAATCGATTTCAATTTTTTTAGGCGAAATTATTTGAAACATATCTGAAACGGATGCGTATGTAATGTATGCAAGTCTTATGCGTGGTATTTGAAGATGCATGGACTAAGTGATCTAAGAAAGGATTGGCTCTCATATGGATTGCAACTCGGCCGTCTCTTTAATGCATGAATGTTTGGATGAGTCGTTGTCCCCGGCCCAGAAGGTAGAACTGAAAGGTCACCTTGTTACCTGTCCGGAGTGTCGCATGCGCTTTAAAGAGTTGGAACAGACGGAAATGCTGCTCTTTGCCATGAAACATTATTCACCGTCTGCCTCGGATGAGCTGACCAATCGTATTATGAATGCTCTGCCCCAGCCCAAGAGACAACAGGTATGGCTCAAATGGGTCAAAGGACATCCCGCGCTGACGGCGGCAGCCTTCTTTTTGGTCGTGATGCTCTTTAGCGCTTGGAGCTTCTGGGATCAGAATAACGAAATGGTCGTTAAGGGGAATAATCTGGACCAGATCGTCATTGAAGGAAACACGGTAATTGTTCCTCAAGGCAAGTCAATTGCGGGCGATCTTACGATAGAGAATGGTACCGCCCAGGTATATGGTGATGTAGATGGCAATCTGACGGTGATCGACGGACAACTGTATCAAGCTTCGACGGCGCATATTTCCGGTCAGGTGAAAAGCATTGATCAGGCGCTGGACTGGTTCTGGTACAAAATAACCAATATGGTGAATGAAGTGGCTTACCGCTAGCACAGGGTAAATTCTTCAATGGTATATACCAAGCAGGGTACCTCCAGTTTGCATGGGGTACTCTTTTTTTATTGGTGAGATTGTAATTTATGGTATTTGTGTTGTTTCTGCGCAGTTTGTGACCACCGTAACTTGCAACCTGAACGTTATCGTTATAACCTAGATACTAAAGAGAACATACTACTACATATAGAAAAGCATTTTGCATCTATCCAAGGGCGGTCTTCCAAGCGGCAAGATATAGAATGAACTGGTTATATTCGTCTATACATTGTTGTTACGGGGGAACACTCTTTCCCTCCAACTTATACGGCCGGAAGCTTGTCTGTGTGGGATGTGCAAAAGCTAAGACCAGGGATTATATAAAATCCTAATGGGTTAATATGAGATCAGGGTTTACTCATCAATGGGGATAGCGGGGGCTAGCTTATGAACTATTTTGCTGACTTAACGTGGAAAGAGTCCATTAAGGACGTTATCGATATATTGATTGTTACCTATATTATGTACAAACTGATTTTGCTTGTACGGGGTACACGTGCAGTACAGCTGCTCAAGGGCATTCTGTTCCTTGTGGTGATCTGGGCACTAAGCACGTGGCTAAACCTGTATACACTCAAATGGCTCATGAACCAGATGTTTACATTTGGTGTAGTAGCCGTCTTTATTATATTTCAACCGGAACTGCGCCGCGGTCTGGAGCAGCTGGGACGTGGTAAATTGTTCGGACGCTCCACAGCAGCCAGCGATGAAGAATTAACGGTGTTAATTGGCGAGATTATTAAGTCTGTCAATTATTTGTCCCGTCGTAAAATTGGTGCACTTGTGGTCTTCGAACGGGAAACGGGCCTGAACGATTACACGGAATCCGGGATTCAGATGCAATCGTTAGTTAGCTCAGAACTGATGATCAATATCTTTATCCCAAATACACCGCTCCATGATGGGGCTGTTATTATCCAAGGCAAACAGATCTCTGCAGCGGCATGTTATTTGCCTTTATCCGAGAATCCGTTTATTAGCAAGGAACTTGGAACACGCCACCGTGCCGCAATTGGTATTACGGAGGTAGCTGATGCGATCTGTCTGGTTGTCTCGGAGGAGACTGGACAAGTATCGCTCGCGATGAATGGACAGGTCGTTCGTGACATTAAGGAAGAGTCGCTGATTGCCAAGTTATATGAAGAGCTTCGTCCTACATCCAATCTAAACAAAAAGAATAACTGGACTTCTTTCTGGAAACGGAAGGGGGGAACGAAGTAATGGATAAATGGTTCAACAATAATAACTTTGCCAAGGTCCTTGCGCTTGCAGTCAGTTTGCTGCTCTGGTTTATGATTCATCTGGATGAAGTACCTACCACGCCAACGATTGCTACTGGAACAACCAACAAGGTGGTAGAGCGTACCGTACCCGTTCAGCCTTATGGCCTTGACAGCAACTCGTATGTGCTCACTTCATTAAGTACGGACGAGGTACGACTGGAGATCAAAGGACAGCGTTCCATGTTAACTTCCATATTTACAAATGATGATTATAAGGTACTTGTTGACCTGAGCCAGGTCAAAGATGGCTCCAATACGCTGCCGCTCGTTCCCGATCTGCCTTCTGGCGTCGAGGTGGTTAGCATGGAGCCTTCCATGGTTACAGTCAATGTTGAAAAATTGGGCACCAAATCCTTCAATGTGAATATTGTACCCGAAGGAGATCCATCCGCTGGTTACAGCCTTGGGACGCCTGTCGTTGAGCCAACAGGCCCGGTTAAGGTAACTCTGCCGGAAGGGCAGTTGGATGCTGTAGCGAAGGTACAGGGCAGTGTGAGTGTGAAGGATGCAAAGGATGATGTGACGCAGAAAAGGGTGAAACTGCAGGCATATGATGCAGAAGGCAAAGTCATTGAAAATGCAGTCATTACGCCACAGACCGTTGAAGTTCGCATTCCGGTTAATCAGCCCTATAAATCAGTACCCTTAAGAATCAAATATTCAGGACAGCTGCCGGAGGGATTGGTACTGTCCAGTGTGGAACCAAACGTGAAAGAAGTCTCGGTTTACGGTACGGATGAGGCGCTTGCGGGTATACAGGCCTACGACCAAGTTACCTTGGATCTGACACAATTTGAAGAGGCAGGTACATCGACAGTTAACGTGGACTTGACGCCGCCTCCGGGTTTTGAGAAAATCGAGCCTAGTTCGATTCAGATCAAGGTTACTGTGTCACCTTATGATGAGACAGAGGAGACAACAAAGGTCTTTCCCAATGTACCCATAACCCTTACGGGTGTGGGGAACGGTTTGGAAGCTGCACTGGTCACGCCAAAGAGCGGCGGTGTAAATCTTACACTGAAGGGTTCTCCGAGTATGCTTGAAGGTCTGAGTGGCGAGGATATCAAGCTGACGGCAGATCTTCAGGGGCTTGCCGCCGGGACACATGATGTGAAGCTGGATGCTGAATTGCCCCGATTTGCTGAGCTGGATGGTAACTCTACTCCATTGAGCGCTACAGTCAAGATCAGTGAAAAAGCAGAGGACACGACGGTTCCCCCAAGCGAAGAGCCCACGGATGAAGGCAATGCCGGCCCGGAGCCTTCGCCTGCAGAAGTGGAGAACGGGGAAACGGATCCTGCACCTGATGAAGGGGAAACGACAGAATCGAATACGGACAATCAGGAGCAGCAAACCCAGCAAGGTAATGCAACGAATAAAGGGAACTCGGGTAACAGCAGCGGTAGCGGCGGTACCAATGGCTCAAATCCGTAATGATTCAGATTGATTTGATAAAATAAATATTTGATGCTCTTATATGATGCGAATAAAAGGAGTTAGATCATGGGGAAATATTTTGGTACAGACGGTGTAAGAGGTGTTGCCAATAAAGAATTAACGGCGGAGCTGGCTTACAG
Source organism: Paenibacillus sp. FW104-T2 (assembly GCF_058789975.1). NCBI lineage: Bacteria > Bacillati > Bacillota > Bacilli > Caryophanales > Paenibacillaceae > Paenibacillus > Paenibacillus sp. FW104-T2. Next base: position 186,357 of record NZ_JBYTCE010000012.1, on the reverse strand, counting down.
CATCGGTCGATGTGGCGGTTACGTGCTTGCTGGCGGCGTAGAGAGACCCAAAGTGGTTATCGGGATGGATACCCGGATCTCGGGACTGATGCTGGAATCTGCGCTGGTTGCAGGTCTATTGTCCATCGGTGCAGATGTCATCCGTCTGGGCGTTGTATCCACTCCGGGAGTGGCCTATATTACTCGTTTGCTTAAAGCCGACGCAGGAGTCATGATTTCGGCTTCCCATAATCCGGTAGAAGATAACGGAATCAAGTTTTTTGGCGGGGACGGTTTCAAATTATCTGACGAGACGGAGAATCGGATTGAAGAACTGATGGATGCTGAAACGGATCAATTGCCACGTCCTGTTGGCGGCGGATTGGGGACCGTAACGGTAGATGAGCAATCACGCTACAGTTATCTCGAATACCTGAAAACAACCGTAACTGAGTCGTTCTCTGGACTTAAAATTGTACTCGATTGTGCCAACGGAGCAGCATATGAGTTGGCACCTAAACTGTTTACAGAGCTTGGGGCGGAAGTCATTGCGATTGGTGCTGAGCCCAACGGCCTGAATATCAATGAGCAATGTGGTTCCACACACCCGGAGCATCTGAAACAAGAAGTGCTTAAACATAAAGCGGATCTGGGTCTTGCTTTTGATGGAGATGCGGATCGTCTGATTGCCATTGATGAAACGGGCGCAGAGGTCGATGGAGACTTCATTCTGTGCATCTGTGGTGATGCGATGAATCGTGCGGGCAAGCTAAAAGACAGTACAGTGGTATCCACCGTCATGAGTAATATCGGATTTTATAAAGCTACGGAGAAGCTTGCACTGAAAACAGCTAAAACGGCTGTGGGCGACCGCTATGTGATGGAGGAGATGCGCCGCGGTGGGTATAATCTGGGTGGTGAGCAGTCCGGCCATGTTATTTTCCTGGATTACAATACGACCGGAGATGGCATGCTGACAGCTATTCAGCTCGTGGATACCCTCAAGGCATCGGGCAAGAAGCTGAGTGATCTGAAATCACTAATGACTCAGTACCCACAGGTTCTGGTCAACGTCCGTGTGGAAGACAAGAGCAAATACGAAGGTAATGCTGCAATCGAGCAGGCTATTGCTACTGTAGAACAACAGCTTGGTGATAATGGACGTGTTCTTGTTCGTGCGTCCGGTACAGAATCTCTGATTCGTGTTATGGCGGAAGGACCAGATAAAGATGAACTGGAGCAGTTTGTATCCCAGATCGCAGACGTGGTGCAAAAGGAACTGGTTTAGCACCTTAGATATACATTTTGTGTACACATTCCCACTGTGGGATGGCCATCATAGAATGGTATAATAAAGGGTATATGCTTGAAGCAAGAACAAAAATCCCGCGTCCCGACTGGCAAGGCCTAAGGTCTGATAATCCGGTCGGGATTGTGGGTAAATATGCTGATTTGGTCACAGGTACTTTGCTCCATTGCAAAATGAACCTGACGTGCATATAATGAGTGGAGTCGTCATTCAGACACAGAAAGTGAGGATCGTAAGGTATTAGTTACACAAGCGCCAGAGCTTGAAGTTGCGCGGGAAGGATTCTGAATGGTATGGATCTTGGAACTCGAGATTCACTGATCAGGATCGACGGCAATCAAGCTGACGAGGTGGAGGTGTTCGGATTGTTCGGCGGGGACCTCCCGGTGATGCACCATAGCCGTAAACCGGATTGCGGAAAATGGATGGGTGACTGTCCACACAACGCGCCGGTAGGTGCAATAGTAAACTAAAATTCAAATGAATGTGCGCGAAGAGCAAAATAGGTGCGCGGACGGAAAAATGATGTACATTCATGATTGCATTCATAACATCTTATGATGACGGAAGAGCGGCAAGAGGCCGGTCTGATCATTGATAATTGAATAGGTAACAGGTATTCATGATACATTTAGGCAATCATTCATTTTTTCGATATGCCGCGACAGCCTGTTTCTCTTCGTGACACAGTATTCATATACAAACGGAGGAACTAAACTATGTGCGGTATTGTTGGATATATTGGTAATAAGAACACTCAATCGGTATTGGTCGAAGGATTGAAAAAGCTCGAGTATCGTGGTTATGATTCTGCAGGTATCGCGGTATTCACACCGGAAGGTCTGCAAATCACGAAAGCTCTCGGTCGTCTTGCGAACCTTGAAGCCAAGCTGGATGGTGCACCACTGGTAGGTAATGCCGGTATCGGACACACACGTTGGGCAACTCATGGTAAGCCTTCGGATGAGAACTCCCATCCACACACGGATGGAAGCCAGAAGTTCTCTGTGGTTCACAACGGTATCATCGAGAACTATCTCGAACTGAAGGATGAACTGATCGCTCAAGGTCATACGTTCACTTCCGAGACAGATACTGAAGTTATCTCTCACCTGATTGCACGTGAATACAATGGTGATATCGTTAAAACAGTGCAAAAAGTGATCACGTTGTTGCGTGGTGCATTCGCACTGGGTGTATTGACAGAGCATGAGCCGGAGAAACTGGTAGCTGTGCGTCAAGCAAGCCCATTAATTATTGGTATTGGTGAAGGCGAGAACTTCATTGGTTCCGACATCCCGGCAATTCTGGAACATACACGTAACGTGTACATTCTGAATGATGGTGAAATGGCTGTATTGACACATGATGCTGTCGAATTGATGACGATTGAAGGCAACTTTATTTCTCGGGAAATGATTCGTGTCGATTGGGATGCTGTAACTGCAGAAAAAGGCGGATTCGAGCATTTCATGTTGAAAGAAATTCATGAGCAACCAAAAGCATACCGTGATACCATGCTGGGTCGCATCGATAATGAAAGCAAAAAGGTTCAGCTTCCTGAGTTGAAAATGACAGAAGAACAAATCAAAAATATTCGTAACGTTCAAATCATTGCATGTGGTACTGCGTACCATGCAGGTCTCGTTGGACGTACAGTAATTGAGCAATTGGTACGTATTCCGGTTGAAACGGATGTTGCTTCCGAGTACCGCTATCGTTCCCCAATCGTGGGCAAAGATACCCTCGTTATCGTTGTAAGCCAATCTGGTGAAACAGCGGATACGCTTGCTGCACTGCGCGAAGCACAATCCAATGGTGCACACGTACTGGCCATTACTAACGTAGTGGGCAGCTCCATTGCACGTGATGCAGACGATGTGATTGCAACACTGGCAGGACCGGAAATCGCGGTTGCTTCCACCAAAGCATATACATCACAGTTGATCGCATTTAACTTGCTTGGTCTGTACCTTGCACAAGTGCGCGGTACACAAACAGCCGAAGAGATTGCACATACCCTGGCAGCAATGCAGGCATTGCCAGAGCAAGTGGAGTCCATGCTGGAGCAAGCGGATGCGATCAAAGGATACGCAGAGCAAATCTCCAAACATCAACATCTCTTCTTCATCGGCCGCGGTCTCGATTATGCGGTAGCTCAAGAAGGATCGTTGAAACTGAAAGAGATCTCTTACATCCACTCTGAGGCATACGCTGCAGGTGAGTTGAAACACGGTACACTGGCATTGATCGAAGACGGTATTCCTGTTATTGCCTTGGCAACACAAGAGAACGTACTCGAGAAAACAGTGAGCAACATCAAGGAAGTAAAAGCACGTGGCGCGGATGTACTGGCAATTACGTACGAAGAGCACGTAGCAAGCTTGCTGAAATCCGTAGACCAAGCGTTTGCGATTCCTAAGACACTGCCACTGCTCAGCCCGGCGTTGTCCGTAGTTGCATTGCAATTGCTGGCATACTACGCTTCCCTGGCACTGGGTCACGATGTGGATAAACCACGTAACCTGGCGAAAAGCGTAACGGTTGAGTAAGAGGTAAATCGTTCGTTTCGTTAATGGATAAGAGTAGTGGATGGTATTCATGAAATCTTAAAATAATGTAATAGGTAGTAAAAAAGATGATATGACTTGGTCATATCATCTTTTTTTGTTATCCAGTATACTGAACATAAGTTTTTTCATCATCCGATCAATTTAGTTAAACATATTCCAAGGTGAAAGAGGTAAAATGATGGCGACTTGTGCAGATGTGTTGATTGTGATCGATCTACAAAATGGCGTATGTTACAGTGGTGAGAACCAATTGTATGAGTTGCCGAATTTACTCGATAGAGTTAATCGGAGAATTGCTATTTATAGAGAATTAGATAAACCCATCATTTTTGTTCAGCATGGTGATGAAGAATTAGTGCCTGGAGAGGAACCATGGGCTATTCATTCCGATCTGGATGTTCAAGAGCAAGACATTTTTGTACGGAAAATACATGCGAATTCATTTTATAACACCAACCTGAAAAGCCTCCTGGACCAATTCACTGTAAATCGTATCGAGTTTTGTGGTGCCCAGACAGAATACTGTATGGATGCTACGATTAAATTTGCTCATGGGCTGGGTTACAAAAACTACATGATACGTAATGCAACCGCTACTTTTGATAATCGATGGATGTCTGCAAAAGAGACCATTTCCTTTTATGAACACATATGGGGGGATAGATTTTTGAATTGGATAGATGGTGAATTGTAGAAGTTGGATAGATGATGAGTCGTAAAAGAACACGCATAATATATAATCAATACATGAGCATTGATCAGTCGAGTGTATATATGTAAAAGTAAATAACATTAATCTAAGTAATTGTAATGTAGTAAAGGGTCCTGATGGCAATCAATACTGTCATAGGACCCTTTTTGTTATCCAACAATAAGGTGTTTTTCTCTGTTTGATTATCAGTACATACTGTTTATGTCTTTAAGGTTTGGCAGGTCAGTTAAAGCTCCTAATATCGCTTAGAGACAAACGTACTATCTTACGGAGGTCGATCCTCCTGTCACTCTTGGGAACAGCTTTTGATTATGCCCAAGTGGTGATCGTATCAACCGGAAGGCGATAGGAAGGATGTCCATCTTTGATAGCTTTGCCTATGGAAATCAGCATCACGGGTTGGAAACGCTCTTTGTCCAGGCCAAAGACCTCGGCAATTCGGTCTTTATCATAACCGGCCATGGGATTGGTATCATATCCGTGGGCACGGGCAACGAGCATAAGCTGCATACTAATAAGGCCTGAGTCAATGAGATTCATGTCACGCAGCTCGGATGGACTCATGCTTGCATAATAAGGTTTGGCCTGCTGCATCTGCATATCCTTGATGTCTTGCGGCATGTATCCCAATTCCACTGATTTACTGAAAATCTCGTCCATATACGCTATGTTCTCGGCATCGTAAAATACAGCAATAACCGCTGATGAGGTAAGAGCCTGTGTTTGGTTGAAAGAGGCTAGTGGGGCAAGCTTCTCTTTTCCTTCAGCACTATCAATAACAAGGAAACGCCAGGGCTGCATGTTAATGGCAGAGGGGGCCCGGGAAGCCTTCGCCAATATCTCACTCAATTCCTCACGGCTGATTTTCACCTCAGGGTTGTAAACTTTAACGGAACGACGTTCCAGGACGATGTTATTAAAATCATTTGTTCTGTTAGATTGGCCAGTAGTTGTATCCATATCGTTATCTCTCCTCGATCATATTTGCGTGATTGGATTCAGGCTTTCATCCGACTCACTATGAGGAGTGTAAACTATGAAGTATACTTTATAGCAAGAGCACGAAGAGGGGCGATCCATATGAAAATTAGTGAAGTAGCAAAACAAGTAAACCTTCCTATATCAACGATCCGTTACTATGAAAAGATGGGGATTATCACGGATGAGTATGTTCTTAGAGACCAGAATAACTACCGGGTATATGATTCAGGCATCGTACAGCATCTGGATGTGGTGAAGCAAAGCTTGGCTGTTGGCTTTACGATTCAGGATATTCAATCCATGATCTCCAAAGCCGGATTTTCACGAAATGAACAGAGAAGCATTCTTCAGGATAAGATATCCGAAATTGAAGAAATACAGAAGAAGCTGGAACACGCTAAACAAAATCTGTACGACATCCTCGAGACGGATATTACCTGTGAGGATGGATTCGGAAAGTATTAGATCATTTCAAATCAAACATGCTCCAGTAAATCCAGATAATATTGTCTCAGTGCTTGCTTCAAGCTGGCTGGCTTCATGATCTGAATGGATTTGCCATAGCCCGCAAGGTAACGAATGATAAATTCAAGCTCATGAGGTTCATACGAACCAACAAGATAGGTCTGTTCCGCATACACTTCGAGTTTCATGGATGGAAAGTGTTCCTGGTGAAATAGCTCCATTCCCGCTTCATTGATTCGGCATTGAAAGGGAATGGCTTGTTCTGATGGCTTCCAGAGCGAATGGGCATCCTGGAGCGAAAGCTTTTTAATATGGTCAAAGGGCTCAATATCTGTTGGTTGGGGTGATGTGATTCGGTCACATCGAAATACGCGGTACGCTTGCTTGTGCAGGTCATATGCCTGGCAATACCAATAGCCTCTCATCGCATAGAGGGCAATGGGCTGGATGGTGCGGACATTGGAGCTGGTTACGTTTGAAGATGAGCTTTTGGTATGTCTGCTCGTGCGAACATTTTGATAAACAATCTGTATCACTGTATTCTGTACGGCGGACATCAATAGAAACTCCAGGTTCTCACTATCCTTAATTTGCTCCGTATGTTTGAACGAAACCCGATGCTGTATGTTCTGGATTACCAGACGCTGCTTATCGGATAACGCGCTTATGAATTTCTCATGAATCGAACGGAAGGTAGCCTGAAAGGGCAGGTTAGAGAAACTCCGAAGGGCCTGTATGGCAAAATAAAGGGCATGAAGCTCTCCCGTGTTAAACGATATGGGGGGCAGCTGCATCTGTTGAAGCAGACGATACCCGCCGTACCTCCCGTATTCGGCATAGATGGGTGCACCAAGTTCTTCCAATGAGGCGATATCTCTTATCGCGGTTCGTTTGGAGATCTGAAACTCCTGCATGAGATCCTGCAGGGTAAACTGCTGCTTTTGATTGATAAAGCGCAGCATCTGGTTCATGCGTTCTGATTTTTTCATCATAAAGAAACCTTTCAATGGTGCCATGTATTGGCACCTTTTGTTGTTATGATGATAAGTGTAATCCAATCGAACCAAGGAGGCAAACGATAATGAATTTTGAAGTGATCCCATTTTTGTCGATGAACGGGGATGCGGCAGCAGCCATAGCATTTTATGAGAAGGTTTTGGGGGCCAAAGTGCTTTTTAAGAAAAGTTATAAAGAGATGAAGGAAATGAACCCGGGCTTCGAATACCCTGCTGGCCAAGATGAGTATATTACACATTCGGTGCTGGAGATTGGGGTAAACAAGATCATGATTGCAGAGGAGGCAATGGATCCGGAGAGACCTTGGCAGCTCGGAAACAGTACATCGCTATGTATTCAATCCAAGGACAAAAGTACGATGGATCAGCTGTATACCTCTCTTGTACAACATGAGGACGTGAAAGTGCTCGTGCCTTACGAACAAAATGAATTTAGCCCAGGTTATGGGATTGTGCGTGATCCGTTCGGCATTGCGATTCAGCTCTGTGTGACCGTGCACGATTTCTAAACATAAAATCAAGGATGAGGGCTGCTCGCCCGGTTCGATAGAATATCATCAAAAGCATCAAAAAAGAAGAACCATTGGCAACCATACCAGTGTGCTCTTCTTTCTTTGTTTTCCCGAATAGGAATATTCCCGTAATCTGAAGATGGCCTGATCATCGCGGAATACAGGAGCCTATCTTCTTTTTACTCATTTACTATGTAACTGTGACGCCCTGAGCTTCATCATTTTTTCACTGAAAATCAAAGCCCGTGCAGCGAGCATCAAAACGAGAGAGACAGCCCGCTGACAGGAGAACTCAATGAGCTCACTGCCGAACAGCCCCGTCGCACAAATCGCCTACTCAATATAAGAAAAATGAACGTTCAGAACGCGTCGATCTAACGGAAACGTAAACCTAACCTAATGCTATAAGCATAGGGGGAGTGAACACCCTGCTCTACGTCATTAACTCATCATGGTGATGTTATGTATAATTAGAGGAAAGCCTAACGTCAGAGGCAGGCTAGTGTAAATAGTGAGGGGGCAGGGGACTGGATTGCGAAAACAAGGGGTTATCGGGAAAGAGAGCAGACTGCGACTATTGGAGGCTGCCACACAGGAATTCGCGTTAAATGGATTCTATCAGACGAAAATAAGCTCCATCGTTGCGCGTGCAGGGGTAACGCAGCCTGCATTTTATCTTTATTTTGACAGCAAGGAAGCTGCTTTTGCAGAGCTTATCGATGGTTTTCGAAATGGACTAATCCAGGTTGTTCGGGATAGTCATATCGAGGCAGGGAAGAACAGGGACGATCTCAAGGAAGCCGTCGTGGAATCATTGAGTCAGATCTACCGTTATCTCGGGGAGAATCCGGCGCTGACCCGGATCGGGCTGTATCAGTCCGCGGAGTCGGTGAGAATCAAAGCCGAAATTGCGGGTTTGATGGAGCAAAATTTGATTGCCGAACAACAAGCCGGATATTACAGGCTGGATCTGGATACGGTTTTCTTCGCCGAAGCTTTGGTTGCCATCGTGGAGCGGTTAACACTGATCAAGCTGCTGCCGGGGCACGAAACGCCATCCAAGCTTGCTCGGATCACGCAAGATCTGTTTTTTTACGGAATTTTGGACACGAAGCATCGGGATTAAAATCCTATTCAATGCGCTATGCAGTTGAACCAGGCTTTTGATTTCATTATGGTTTTGCATTTGAATGATAGCCTAACATGATAACACCAAGAGCCAGACTCCGTATTTATCGAAGTCTGGCTCTATTCGAGCTACGGTTAGACTGCGCTCGCAGCATAAAAACCAGAGCGCACGGCAGTACCTACTTTACCAATTTTGACGCAATCGCCGATAAGGCTGGTTTTGGATTCGAACTTGGCTCGAATCTGCTCGGCTATGGTTGTATTTTTTCTCATACCAAAAGCATTAATCATCGTATCTGCCTCAATAAACACCTTGGAACCCTCCGCATTCTCCGCATATAAACCATTGGCTTCAAAGGAAAGGACTTTGTGCCCTCCGAGTATGGTCACCCCGTGACTTTCCAGCATGGGCATCAGAGCTGCCCGATTAATGTACATCACTTCTTGTCCCGCTTCCGGACGCATCTCCACAATGGTCACTTTTTTACCTTCCATAGCCAGCTCAAGTCCCAGGTCACATCCTGTTAAACCGCCGCCCGTGATAACAATCTGTTCGCCGCGAACAAGTTCCTTCTGCAAATGTGCTTCAATTGCCCCAATGACATGCTCATGATGAATACCGGGGATTGGGGGGATAAGAGGTACAGCCCCTGCCCCGATGAAAATGTGATCGGCCGAATGGAGCGCTGGATCATCCGGTGTGATCTCATGGTTCAAATGAATATGCACGTGAAGCTGCTCAAGCTGCCGTTCATACCAGGCAATCAAGGCACGCAGCTGACCTTTGAATTCCGGCGTAGCCGCACTGGTTACCTGTCCGCCAATCGCTGCCTCTTTCTCATACAAAGTAACCTCATGACCTTTGATTGCAGCTACACGGGCTGCTTCAAGTCCGGATGGACCGCCGCCTACAACAACAATTTTCTTCGGTGTCTCCGCAGGCTCTATGGTAAATCACTTTTCATTCGCGGCCTGAATATTAACCGCACAGCTGATTTTGGTGTTGCGCTCAATAATGCGACCGATACACTCCTCGTTACAACGAATACACGGACGGATATCTTCGCGCATATTATTGCGCAGCTTGTTCGGAAGCTCGGCATCGGCGATGAGCGCACGGCCGAACATGACAAAGTCGGCGTCGCCGGACTCAATTAACCGTACTGCACTCTCGGGTGTATGGCTGCCCGAGTTCAGGATGGGAATGTTCACCGCTTGCCGGGCAGGTGCACACATGTAGTCCATACAGGCATCACCCAGATAGGCTGGTGGGAAAATGTAATCGATTCTCTCGTAGGAACCTGCATCGATATCTATGGCGTCCACGCCAGCACTGAAGCATCTCCAGACTATCCTCAACCGTACGGCCGCCTTCAAAGCGATGATCCAGCGCGATTCGGAACAGGATAGGCATGTTAGGACCTACCACCTTGCGAATCGCCTGAACAATCTCAACCGCAAATCGCATGCGCTTCTCGGTACTGCCTCCATATTCATCTTCACGTTTGTTCCAGATGGGGGACATGAACTGGTCAATCAGATAACCGGCATGGGCATGAATCTCGATCCCATCGAATCCTGCCCGTTTCAGCCTGGCAGCTGAATCTGCAAATTGATCCATGATCGTCTGAATTTCCTCCACGGTAAGTGGATGACATATAACCTCCGGATTATAGATGGCAGGGATGGCCGAGGCGGATACCGGGGGCTTGCCTGAACGATCTGGCAGTGCATTACGCCCAGTTCCGCAGCTTAACTGAGCGATAATCCGGGTACCGTAACGCTGCACCGCATCCACAAGATCGGTAAGCATTGGTACGACATAATCTTTTTCAACGATGCCTTCGAGTACACCCTGCGCCAAATCCTCCGTCAGAAATTGTGCACCCAGGATGATCATGCCTGCGCCACCTTTGGCACGTTCTTCAAAGTAATCAATCTCTTCGAGTGAGATTCGGCCATCGGGCCCGGCAGAGTTTGTCCCCATGGGGGACATGACGATTCGATTTTTCACTTCCATGCTTCCGATGTGAAAGGGGGTGAACAGCTTTTCATAAGGATGACTCATGTTCATATACCTCCTGTTGTTCTGGTTGGTGGACTTGATCAATAAATGATTTCTAGAAATTTCACTGAATAGGTTACTCATGAGTAATATAATGGATAAGCTCATGGTAATCCTTTTTAATGATATTAAAAGTGAAAAAAATCACAAACACAACCATTGTCTAAGATGGTGTCAACCAGTCAGTGCTGCTTGCCGCACTAATCCTAGATGAATTAGAGGGACGAGGGCAGATGGTCTCAAGGGACGGTAGATAAAAAAAGCCCGCAGGAATGTTTCCAGCAGGCCCAATGTATAATCCAAGCAATTAAACCTCCTGCAAGCTGGCGGCTTCGAGCTTGGCAAGACGTTTCATGACTTTCTTCAGCATCACCGAGGCTTTGACGCGAAGAGGAAGATCAGGGGAAATTTCAAGGGTGTACTGCCCGGTAGCGATAAGCTCTTTCAGTTCGGCAACAGAGGCACAAGGACGGTCCAATACATTAAATACACTACCGTATTGCAGACATTGGTGCGTATCACTTCCGGCCGTTACGGGTTTGCCAAGGGACTGGGCGAACGTCTCAACCTGACTGCGGCAGGTCTGGATACCGGTTTTGTACATATCTTTGGCGTTCAGGTCGAACGCGTCCAGTCGCCCGAGCAGAGCTCGATCCAGTTTATACAGGGGAGTGGATTCCCTGAAAGGATGTGCACCAATTTTGAACAGGGGCCAGGCCTCGGCCAGATCAAGCAGGTCGGCAAAGGGAATAAATGACCCCTTGGCTGTATAATTTTCCAGGCCGGCACGAACGGCAAGGATATGCTCTTTTTGACCGATGAGCAAAATATGTCCAGTTTCCTGAATGTCCACTTCCATCCCGGGAAAAATGCGCAGTCCGTCCGCGTCATAATATTCTCCGTTGTAGGGGTAGAGACGATCCAGCGTCTCATAAACATCGTAGAAGTGGCGGGTGTTGAAATGTTCGGTAAGCGCGAGGGCATCCAGTCCGCTGGCCTTGGCCTCGGCGACCATTTCAGTGAAGTAGTCGACAGAGAAATCAGAGTTTTTGGATAATTTGCCGTGAGTATGAAGATCAATACGCATGTAATGACACTCCTTTTATTCGATGAATGGTTAAGTATATGAATTACAAAATTTCGTAATGTGCGCCGAGCCAGAACAGGAGAGCAACATAGATTGCTGAGCCGACAAGAAAACCGATATCACGTGGGGTAATCTTCAGATGGGCCAGCTTCAGCCGTTTCGAATCCGGATTCTTCATTCCGTAGGAGAAACCACGGGTTTCGAGTGCTTCCACAGTGGTACGAGAACGTTTGGCGGTGGCCAGCATTAACGGGAAAAAGGATACAACAAACAGTTTCATGTAGTAAACAACAAGCCGCCAGTAGAACCAGCCATGGCTGGAAGGGACCTGACCCCGCAATCTGTACGACAGCATAATGTTGCGGAATTCACCAAACAACACGGGCAAAATGCGGTACGCATACGATAGACTGAACGAGAATGCCGCGGGTATTCCGAGTGCCAGCAAGCCATCCCCGATTCGCTCCGGGTCCATACCCGAAAAGACAGTGATGCTTGCGAGGGATACGATCGACAGCTTGAGGGTTAGGAGTAATAACGGAAATGCGGATTCCAGGTTCCCCCCGAAGAACAGCGAGATAATAAACATCCAGCCGACCTGACCGATCAGCCCCAGACATAGAATGATGATGATGAAGGGAGCAGCGCGGGACAGGATGGTCGTGGTGACCATGAGCATAAACATGCCTAGCAGCACCGTGCCGTTATGAACGAACCAGGGAACGATAGCAAAGAAGAGATACCAGATGAGCATGACACGCGGATCAATTCGGGACAGACTTGCATGACCGCTGCCATATACGGTATTCATCAACTCCAGCTGAATGCGTTCAATGGATATTTTGTCAAACCAGTTGCGGACAAGCTGCATCAATGTCTTCCTCCTTGGTAAACGAATGATTCAAAAGATTCTCCACAAATGTCTCGGGAGTCGGACAGAGTGCGGATAGACCCAACCGATGAGATAGTTCCATCATCTGAGTTAGGGCAAGTCCAGAGCGCCGCAGAAGCGGCTCGTCGGCAAACACCTCGGCAGGTGTCCCATCTGCCTCAACACGTCCATCATGCAGCACGATGACACGACTGGCCCATTGGGTAACCAGCTGCATATCATGAGTTGCAATCACCGTTGTCCGCACATGCTGATCCAGTTCATCCAATACGCCGATCAATTCTTCTCGCGTAGCCAGGTCCAGGTTAGCGGTAGGCTCATCAAGCAGCATAAGAGAAGGTTTCATGGCTGCCCCGATCGCAAGGGTAACGCGTCGCTGTTGTCCGCCGCTAAGGAGACGCGCATCCCGCTCCTGTAACGTGGTAAGCCGAAAGCGATTGAGTACATGTGCGATTTGTTCATCGGCTCCCTGGATGCGGCGGGTTCTCAAGAAATATGAAACCTCTTTGCGCACACTGTCTTCGATGAACATCTCGGCAGATTGTTGAAAAATATAAGCGACTCGGCCAGCCAGCTGTTCCAAAGATGAACGATGTGTGATATCCCCAAGCACGCGGACACTGCCTTCCTGAGGCAGACTGATGCCGGCCATGAGCCGGAGTAGTGAAGACTTGCCTGCACCGTTGTTGCCCACCAGGGCAATCCGTTCTCCTTCATGGAGTGAAAAGTTAACACCACGAATAATTTCGTGTTCTTTTTTGCCAAGCCCTCTATATCGCAGACGTGTATCCTTGAATTCAACAATCGGCAGAGAAGCAGCATGTGCATGTTCTTCAGAACAGGACTGTAACTTGCTCTCCGCAGGATGGGGCTGTCTGCCCTGATTGGCCAGTAGTGCGGATATCGCAGCATTGTGCTGTTGATGAAAATAAACCGCGGCTTCCTCCACCGTGATTGGAAAGAGCTGATGATGCAGCTGCTCGGGTTGGGTTGTCTGATCTTGTTTCAATAATGGAACAGCCTGAATGGCTGCACGGGTCACTTCAGGAGGCTGAATACCAAGCCGCTCCAGATCTGCAATCCGATTCAAACCTTCTTTAACGGGCAGATTCCACAGAACGCGACCTTTGTCCATCAGGACCACATCCGCACAGAAGTCAGCGATAAATTCGGTATGATGCTCGATGACAATAATGGTCTTCCCGTGCTCCTTATTCAAACGGGACAAGCATTCGTAGATGAGTCTGGCATGCTGTGGATCCAGCTGGGAAACGGGTTCATCCACGATAAGTATGTCAGGGTCCATCGACAGTGCCCCGGCAAGTGCAAGCAGGTGCTTCTGTCCGCCGCTCAATTCCCAGATGTACCGATTGTGGATGGAGTCCAGTCCACACATCGTCAGCGCACGTTCACCCAGCTCCTTATAATTGGCTAGTCCGTAATTCAGTGGAGCAAAGCAAGCTTCATCGAGCACGGTTGGGCGTACCAGCTGATTATCAAAATCTTGATAGACATACCCAATTTTTCTGGACAGATCTGCAACACTTTGCCCAGCCGCCGAGACTCCTAGTACATGCACTTCACCCGTAAAGTCACCGGTATAGAACTGGGGAATCAGGCCGTTAAACAATTTGCACATCGTTGACTTGCCACATCCGTTGCCTCCGATAATCGCAGTGAAGCTTCCGCGGGAGAGCTCCAGGGAGGCTCCGTTCAGAACAGGTTCTTCCGAACCGGGATAGGTGAACGTAACATCATGAATGGCAATAACAGTATCGGGTGAAGAAGCAGGGTGGGAAGAATGTATATTAGGCATAAGGGCGATTCTCCGTACCTGAAATGGCTTTGTTTTTGCTTCGTTTTGCGCGCATGATCCAAAGTGTTACGACCGCGATGAATGCAGCAGCACCGATACTAATCCAAATCGAGGCTGAGCCGTATTGATCTGCATAGTCCGTTTCCCAAACGGCGAAGTTGATGTCCATCTCGGACAGGGATTCCGCGCCAAAAGCGATTGCTAACAGCAGCAGACCGATCAGAAACAGCTTCGGACGGAAGAAGCCGATACCTTCATATTTCATGCCAGGATTACGAGGTTTAATACCGAGCAGTGGTTCGATTTTGCCATAGAGAAGAGGAACAAGGTACAGCGTAGGCAGCAGAGCGAACAGGATACCCGAGAATAATACGTCGTTCAGGAATCCAACACCTTCAATCAGCACAACACTCTCGGCAAGTCCGGGAACGGCTTCGAGTTCTTCCACGCCAATCCATACTTTTCCGATATCGACCAATGAACTAAGGAATTGATGAATGATGACTCCGGTCATGGCAGCGACGCCGACCTGCCTGCGATTGCGGGGATCACTGACCATCCGGCCCGCAACATACATGGCGAAGGAAAAGGTAATGAATTTCTCCAGTTCGCCGAGTCCGCCGAATTGGCCCAGCATCAGCTCACCGAAGATGACTTCACCAAGAGCAGCACCGAGAGCGGCAATCATGGGATGGAACAGGATGCAGAGCGTCAGCGGAATAAAAGCAAAATACTCAACGGACAATTCAATCGGTCCCAGCTGAAGCTTCGGAATGAGCTCTGTAAACATGTTGGACAAGCCGTACAGTGACATGGAAAGCACAAACACCATCATTTTCTGTGAAGACGTCAGCGTATAACGCTCAGTCATCTTCTTCATCGATACATACCTCCCTGAATGTGGTTGATCATAGCCACAGTCTAGGGGCAGAGTATTAACGCTAAAGGGGAGATTTGTAAATCGATTGTAATATTTATTACAGATATAAAAATAAATGAAAAATTTATTACACAGATAAACCACTTGATCACAGGCCAGCTGGTATACTGATGGCAGAGCGAGAAAAGGAGTGAATCCGGAATGAATTTATTTGCCCAAAAAGAACAGCTATCACCTGGTCATCTGAAAATTGCCGATTTTGTTGAGCGCAACCCTGAAGAGATATTATTCATGACGGAGCAGGAAATTGCCGACAGGCTCGGAGTCAGTATAGCCACCGTTTCCCGCTTCTGGCGTGCCGTTGGGTATGACAATGCCAAAGCATTCAAAATCCGGCTGCGCACCTCTGAGGACACGACACCTGCACTCAAATTAAATAAAACAATCTCCCGCATGGACACGAGCAGCTTGCCTGTGCAGTTGCTGGAAGCCTCGGTATCCCATTTGCAGGAGACGTTTTTACATATGAAGCAGGGAGATCTGGAGCATGCCGCTTCCATTCTTGCTGAGGCAAGAAGAGTATATATCTATGCGCCTGGGCCCTCAGCCGGTTTGGCAGATCTTCTGTCATTCCGTTTATCGAGATTTGGATTAACCGTTATCCATCTGGCTGGAAGCGGACATGAATTGCTGGAATCCCTGATGCACATGCAGCAGGAGGATATGGTCTTACTGATGAGCTTTACCCGTCTGCTGCCTGAAGCAGAGGTTATTCTGGATTATGCCAAGGAAGTAAACAGCAAGGCCGTACTTGTGACAGACCGGGAGGATTTGTTATACGGACTGGCAACGGAATTGTCTTTCTATGTGAGCCGCGGTGAGCTCGGGGAGTTCCATTCCATGGTTACTCCACTGCTCCTTATGGAACAGCTGGTGCTCGCTGTTGGGTTATTGCAGAAGGAGCTGGCGTTATCCAAGCTGGAGAGGCTTGCTGAACTGCGCAGTAAGTATGCGGATAAGCTGCCTCGCGGATAACTCATGGTATAGCCGTGGGTAATCTGACGTTGTTATATCGGTCCTCTTATGGTGTAAAAACATAGTAAGAGCAACTACTCTTGCTCACGAGCATGTTGAATTACATATGGAATGAGGAGATCGTATGACAACAAGAGGAATCGATCATATAGGGATTACTGTGCCGGATGTGGAACAAGCGACTGTTTTTCTTCAGCAGGCATTCGGCGCCAGACTTGTATATGACAACATTACGCCTCAGGATCCCCCGCAGGAAGGTACTGAAGCAGAACGGAAGCTGGGGCTTCCACCTGGAGCCAAGGCCACTCATATTCGAATGTTATCTGTCGGGGAGAGCGCCAGTATTGAACTATTTCAGTTTGGAAATACCGAGCAGAATGATCCTGCCAGGGCATCAGACTTCGTTGTGCAGCATGTAGCCTTATATGTGGATCAGATGGAGAACGCGGTGAAACGATTCACAGAGGCAGGAGGAGAGCTTCTCTCCGAGCCCAGTGCTTTGTCCGGCCCAATCGAAGGCGGGGAAGGCAATCAATTTGTATATGGACGTGCACCGTGGGGCATGTTGATTGAGCTGATCTCTACCCGGCCGGCATCGATTATCCCCATGATAGTGAGGATCAACGTTGGACACCCAAGGCAGGAAGGAGTGATTAGAGACTGGGAAGGCCCTTCATATTGATGTGCTGAGCTCGCTCCTTGTGAGGACTGTTTCGGATGAAACGGTCCTTTTTTTGTGCGTATTTGTCCATTTACGTGTTGACACGTTGATAATAAAATGAGGCTTAGTCCATTAAGTTTACCAAAATAAGATTATGCAAAATTTTTTTTGAAAAATCAAAGATAAGTGATCCAAATGTCCTCAATTGGGGTATCAATAGTAGAAGCGTTCAGAACGATCACGTGAATACATAAAAATTGGAGAAAACGGAATTCCATTTTTGAATTTTGCACAGGGATAATCTACGAAAAAATAAGCGATAAGAATAAGGTTATGGGGGAAATCAGGTGCCTATAGTAGAGTTGGACAAGAAAAAAGACGTTGTCACCGACGCGCTGGTCATTAAGGCCATGGAAAAAAGTCTGGCGATCATTCGTTTCGATCTGGATCGGCGGGTGACTTATGTCAATGAGACATTTGCTCGTACGATGGGATATCAGGTAGATGAAATGTACGGGATGCATCATCGGCAATTATGTTTTGCTGATTTCGCTAACAGCATGGATTATGAGTTGTTCTGGAACAGTATCTTTAACGGCGTAAGCTTCCAGGACAAGATCGAGCGTAAGGATGCCAGTGGCAACTCCGTATGGCTTGAAGCAACATATATGCCTGTCTACGATGAGAATAACGAGAGAATTCTGGGCGTCTCCAAAATTGCCACCAACATTACAAACCGTCAGAAAAACATCTCGGCCGTAGTCCATGAATTGAAAACGATGTCACATGAGATGAACGAGCATGCGGATATTGGGATTGAACGCAGTCGTGAGCTGCTGTCCAGCATCACAGAAATTTCAGAGGTTTCGGCTCATAACCGGGCTACTTTAGCTGATTTGCAGGAGCAAGCAGGCTCGATCCAAGGTGTTGTCAAAACCATTCAGCAGATTGCATCGCAGACACAGCTGCTCGCACTGAATGCGGCCATCGAAGCTGCACATGCAGGTGAGTACGGGCGCGGCTTCGATGTTGTGGCGAAGGAAGTCAGAAAGTTGTCTGCCATGGTGACCGATTCCATTAATGAAATCCGCGATAGTGTGAAAGGCATAACAAAGGAGATTAAGAACATATCCAGCGGTGGACAAAAAGTCGAAGGGTATGCGCAGCAAAGTCAGCAGCAGATTGAAGTGGCTTTGAAAGATTTTACAACGATTGCGGAATCTGCACAGCTGCTCGATGCCAAGGCGCAGCAAGTTACCAAGATCGTCTAAGATGTAACTCTCTTTTATAAATCAATTTAAACAATGACAATAACGAAGCAGGCTCCCGAAACAAGGGGCCTGCTTTTTATGATGCTAAAAAAACGGGAATTATTGTGAGCCTTCAGGGAAAGAATACTCAGAAATACATGTAGGTTCAGGTTTGCAGCATAGAGAAATGTTGGGGTGAGAGGCGATGTGGTCTACAATTTTATCGTTTGTCCCCGGTTGGGGAATATGGCTGCAGGCTTTTTTGGTCGTGGCTATTCCGCTTGTCATATTAAAAACAGCCCGATGGCTGAGTTCTTCCATCAAAAAGGGAGCATTCACCAAAGCCGATTCACAGCAAAAGCAAGACTCAGGTGATTCCTCATCGAATGGTGTTAACCAGGCACAGGGTAGTGAAACCGGCGCGTATGCGAACATCAAGCTTACGGGACACTACACTACAGATTTGATCAGTTCAAGAGAAACGTTTGGCCAGAATGCCGACGTACATATTCGGGAATTTTTCATCTATGGTACAGATACGCCTGCAGCTGTCATGTATGTTGATGGGTTGGTTGACCAGAATTTGGTCGACGAACACTTGATTACTCCCCTTATGTTGAGAGGTGTACCTGAGCTGAAACAGGAGGCTTTCTTACATCCGGAACATGCTCACCTGCTTAAGGGATATCTAAAAAATCATTTGCTGCCTGTCAGTCAGGTAGAGGAAACCGAATCACTTCAGGAACTTGCTCTGGCTGTGCTCTCCGGGAAAAATGCTCTGATTATTGAAGGGATGCCTGGAGCTCTCCTGATTGGGTCAGCGAAAGGAAAAACACGCAGCGTTGAGGAGCCGTTGTCTGAAGCCCTGCTCCGTGGTCCGCGAATTGGTTTTACGGAAAGTCTCAGTGATAATACGGGGGTACTCCGCCGATATGGCAGTAACCAGAGCCTGTTCATAAAAAAATATGAAGTAGGTACACGGATCAAAAAGGATTTGGTAATTGCTTATATTGAGGACATTGCGAACGCGGATATTGTAGCTGAAGTAAAAAAGCGCATCGAGAGGCTGGACGTGGACGCCATGCTGGAATCCGGTTATATAGAGCAGCTTATTGAGGATGATCAACTGAGTCCTTTTCAACAAGTGCAAAATACCGAGAGACCGGACCGGGTGATCAGTGCCTTGCTTGAAGGACGTGTTGCCATATTGCTGGATGGTACACCCTTCGCATTGATTGTGCCGACAACATTCAGCATGCTGCTGCAATCTCCTGAAGACTACTATGAGCGATGGATTCCGGGTACATTTCTCCGCATGCTTCGTTTTCTGGCAGCCATGATTGCCCTTCTTGCGCCTGCCTTATATATTTCGTTTATTTCTTTTCATCCCGGTCTGATTCCGACCAAACTGGCTTTGACCATTATTGAGACGCGAAAAGGAGTACCGTTTCCCTCCATTATTGAAGCGCTCATCATGGAAACGGCGATTGAGATATTGCGTGAAGCCGGCATACGTCTGCCGAAACCGATTGGACCAGCGATGGGGATCGTCGGCGGTCTCATTATCGGGGATGCTGCCGTACAGGCAGGGATCGTCAGTCCGTTCCTTGTTATTGTCGTTGCCGTTACGGCAATCTCGTCATTCTCCATTCCGACGTACAGCGCAGGTATAACACTGCGGATTCTGCGTTTTATAGGCATGTTTAGTGCAGCTATTCTTGGCTTGTACGGAGTGGTTTTGTTTATCCTGTTACTCTGCAGTCATCTTTCACGGTTACAAAGCTTTGGCGTTCCATATGTCAGCCCGAGTGTTCCTTATAGATTATCAGACTGGAAGGACTTTCTGATTAGGGCCCCGATGAGCATGATGAGGAAACGCCCTTACATGATGAAACCGAAAGATCAGGACCGCAAGAAATGAGGACAAGGCTATGAAACTGATGAAGAGGTGAAACCGATGAAGCCTTCCTACACACCCATTACGACTACGCAGGCAGCGATCATGATCATTAACTACATGCTGGGAGCAGGTATTCTGACCTTGCCGCGGACTACGGTGGAGGCCGTAGATACACCGGATGTGTGGATTTCCATTATCATCTCGGGTGTAATCATTACGCTCATTGGTTTCATCATGGTTACGCTGTGCCGGAGATTTCCAGGGAAAACGGTGTTTCAGTTTGTCCCAGAGATTACCGGTAAGTGGATTGCCATGGTAATCAGTATGGCAATCATCCTGTATTTTCTTATTATCTCTGCATTCGAAGTCAGGGTGCTGGCGGAAGTGACCAATTTATACCTTCTTGAGCGTACGCCAACTTGGGCGATTGTGATGGGGTTTATGTGGATCGGAATCTATCTGATATCGGGCGGATTGAATGCAATCGTCCGATTATTCGAGATTATTTTACCTATCACTATTGTTATCTTTGTCATAGCCATCCTGCTTAGCAGCAAAGTCTTTGAAATTAATAACCTGAGACCGGTACTAGGTGAGGGATTTATGCCGGTTATCAAAGGATTGAAGCCGTCGCTCTTGGCCTATACAGGCTATGAGATCATGTTTGTCATCATGGCTTATATGAAGAGTCCAGAGAAAGGATTTAAGTCCGTTATTTGGGGGACAGCTATTCCTACAGTGATCTATCTGGTTACAGTCATTATGGTGGTGGGCAGCTTGTCCATTAATGGCATGAAGACCCGGACCTGGCCAACCCTTGATTTGATGCGAAGTTTTGAGATTCAGGGATTGATATTTGAACGGTTTGAATCGTTACTGCTGGTCATTTGGATTATGCAAATTTTCTCGACATTCACCGTCACACTGTATGGTGCTTCCGTAGGAAGTGCCCAGTTGTTCAAACGAAAGGAAATACTGGGAGCCATGTTTATATTGGTTGCCCTTATCTATTTTATTGCCTTTCTTCCGAACGACGTCAACCAGACTTTCGCACTGGGTGACTTTGTGGGGAAAGTTTCCGTTTTTCTGTTTGCCATCCTTCCAGCACTGTTGTTGCTGTTAAGTTTTGTTCGCAAAAAAGGAGGCCAGAAGAAATGAAGATGCCTTGGAAGAAACTAATATTGTTTTCGGTATCGCTATGCATGTTATTTACGCAAACAGGCTGCTGGAGCAGCAAAGAGATCGAGGACTTGGGCGTCTATGTGGCTCTGGGAATAGATGTAGCCGAGCAAACGGAATTTGAAAAGGATGTAAATGCTCACGGTGGTCATTATCCCAAAGAAAACAACATAACCGCCACAGTGCAGATTGTACCTAAGGATGCTTCCAAATCAAATAGCCAGCAAGCTTCTCCAGCAGCAGGTAAATCCTATTTTAACGAACAATTAACGGGGGATTCGCTATTAGAAATATTCCGTCAGTTTGCACTCAGAAGAGATCGTCCCCTTATCGGACATCACTTGAAAGTGATCGTGGTTTCGCAAGAAATTTCACGGAAATACAGCTTGGAACAATTGCTTGACTTTGTATTGCGTGATAATGATATCCGTCCAAGTTGTCTGGTTGTGGTAAGTGATGAGAAAGCCATTGATGCATTGCATTCCAATGATCCTAGTGAAATTCCGGCATTTTACCTGACAGGTCTTGTTGACAATTCATACTTGTCGAATAAAATCATGCCCGCCGTGTCACTGGCCAAGCTGGATGCAACCATGCAGTCAGGCCAGAGCTTTCTTCTGCAGAACGTCATCTCCTACAAAGGAGAACATAAATTTTCAGGCGCCGGGATATATGATGCAAAGACCAAGCGCCATATAGGTACATTAAGCCAAGTCGATCTCGAAGGGCTATCCTGGATCCAGGAAAGGCCTAAGGGAGGCGTATTAAAAACATATGAGGCTCGAACCGGGAGTACGATCGTATATGAGATTAAGCATACCAAAGGCAAAATTATTCCTATCGTCCGTGGAGATGATATCTCGTTTCATGTCAAGGTGGAATCAGAAGGCTGGTTTATGGAAGATTGGGCCGTTCCCGAAATACCAGGGGATGAAGATTACATTCATAAACTGGAGAACGATTTCAAAAAAATCGCTGAACAGCAGGTGAAACAGGCTTTGGATAAAATGCAGCACAAGTACAAGGTGGATGTTGGCGGGTTTGGCGAGCAACTGCGCATCAAATATCCAAAAGTATGGAAAAAAGTTAAACCGGATTGGGATAAGACATTCAGTCAAATCCCGATTACCTACGATATTAAAATCAAAATCAAAAATCAGGGGTCTTCGACTGAGTAAGATCTGAAGGAGTAATTCTGAACATGCCATAAAGCCTTTTCAAACCCGTGAAGGATCTGAGAAGGCTGTTTTACATGCCCTTGTCCAAGTTATTCAATTACCAACATACGTGGCGATGTGTCCTGAATGACACGGGAGGAGAACCAGGAGCCGAGAGCTGCTGCAATCATGCCGATGCAAGCGAATAGAACAATTCCAACCCCATTTAGAATAAGAGGAAGATGTACTATACCATAGTCAGCAAGGATCATTTCAAGAAGAACAGGCAGCACATACATGCCAACCAGGATTCCCAGCAGGGCGCCCATCGCGGATAGGAGCGATATTCCCATGGCAATAGACAGCCGAATGCGACGCGAGGTTAATCCAAGCGATTTGTATATCCCGTACGTTCTGCTTTCTTTGCGGATACTAATCCGGCAGGTACTGAAAATAATAACAAATGTGACCAGGATAAACAGCAGCCCAATCAGGCTCATGGGATAAATTAAAATGTCAGCCGCTTCAGCATAGACTGAATCAAGTAAAGTCTTTTGGGTGACAACAGAAGCGGAATCTTTAAATTCATTGTTTAGTTCCTCTGTTACCTGTTCTGCTTCCAGCGGATCATTCAAATTAATGAATACAGCATCAAAATCACTGTAATTCGGACGAATTGTATTCATGGCCTCTATCGTAATTCGTCCTGAGATAGACATATTGGCAATAGCTTGATATATTCCTGTGATGAGAAATGTGCGCTTCTCCCCTTCAATATAAAGGGCCAGGAAGTCACCCGGCTTTTTGTTTAAGGATTCAGCTACACCCACGCCGATAGCGATTTCATTCTCCTGCTGTGGGTTATTTCCCTCTAATGTCTCAAATCCAAGATCCTGATAACTTCCATCCAGTACACTCAGAGCTACACTGGTGGATTGCCGCTTATCATCCCCTGAAGAGTCTGGGCTAACTACACCAGTAATGTTTCCTTGCCAGCCTGCATTTTTGATTCTTGCATCCTCTTGTAACCATTGATTGAAATCCTCTTTGGGAAAGGTGCTTTTATTAACAACGACAGCGGCGATGTTGGCATTGTCATAACCCCACTGGGCAGCGGTCTGAGCAATTCCGGTGATACTGCTTAACAGAACAAATCCCAAAACCAGTACGGAAGAGGCTGTTGTTGTCAGCAATAGCATTAGAATAGAACTTTTGATGTTTTTGGTGACATGGCGAACTCCGATAACTGCACCTACAGGCAGGCGCGTGAACCCGAAGAGACTGGTTAGCGGAGAGTTCATTTTCTGTGCCATCCGGGTATTGTCCAGCTCCGACATTCCATAACGGATGGCCTGAACCGGCTGAATACTCCGCGCTTTTTTGGCATACATCACAACGAACAAAAGGATCATGGTGAACAGGAATACGCTCATAAGCATGGCTGAGCCTATCCCCTCGACCGAGATGTCACGATTTCCCACGCGAAGAGAAGACACGGAGATATTGATGATGAATTTGGATATCCATATACTGAGCCCAAGTCCCGGAAGGATGGCTATACAGGAAAGCAAGAAATATTGGATGACATAAGTACCGATCGTTTTTGCCGAGGTCAGTCCGAGTGATTTCAGAATGCCGATTGTTTTATAGTTGGCCAGGATGGCATCCGAAATTGTAAATCCGATCGTAATCAGAGCGATGGCAAGCATGACAACTCCTAGGAAAATCATAATGAATCCGATGATTTGATTAATGATCAGATAGAAAGAAGAGATGCCCTCAAACTCCATCTTGGTTTCCAGAAACGGACTGCCTGCCTCGAGCGAATACCGTTCCCAATAGCTTAAATTGGCACTATAATCGTCGAAGTGGATACCCAGCATATAATTATCGTTTCCCGGAAGAGAGTGAACATGCTCCGAATAATCGGAAGGGTTCATCCAGACTCGTGCTGTATTGGTGAAGGGTGCCCCATAGGGGACATCGACTACAATACCGGATACTTTCAATTCGATGGTAGTGCTCCCCGTTTTGAAACCAATAGTATCTCCTGCCGAGACACCGTAGGCATTGGCCATGGAAGTGGGAATCCAGACCGAACCTGGCGCGGGAACCACTTCCGGTGTTCCACTTGAAAAAATAAGCTCATCCACAACCCGCGGCGTTGACGGGGTATTTATCATGTAAAGGTAAATGTTAGGAATATCCGTTCCATGAAACGAGATGCCCGATACCGTTCGATACGTAAGCAATTCAGACACTTCAACGCCGTTCTGCGAAGCCCACCAGGAGTGAACAGCCTTTGGATCATTCAGGCCTTTATCAAAAGTCAAAATCTGATGAGATCCATTGGTGCGGGTATGCATTTCTCTAAACTGATTACCTGTGTTGGCCAGAATCATGACAGCTGTAGACAACAGCAGCGTGGATAGAAGAATGAGCAGAGCGATAAACGAGTTTTGTATTTTGCTTCTGCCTAGATAGGAGAGGCTAAGTTTCAACATGACAGCCATCGTTATTCCTTCCCCGATACAAAGGCAAAAATCATGTCCTCACGGTCATGAACCTGATGCTCGTTATAGGGTTCGAATTCGAGAATGCCACCAACCTTACCGTCCCGGATTAATATGAGACGATCGGCACGGCAGGCTGCCTTGATATCGTGAGTGACCATGACAACGGATTGCCCTTTTTGATGAATGTCTGTCAGGATGTCGAGAACAGCCTTACCATGCTCCACATTCAGACTTCCAGTCGGTTCATCAGCGAAAAGGACGTCAGGAGTATTGATTAAAGCCCGTGCAATGGCGGCTCGCTGCTGCTGGCCTCCTGAAGTCTGGGAGGGAAGACGGCTGCTCAGACTGTCAATATCCAAGGATTTCATCAATTGGGCTGCCCTTAGCTGAATTTCATTCTTTTTGGTTCCGGCGATGTAACCCGGCAGTGCAATATTCTCTCGTATGGAGAGATCCGGTACGAGATTAATATTCTGATAGATATAACCAATCCGGCGAGTGCGAAAATCAGACATTTCCCGTTCGCTGTAAGCATCGATGCGTTGTTCCTGAAAATAGACTTCACCAGCAGTCACATGGTCCAGACCACTCAGCAGATAGAGCAGGGTGGATTTGCCCGAACCCGAGTTACCCATGATGACGGTAAAATCCCCTTGGTATATATCCAGATCAATATTGCGTATGGCATGGTATTGTTCCGGGCCTGCGCTGTATGTTTTGCATAGATTATGTGCACGAATAATCGTTGTTTTGCTCAAGAAAATCACTCCCCAAGGCGGTATACGTTTTATTTTAGAGGGGGGATGTTGAGGAAGTCTTATCAAATTATGAATAAAGTCTTACAGGCAGGATGCCAGCCTGAATGGATTGGGACGAGTCAGCAGACCGGCAGGCTAAATTGAAAGCTGGTTCCTTGCCCCTCTTTGCTTGAAAAGGATATGCGTCCCCCATGTGCTTCAACAATATTTTTGCAGATGGATAAGCCAAGGCCTGTACCCTCTTGCACGTGTCTGGATACAGGAGACGCCTGCCCCCGGAAATAACGTTCAAATACAAAAGGCATATCCTGTGCCCGTATTCCGGGACCAGTGTCCATGATTGTCACAATGAACTGATCGGCTCTCAGCTCGGTATAAACACGAATGGCATCCCCGGGATGGGTGTGCTTCAGTGCATTGGATATAAGATTGGCCAGCACTTGTTCGATCCTTGTGGTGTCCATGCGGATTAACACATTCGGAACGGATTCAGGCGTTTCATACGTTAGGCCTTTCAGATGCACAGCATGTCCGAATGATCCAAGCATGGCTTCGAACGTGGGACCACTATAAACTTCACGCGGCTCTACGGATATCTGACCCAGTTCCTGCAGTGCATGAAGTAATAAATCTTCAACCAATTGGGCGGTTTTGTCCGTGTGGGTCTGCATGATTCGCATATACTCCATCAGGGTTTCCTCATCTGCGCATATTCCTTCCATAATGGCCTCAATATACGCTTTAACCGTGGTAATGGGTGTTTTGATATCATGCGAAATATTGGTGATGAGTTCCTTCTGCGCCTGTTCTTGCTTCGTACGTTGTTCACTCAAATGCTTGATTTCGGTGCGCATCAGATCGAACATGGCATATAATTCGCCTACTTCGTTTGCATGTTTATAATGAATTAGCTTATCGTACTTTCCCTTAAGAATTGATTCAGCATGTTGCTGGAGCATATGTACCGGTGACAGTAATCGTTTATGTATTTTGCGATGCATGGTTAACAGAAGAATGCCGAGAATAAGTGTGATTATGATGGATATGCCTGCAACCAGATAAGGCAGGATGGATGAAGGCTGGACAGTAACCATGGCTTTAGGGATGGTAAAGATGGCGTTTCCGATCTGAATTCCATCTGCAGCATGGAGGACCGGAAAAGCCATGTCCACCACATCCTCTCCATTGCTGGCATGTCCCGCATGACTCAGATCATAATGCAAGGCGGATGCCAGATGGATATGTTCTCCTTGAGAGGACGGATTTGAAGAAAATAGAATCGTACCGTCCAGGCCGACATAGGATAACTGGATGCCTTGCTCTTCGGCGAGGGCACGAACGTTTTCCTGAACCTCCGGGCTGGTGAGTTGATGAAGATTCTGCTCCAAAGCAAGCATCACCGGGTTGATGCTGAGCCGGACCAGATGAATGGACAAGTTGGACTCCTCTGTATGATGACCTGACCGATCCACGGCAAGTGTCAGGCTGCATCCAAGGAGAGAAATAAGCAGAATGAGTACGGTGATCAGCCAGCGTTTGGACCATTGGAGTAACAACATCGAGATTGTGGTCTCCCATCTTCTTAGTGGTTGAATTTGTAGCCGACTCCCCAGACTGTCTTCAGAACAACAGGCTCGGAGGGGGTGGCTTCAATTTTCTCTCTCAATCTTCGAATATATACAGTGACCGTATTTTCATCCCCGTAAGCATCATATCCCCAAACTGCGTCCAGCAATTGTGATTTGGAGAACACCTGATTCTTATGGCTCGCCAGGTAGTACAGCAGTTCGAATTCCTTCGCAGAAAGTGAAACTTCATCTCCGCTTAGCGTAACCTTGTACGCTTTCTTGTCGATCACCAGGTTGGACAGACGAAGAAGATGTTCCTCCTCACGCTCGGATGCAAGACTGTCATACCGCCTGAAATGGGCATTGATTCGCGCAAGCAGCTCACTCAGGGAGAAGGGTTTGGTCATATAATCATCTGCCCCAAAGCCCAAACCAAGCACCTTGTCGGTATCACTTCCTCTTGCACTTAGAATGAGGATCGGAATATTGTTTCTTCGTCTTATCTCACGGCATACCTCAATACCATCCATATCCGGAAGCATGATATCCAGGATAATATAGTCCGGCTGCAGCATGTCCATCAGTTGCAATCCATCTTGTCCAGTCGCTGCAACTGCCGCGTCATATTGGTTTTTGTTCAGATAGTCTCTTACTATGCGTGAAATGTCCTGCTCGTCTTCAATAATGAGTATTCTACGTGAATGAGGCATAGGTATCGCTCCAATAAAGGGTAATGGAAATTTCGTTAATGATGGTTGAATCTGTAAATGACTATGATTTTAACTATACAGGGTTATGTGGGAGGAGTCATGAATAAATTTGGAGCAGTAAAAAGTTCAAAGAACCCATGAACGTGACCTGTTTATAGGTCGTCATGGGTTCGAGATTCCAGGAATGTTACACATGCTCCATATCAAAAGACGGGTGGGACTGGGATTTCAGATATTCCAGAGGGGACATGCCGAAGTGAGCACGGAACACCCGGTGGAAATAGGAATAGCTGGCGAATCCACACGTCTCGGCGATATGCTCCAGTGTCATCTCACTGTACTTCATGCGTTCCAGTGCGACATTCAGACGAATTTCAATAGCGTACTGAATCATGGTTTTGCCGTAGTGTTCCTTGAACAGCCGTACAGCGCGTGACAGACTAAGACCAGCGTAACGGGCAGCCTCCTCAAGTTTGAACGTAACGGTAGCATGTTCCTCAATGAAACGCTTTAGCTTCAGGGTGGAGGACACGCTTCGATCCGTCTGGAGACTTTCGCTAATCGCACGGTCGATGTACAGACAGAGTCCGCGTAATAGGGCGTCTTTTAACTCCTCATTTTCTTCAAGAGGTCCCCGGCGCTGCTCCAGCAAAATATTGCGCCACAGGCTGACCAGCTTGTCATCCAGTCCAATGCGGTTTACGGTAGGGCGCTGAATTCGCTTCCACCACTGATCAATCCAGGAACCTTCACAGAACAAATAATAATCTCCGCTGGACAATCGTCCTTCCTTATGCGGTTCTGCGACCACGAGATGATAGTCATCTCCTGGTTTCAACAGCAGCAAATCCCCGCTCGTCATCGTAAATTCTTCATCCTGCACATATACCTTGCAAGAGCCTTCGGTTTGCAGACGGAACAGGTAGGTCTGAAGCTCGCCCTTCATGTTGTGGTTAAATGCCTTGTAGTGATAAGAGTAGTCACAGATCAGTACTGAAGTCTTCAACGGTTCCAAAGATGCAATCCTCCAATATAGGTATCCTGCATGCACTTTTATAGGTGAAATCATCGTGATGCAAAATACTGGAATAAAAAATCAGTCAAATAGTTCATGTTCTGACGATATTGTATATGTTCATTCTAGCCTGTTTTGCGGTAGGATGAT
Source organism: Paenibacillus sp. FW104-T2 (assembly GCF_058789975.1). Lineage (NCBI taxonomy): Bacteria > Bacillati > Bacillota > Bacilli > Caryophanales > Paenibacillaceae > Paenibacillus > Paenibacillus sp. FW104-T2. The sequence continues at coordinate 157,043 of NZ_JBYTCE010000012.1, read as the reverse complement.
ACCAGATAGAGCAATGAAAGCAAATTTGAGAGCAGAGGTGTATCATTCATGAAAAAACTTAATATTGGTTTGCAATTGTTCACCCTCCGTGATGAAACTGCAGCAGATTTCCGTGGCACATTGCGCAAGGTAGCAGAGCTTGGTTATGAAGGTGTGGAATTCGCTGGTTATGGTGACATTCCTGCCGAAGAGATGAAAGCATTGCTGGATGAGCTGGGCCTCAAAGGATTCAGCAGCCACGTTTCCCTGAACGCGATGCGCGAAGATTTGCAAAAACAAATTGATTACCTCAAAACGATTGGGGCTCAATATATGATCTGTCCTTACCTCATGCCTGAAGATCGTCCTGACAATGCTGAAGGCTGGACCAAGCTGTTCGCTGAACTGCAGCAATATGGTGCGGAAGCAGCGAAACAAGGCTTGATCTTTGGTTATCACAACCATGACTTCGAATTCCATGGCCAAGTTGGCGACAAAAATGCCTTTGATGCCATGTTCGCTGAAACGACGCCAGAGGCTGTACAAGTGGAAATGGACGTATGTTGGGTCCAATTTGCGGGACAAAATCCGATCGAGTATATTAATCAATATGCAGGCCGTCTGCCGCTTCTGCATCTGAAGGACTTCAGCAAAGACGAGCAGGGTCAGATGAAAACATTGGAACTGGGACAAGGTTCGGTTGACCTGCCAGCAGTTATTGAAGCATCAACGAGCGCAGGTGTGGAATGGCTGATCGTGGAACAGGATGTATGTCAGAATCCTCCACTTGAAAGCGTAGCCAACAGTTATAACTGGCTCAAACAGAACTACCTGAACCAATTTTAATCTAGCAATTCGAATCATTGAATGAAGCAAATGCTGAATCTACTTGTCAAAGGGGACATTAATCCATGAGTAAAATTAAAGTTGCTGTATTCGGCTGTGGAGCCATTGCTGAACGCAGACATATTCCAGAATACGCTGCTAACGAAAACGTAGAGCTTGTCGCTTTTGCCGATCCAGTTGTGGAGCGTGCAGAGAAAATGGCCGAAACATACGGCGGCAAAGCATACTCCAGCTACGAAGAGCTGCTTGCAAATGAAACAGTTGATGCTGTTAGCGTATGCACACCTAACTATCTGCATGCCTCCATGGCCATTGCTGCTGCGAATGCAGGCAAGCACGTGCTGGTTGAGAAGCCGATGGCTGTTACTACCGAAGAAGGCGAGCAAATGATTGAAGCTGCCAAGAAAAACGGTGTGTATCTAATGGTTGGACACAACCAACGCCTGATGCCTCCACACGTCAAAGCAAAAGAAATCCTGGATTCCGGCAAACTGGGTAAAGTGCTGAACTTCCGTACTTCCTTTGGTCACCCAGGACCGGAAGCATGGAGTGTGGACGGAGCAGAGAGCTGGTTCTTCCGTAAGGAAGAAGCAATTATGGGCGCCATGGGTGATCTCGGCGTGCACAAGTCTGACTTCATCCGCTATTTGCTGAACGATGAAGTGTCCGAAGTGGCTGGGTTCATCAGCACCCTGCACAAAGAAGGCACGGAAGTGGATGACAATGCGACATGCTTGCTTCGCATGAAGAGTGGTGCCATTGGTACACTCGTTGCCAGCTGGACTCAATACAGAGCAGGAGACAACAGTACGGTTCTGTGGTGCGAGAATGGCGTTATGAAAATCGGTACGGTCGAAGGCGACGAAGTAATCGTTGAGCTGACGAATGGTACGGTTGAAACGTACAAAGTTGGTGCGATGGCAACAAATGAGAAGCAGGTACCAAGCGGCGTTATTGACGCATTTGTGGAATCCATTGTGACTCAAACGCCTCCAAGCATCTCCGGTGAAGAAGGCCTTCGTTCCCTGCAGGTCATTCTGGCAGCCTTTGAATCCGAGAAGACAGGTCAGATCGTTAAACTGTAAGACGGACCCGTTCAAGGTCATTATATATGTTCATGTGAGGGTACCCTCCAGCGTTTCTCTGGTTGGTGCCCTCTTTTTATTTACTTTAAGTAAGGAAAAGAGACGGCCTCCCGCATCGAAAGTGGGGAGGGCCGTCTCTTAAACTGTACTGCGTTTGAAGCGCTTCCGCTTTTGATCAGCTCTTGCGGTTACACAACTGGTTTGGCGTCACTCGCAAGATCAAGCCAGGCAATCTCGTCACCAGTCAGAGTCAGGCGTGAGCCTTCGTCACAGGATAACAGCTCATCGCGATTCTGCGCGCCGATCAGTGCGCAGGTCGGGAAGGATTGATTCAATACATAAGCTAATGCGATCTGAATGGCCGTCGTATTCTTCGTTTCGGCCAATTCCCCGGCACGGCGCAGTCTTTCCCAATTGCCGTCACTGTAGAAGACACGAACCAGATCAGCATTGTCACGTACCTCAGGTGTGAAACGACCGGTGAAGAAGCCGCGTGCCTGCGAGGACCAGGACAGCAGCGGAAGCTGTGTCCGTTCATGCCATGCCAGCGTCTCTGCATCTGCTGATACACAGCCAGCCCAGAACGGTTCGTTCGCCTTGGCCAGGCTGAGATTCGGGCTGCTGAATGTGAAGCCCTTCAGACCATGTGCAGCCGCATACGTGTTGGCTTCCTCCAAACGCTGCCAAGTCCAGTTGGAGGCACCGATCGCACCAATTTTACCAGACTCAATGTGCTCATTCAGTGCTTCAAGAATGATGCCAACAGGAATGTTTGGATCGTCCCGGTGTAATGCATACAATTCGACATGATCAGTCTGCAGACGTTCCAGGCTGGTGAGCAGATCGCTGCGAATGGCGTCGGCATTGACACGGGGACCGTTCATATCATGGTGGGCACCCTTTGTCAGAATGACGACCTGATCGCGATTACCGCGCTCTTGCATGTAGCGTCCTAGCACTTCTTCACTCTGTCCGCCGCAATAGATGTGAGCCGTATCCACGGTATTTCCGCCAATCGCCAGAAAAGCATCCATGTTGGTGGCAGCTTTTTCGTAAGCATCATGCACAAAATAATCCGTACCTTTGATCAACCGGGAAATCGGTTTTCCTGCACCATTAATTGTAATGAATTCCATTGTACACACCATCCTCGCTTATAGTGTAATTCGTGTACGTTCCTCTGCAGAACGAAGGCAAGCTTCAAGTACTTTCATATTGGCCACCGCATCGGATGAAGCAAAACGCATATTTTTACCTTGAAGCACGGCACGTGCCATATCATCCCCCTGCAGGGAATAGTGGTTGACCTGAGGGACCTCAACTTCCCTGCGTTCACCGCCCGCTGTAACGTAGAAGTTCGAGCTGCGGTCCGGATTGCTGATAAATGCGGATGGAACCTCGATTATGCCATCCGATCCAAGCACCTCCAGCGTATTGCGGAATGCTGCCCACATGCTGCTGTCAAACGTGACGCCGACGTGATCATTGAATTCAAGTAATCCCGAGGCCATCATGTCGACATGGTCGTGTTCAGGGGAGAACATGCCAATGACCGTTACCGCTGATGGTTCCTGGCCGAGCAGCAGCCGTGCTGCACTGATGGAATAACAGCCAATATCATAAAGAGCACCGCCGCCCCATTCACGTTTGAACCGGACATTGCCTGCGGAACCGGAATTGTTGAACGAAAATGTACTATGAATACCGCGAATTTCCCCAATTTCACCGCTGGCAATGACATCTCTGATCTGGTCGTAACGGGGATGATGCCGGTACATAAACGCTTCGGCGAGCAGTACTCCGGCATCATCACAGGCTTGCGCCATTTCGCGTGCCTCCTGCTCGGTTAATGCGAGTGGTTTCTCGCACAGAATATGTTTGCCCGCCTCAGCTGCGCGGATCGTCCACTCCCGGTGAAGATGGTTGGGAAGGGGAATATAAACAGCGTCAATGGAGTCGTCCTCCAGCAATGCTTCATAGCTGCCGTAAGCCTGGGGGATTCCAAGCTGATCAGCGGTTTGTTTCGCCTTTTCCTCGTCCCGGCTTGCGATCGCCGCCACTTCATTCAACTCCGATTGCTGCAAACCAGGAATGACAGAACCTTTGGCAATGCTAGCGCTACCAAGAATGCCCCAGCGTAATTTTTGATCTGAATTCATGAGTTGTTTCCTCCTGTGGATGAATGTATATTGTGATTATAAGGAATAGATCGATGAATGAAAATGATAATATATTGAGATCTATTAACACAATATTGCTTGCCAAGGAGAAATATTCATGATGAGACAGACTGTATTGCTAACCCTTCAGGATATTCCATATTTTTGTTATCCCGAGTCCGTTGGCCATTATGTGGATCACCCCGAGCATTCCGTATTGCGGGAGGCCGGTGCACTTAATAACTTCAATATTCACTATGTAGCTTCAGGTAAGGGGTATGTGGAAGTGGACGGGATTATCCATGAGCTTCGGGCGGGTCAGGCGGTACTTTATTTCCCGCAGCAGCGCCAGCATTATTACAGCAGTGAAGACGATCCGTGGGATGTACGCTGGGTTCATTTCTACGGCGAACGTCTCCATGACTACATGATAGAACGGGGGCTGCACCGCAATCTGCTGTGGACCCTGCGGCAGCAGGCCCCTTGGGAAGAAGCCCATCTGGCCTTGCTCGACGAAGCCGAGCAGAACCGGATGCTGCGCCCGGCACAGCTGTCCACGTTGACGTATGCTGTACTGGCCGAGTTTGTCCAGCATGCGGTGCCTCTGAAAAATACACGTACCAGCCAAGCGGAGAACCGTATTCTCGGATTGCTCCCGCAGATGCAGCAGGAGGCATGTCAGCCGTTTTTACTTCAGAATTGGGCGGATCTGGCGGGTGTGAGCTCGTATTATTTTTGCAAATTGTTCAAGAGTGCCGTCGAGATGACACCAATGGAGTTCGTAACCCGTTCCCGGCTGCAGATGGCGAAGCAGTGGCTGCTCGAACGTCCAACAGCCAACATTGGACAGATTGCCGAGGAGGCGGGATACCCGAACGCCAGTTATTTCAACCGTCAGTTCATGGCGCACGAGGGCATGACACCTACGGAGTACCGAGGACTTTATCACAATTAATAACTACTATATATAGAGGTTCCAAGTAACCGCGGAATCGCAGATCCTCTGGGGTTTGACAGCGAGCTCAATCAAGTCTATTATGGATAAATTAAATCCGCATACAATGAGGTGCCCTCATGAAATATTCAAAAGCAACCAACTATGCCTTGCATACCATGCTTCACCTTGTGATTACAGAACCGGAGCAGTTGGTTAGTGTTCATCAACTGGCTGATTTGCAGAAAGTATCCCCAACCTATCTGTCCAAAATATTGACCAAACTGGTTAAGGCGGGCATGATTGAATCCACTTCCGGAGCCAATGGCGGCTATCGTCTGAGTCGCAAAAATCCGGACCCTTCGTTTCTGGAGATTATTCACGCCATTGAAGGGCAGGCTTCCCTGTTCGAATGCTCTCAGAACCATAACGAGGGCTGTCTAATTCAGCAGGTCATGATTCATGCCGAGGAACAGATGGAGAACTATCTAAGCAATAAGAAAATGTCCGAGCTGGCTGCCGAAATGAAGGCGCATCAGAGGTGACGTTTGGGTGAAGAGCGAAGCAGCTTCTAGCTGAGTGCGGCTTACCACTTTACTTTTGTATATAGGTACGAGTAGATCCAAAAGTCCGAGGAGAGGCATGAAGCAACAAGCCTATCTTTCGGACTTTTTTCGTAGTGAAAGCCAAGCATACAATATGCCGTTGTGCCTAATACAAACGCAATGGTACAATAAGGAAGATTAATAGATACATATCTTTTAAACCTATTACATCTCTGGAGGGACAACAGATGAGCCAATCAACCATCACAGGACTGGAACAATTGCTTGCACTCGAAAATATCCGTAACACGAAGGCACGCTATTGCCGCTTTATTGATACGAAGCAGTGGGACGCACTGGGCGATGTGTTTGCTCCGGATGCAGTAGCTGATTTCAGTACGGAAGGTAACCCCATTCCGGTATTAACGGGCCGTGACACCATCGTGCAGGTATTCCGTGACCTGGTGGATGTTGCTGTAACCGTGCATCACGTACACAGCGCCGAGGTTGAATTTGTATCCGCGAACGAAGCCAAGGTTATTTCTCCGATGGAGGATTGGGTAACATTCCCCGAAGGCAATGAGAACAAATCCTTCCACGGATTTGGACACTACCATGAGACGTTTGTTCAGATCGACGGTCAATGGTATATCAAGCATACAAGCCTGAAGCGTCTGCGTTTGGATCTGTTTGAATAGTATTCATGAGAGATATAAAGTAAATCAGAATAGCAAAAGCCCCAAGAACATCTTCCATGTCCTTGGGGCTTATTTTATATTGAGAATCCTAGCTTAACTTAGTCTGTCACTCCTTAAGAGCTTGACTTAGGACGAAGCGGAAGAAGCTTTTTTGCGTGACTGCATGGACAGGTATACCCAAGAGAACATCACGGATGCCAGAGCAACCACGGTCATGCCCCAGAAAATATTCGTGTAGGCTGACGACAAGGACAGCTGCTGCATCGCAGTGAGAGCTACGCCGGTTACGGCAACACTGAATGCACCGCTGAAGAACTGGCTAAGTTGGAACAGTCCCATGCCTGCACCCACCTGATCCATGGTCAGGTTATTGGACAGTTCGTTGGAAACGCTCGTTGTGAGAGCGGAGAAACCTACACTCAGCAGGATATAAATGACCATAATGGCATAGATGCTGTTATCTGCAAACAGAGCGAACAATCCCGCGGCAGCGAGCAGCAGCCATGGTGCAAACCTAAGCAGCTGTGTATTGCCATGTCTGTCAATCATTCGGCCAATCCGATTGGACAGCAGCATGGAGACAACTGCACCAGGGAAGATAACCAGTCCGGATTGGGCTGGTGTCAAGGCGTACAGATGGGCCAGAATTTGCGGCAAAAGAAACAGGGTCGCAAAGTTGTTAATGTAGGATACGATCCCTAGCGAACTGAGCATCATATATTTTTTGTTTTTGAACAGGGCTGGCTGAACAAATGGATCGGCCGCACGGCGAATCCGTAACCAGAACAATAGAAGTGCTACGACGCCCACGACAAGAGTGACCCACTCACGTGAAGTGAGGAACAGAAGAACGCCCGTTGTTCCGATCGCGAGAAGCAATGCACCCAGCAAGTCGAACGAACCCTTTTGCGGCATTTCACTTGGAAGCAGTTTGAAGAACACAGGGATCAGGAATAACGTTAATCCGGTAACGATAAAGAGATCATGCCATCCTAGAAATTGAGTAATGCTGCCGCCGATGACAGGACCAAGTCCAAGACCGAGGGAACTCGCAGACATAATCACGGCCATGGATTTACCCCGGCGGTCACTTGGAACATAACGCGTGATAAGCACGATGGCAAGTCCTGGCACGGATGCGGCCCCTGCTGCCTGAATCAGGCGTGCACAGAGCAGGAGAATGAAGTGATTGCTGAAGAATCCCAGAACGGATGCTGCACCAAGTAAAGTGAGTCCAGTTGTGAATAAGGTCCGAATCGGTACAAAGTCCGACAGGCGTGAAAAAGTAATCGACGAGATGGCAAAAACGATGGAATAACCTGTTACAATCCACGAAGAAGCAACAGATGAGAGCTGGAATTCGGCTGCAATTTTGGGCAGGGCCAGGTTGAACATCATCGTATTCATGACGACGAGAACGACCGTGAAACCGAGCAAACTTACAATTAACCCTTCCTGTAATCCGGTCGTTCGTTCCCCGGATGATGCGGTAGCGGTGTTATTCATGAAAACCTCCTTGATCTAATGTGTAATTTCGCAATATTTCAGAAACGGTATGTAACATTTGCAAAATGAGATATACAGCGAATCCCGTGCCTGACAGCAGGGGAACCATTGACGAAATTAAAAATTAAAGTTCGATTGGTATCGAACATTAGAAATATATCATGGAATTGTGCTAAAATACAATGGATAGTCTGAAAAAAGGAGACTACATTATGAAAATTTTACATCATCCTCAATTGGAGGATATTGAACTTTCTTCCGTGTTGTATGCCTTAAGTGATCCGATCCGTCTTGGTATTGTTGCGGAAGCAGCCAAGAGTGGAGAGCAGCCCTGCAGTCATTTTAATGCACCTGTTGTGAAGTCTACGATGTCCCATCATATTCGCACGCTGCGGGAAGCTGGCGTCATTCGGGTGAGGGTGCAGGGTACCCAGCATTTTCTTACATTGAGGTTGAAAGATCTGGAAACACGATTCCCGGGCCTTATGCAGCCTTTGTTGCAGGCCGCTGCTCAGGCGTCCACCCGTCAGTCCTAAAACTTGTCCTTTCTTCAGGCTGAAGAGGGGGCATTTTTTTATGCCTACTTGGGGGAAGCTCCTTTAATACACCTACTTATTTCAGCCTGTACAAGAAAAAATATACAAATTTTAATTTTGGGGTAATCCGCAGCCCTCCATGTTCCGAATATTATAATAGATGGTCTTTTTTGGGTGATGGATATTGAAGGACAACAGGGGGCGGGAGTATGGTGCATAATCCGGAAACCATTCAGGAATGTATCGAAAAGGCACGGCAAAGACTCTACCAGATCGCAAATTCACATGCGGAATTAATGCATCCGGAGGTCATTCGTCAATCGATGATTCTGGATGAGTTAATTAATGAATATAACAAATCCATTCGTCTAAACGGAAAAACACCCCGAGACAAAAGTCCCGGGATGTGATGATGCGACAATAATTCGCGCTCGTTCTATTCTTTTACCGCCCCAAGCACAATCCCCTTGACGAAGAAACGCTGCAGGAACGGATACACGAGCAGGATCGGCAGCGCGCCAATGAAGATCTGAGCAGCATTAACCGTACGTTGAGACATATTCTGAAGCTGCGTGGCATCCACATTCATGTTGGAGAAATCCTGCTGTACGATAATGGTCTGCATCAACGTAGCCAGCGGATATTTGGAAGCATCATTCATATAGATGAGCCCGTCAAACCAGGAGTTCCATTGGCCCACCATGGTGAATAGCGAGATCGTCGCAATCGCGGGCATGGACACCGGCAGATAGATCCGGAACAAGGTTGTAATATGGTTAGCTCCATCAATAAAAGCTGCCTCTTCCAGCTCTTTCGGAACATTACGGAAGAAGTTCATCATCAGAATCAGGTTCCAGACCGCAACTGCTCCTGGCAGAATCAGTGCCCACAGCGTGTTAATTAGCCCCAGCTTTTGAATCAAAATGTAAGAAGGGATCAGCCCGCCGCTGAACAGCATGGTGAAGATGAAAAACCAAGCATACATCGATCGTCCCTTGAAATGAAGACTTTCTTTTGATAATGGATATGCCGTCAGAATGACCAGCACCATACTGAGCAGCGTGCCAAGAACGGTACGCTGAACCGAGATCCAGAGCGCACTGAGAAAGTTGCTGTTACCAAACGTTTTGGTATAGGCGTCTACTGTAAAATCAATCGGCCAGAGTGTGACCAGATTGGCGGAGGCTGCTGCCTTGCCGCTGAAAGAGACCGCCAGAATATGAACGAGCGGCAGCACACACAGCAGTGAAACGGCCGCAATGAAGAACAGGTTGAAGCCATTGAATATCCGGTATCCGGTCGTTTTGTGATACACCTTGATTCCCCCTTAATGCAGTATGCTAAACCCCTTAGAAAATGCGGTAATTGGCGATTTTATAAGCCATCCGGTAGGCAGTAATGACTAGGAACATCGCGACAAAAGACTTGAATAGTCCGACCGCTGTTGCGAAGCTCATTTTGCCATTCAGGATACCCATCCGGTACACAAACGTGTCGATAATATCACCTTTCTCATACACGAGCGGGTTGTACAGATTGAAAATCTGGTCAAATCCTGCATTCAGAATATTGCCAAGGGACAGCGTTCCCACCACGATAATCATCGGCACCAGGGCAGGCAGCGTAATGTGCAGCGTCTGCTTGAGCCGTGTTGCCCCGTCCACCTCGGAAGCCTCATAGAGAGCCGGATTAATCCCCGCAAGCGCAGCCAGAAATACGATCGTGCCAAATCCGAATTCCTTCCATACATCACTGATGACAACCGTTACCCGAAACCAGTCACCATCTCCGAGAAAGAAAATTGGTTCAATCCCTGCAGCTGCCAGCACCTGATTCACCAGTCCGCCCTCTGGGGACAGCATGTCGAGCAGAATACCGCCTAGTACAACCCAGGACAGGAAGTGGGGCAGGTACACAAGTGTCTGTGAGAACCGTTTGAAGGTGGAGTTTCGTACCTCATTCAGCAAAATGGCGAATACCACCGGGGCCACCAGGCCAGCCACAATTTTCATGGAAGCAATCAGCACGGTATTCCAGATCACCTGCACACTGTCCGGATACTCGAACATGAACCGGAAGTTATCCCATCCCACCCATTTGGAGCCCGTGAATCCCAACCACGGTTTGAAATCCTGAAAAGCAATAATAATGCCGCCCATGGGTACATAGGCGAACAGCAATGTGAGCAGTACAGCAGGCAGCAGCATCAGGTGCAGCGGCCATGTGCGTTTGAAGTTCCAGCGGGTACGTTTGCGTGGATTGCGTATCGCCTGCCGTACCGGTGTGTTGGTTGTTAATGGTTGTTCCATAGCCATCAGAGTCCCTCCTTATGTATCGTCCAGCCTCCGCATGGTGAGGCATTCGGCCTCTTGCAAAAAGTGGAGCAACTGAATTATAGCAACGGAATAGGGTGCGCTATAGACCAACATTTCAAGGCGAATGTTGATTTGTTAACCTGTTGATGACATCCACACTTGCAAAAATCAATATAGATATGAAAGGGTTTTCAATATAGAATAGGACTTCGAACACGTTCGATTATATCTCGAGACAGGGTGAAACAATGAAATTCACTGTATTTGCAAAAACGGTCATTCTGCTGATCTGCCTGCTGGTGCCCATCTTGCTGCTCTATACCTATGCCAACCAGGCGAACGTGGACATGGTCGTGGAGGAGAAACAGCAATCGAGCTTGAACCAATTCAATTATTTCAGCTCCCAGGTAGATAAAAATATTGAGCAGCTCTCGCTCTATGGGCTTACCCTTCTGAGAGACCCCAGCATACTGCATTACCGTTACATGACGGAAACGACCAGCCAGTATGAGAAGAACAGCATTTATCTCGACATTCTCGACAAATTATCGTTGTACCAGTCCACCAGCCGTTGGAAAAACGACATTACAATTGTGCTTCCGCAGGCCGAACTGGTGTTATCCACCAAGGCAAGCCGAACCGTCTTCAATGAGAACATGCTGAAGTATCCCCAGCCTGGCCAGTGGCAATTGGATGAGGGAGGATTCACGTTTTTTTTCACGGACAATTACGAGTGGAATGCCAAGCCAGCGACGACAGGGGTTCGGACCGTGATGGAGATTAATTTTGATCCGATGAATATTGTTGCCATGCTGGACGACTTCAAGGAGGCGCAGGGAGGAGACCCTTTTCTGTACGTGCCAGGCAATGATCCCTTATTAAATCGCAGTGCTGACCCTGATCTGGTCCAGGCCATTATGGAAAATATGCCGTTGAACGGGCTGGACAGCGAGGGGAATCACCAGCTGGAGGCCGGTGGCAAGCAGTATCTGGTGAGTTATGTTCCTTCCAAACAGCTTCATGGCGTCTATGTGAATCCCGTTGTACTGGATGATCTGCTCAACCCGATGGATAAGAGCCGGAACATGTTTGTTACATCCATACTCCTGCTGCTGGCCTTGAGCATCGGGGCGGCATTATTGCTCTACCGCAAGGTACAGATTCCCATCTATCGCCTGATGCAGGGGCTGCAGCAGATTCGCAAAGGCCAGCTGTCGACCCGAATTCCGGTGGATCATTCACGCGATGAATTTGCGTATCTGACCCAGAGCTTCAATCATATGGCGGAACAAATTCAGGAATTGATCGAAAAGGTGTACGAGGAACGCATTCGTTCAAGAGAAGCCACGCTCAAGCATTTGCAGTCACAGATCAATCCGCACTTCCTGTACAACTGCCTGTTCTATATTAAAAATATGACCCAGCTCGGTCATTCGGAAGCCGTTATTGCGATGTCGCTGAGTTTGGGAGATTACTACCGGTATATCACCCGGGATGAGAATGACATGACAACGGTGGAGGAGGAAATTCGGCTGCTCGACAATTATTTGTCCATACAGCAGATGCGGACCAATCGGTTATCCTACGAAATTGCTGTACCGCAGGAGCTGATGCAGAAGCAGATTCCAAGGCTGCTCATTCAGCCGATTGTGGAGAATGCTGTCATTCATGGCATTGAACCAAGCGAAGGGAGTGGCCATATCGTGGTGACCGGAATGTCGGCCAAAGAGCAAATTCAAGGGAAATCCTTCAACCGCTACAGTTTGTTCGTGGATAACGATGGGGTTACGTTGACATCCGAAGAGATTGAAGAGTTGGAACGGGAAGTGAACGAGCCGATGGGCGAGGAGATCGGTACCGGCACCTGGAACGTTCACCAGCGTCTGGTTACACGATATGGGCATTCATCCGGGCTTCATTTTGCAGCGATTCCTTACGGGGGACTTAGTGTGGAAATACGATGGTTTGAGGAGGAGGAACAATTTCATGATGAATCTAATGGTCGTGGATGACGAACACTCAGCGGTGGAATCCATCGCTTCCTCTATCGCATGGAGGGAATATGGCATCGGTCAGGTATATAAGGCATATTCGGTCAAGGAAGCGCTGCAGCAGATGGCTGCCCATCAAGTTCATATCATCATTACAGATATCCGTATGCCGGGCCTGTCGGGACTGGATCTCGTTAGTCATATTCGGCAAAAGTGGGAGCAGACCAAATGCATTATTTTATCAGGACATGCGTCTTTTGATTATGCAAAACAGGCCCTTAAACACGGAACGGTAAGTTATCTGCTTAAACCGGTGCGCGATGAAGAACTGATCGAAGCCGTGCAGCAGGCCTCCGTGCAGATCCGGCTGGAAGGAGAGAAACAGCAGCTGCATCAGCGTGCCATGTATTCGGTAAGGGAGCATTTGCCGGAGAAAAGGGCCGAGTTAATGAAGGATGTGCTGCTCGGGCGCAAGTTTGCCGAAGATGAACTTGAGGGTAAGCTGGAACAATTGGAGATCGGCTTCCGGCCCCAGGATAAAATGCAGCTGCTGCTGATCCGCTATGATGACCCACAGCCAACGCATAGGGCATTTCGATTAATGAAATACGCCATATCCAATGTAGTGGAAGAAATCTTCAGCAGCAGCTACCATCTCTGTCATACCGATGATGCGTATGATGATCTGGTGTTCATGGCCAGTCCGAAACAGGCACAGTCAGAACCGGAACTGCTGATGGGACGGCTGGGTGATCGATTGATACACAGTGTGAAGCAGTATTTGAATGCAACAATCTCGCTATCGGTCAGCAAAACAGGCCGTTTCCCGCAGCAGGTACCGCAGCTGTATCATCAGGCTGTGAGTGCCTTGCGGAAGCAGGGTGAAGCAGGGAAAGGACTGCATCTGAATGCCGCAGCCAGCTCGCATGGAGCCTCCTTGAAATCACTTACTGCGCTCTATGAACCACCTGGTCTGACAACACTGCTGGAAGCCGGGAGAATGGAGGATGCACATCGCAAGATTGATCAGATCTTTGCCGAGCTATCAGGCAGCGTATTTCCGGAGCATGTCTACGTTGCCTTTCATTATCTGGCGGCAGCCTTCTCTTATATGGCTCACCGGGAAGGCAAACAGTTATCCGATGTGCTTGGAGAACAATATCAGCAGCTGCTGAAGGATGGTTATGGTGTATCGCTGCGGAGCCTGGAGGCATGGACCCGGAACGTCATGCAGCAATGGACAGAGCGTACTCAAGATTCGGGTCAAGAGAGCGGGTCCACCTTGATTCGGCAGGTACAGCACTGGATTGACCATCATCTGGGAGAAGATCTGTCCCTGCAGGTCATTGCGGAGCAGGTGCATCTGCATCCGGTGTATTTGTCCAAAATGTACAAACAGTCCACTGGCGAAGGCATCAGTGATTACATTATTCGCTCCAGAATGGAACGTGCCGTGCACCTGCTGAAGCATACCGGGATGAAGATCTATGAAGTCGGCCAGGAAGTGGGCTATAACAATACCCCTTACTTCATTCAAGTGTTTCGCAAGCATTATGGCCTGACACCACAGGATTTTCGGAACGGTTAACAAATCAATATGAACATTGAAATTGTGATATATGTTTGCCTCCCCGGCTGCACTATCCTTTTCATGTAAGGTGCATGAGCATGGATGGATGATGCGAGATGCACAAAGGGTATCCAAAGTTACCTGAGGAGGGGTTAGTTCATGTATAAAAAGATGATGACGGCAGTACTTGCATTAACCATGGTTGCTGTTACAGCATGCAGTTCGGGGGCCAAAGAGGAACCTGCGAAGGAAGCGGCTGCGCCGCTTGCGATGCAGAACGGGAAGTACGAACCAGCGGTGCAGATGAGCTACTTGCGGGCTTGGAACGATGACACGAAGTTTAAGAACGGGGAAACGGCACAGAGCAATGTGCATACCAAATGGGCCAAGGAGCGTCTCGGCATAGAGCTGACCACACCATGGGCTGTGTCCGTGACTAATGACGCCTTTTATACGAAGCTCCGCCTGTCTCTGTCTGCCAACGAGGAGCTGCCGGATATCGTCTCCATCCGTGGGGACTACAACCTGGTGCGTGAGTTGATTGAGTCCGGCAAGTTCGCTGATGCAGGTGCACTGTTTGATAAATATGCATCTGACACGTGGAAACAGGCGTCCGAATCGGCACCGGAGGAATGGTATCCTTACATGTATGAGGGTCAGCGTTACGGCATTCCGATCTTCGACTATGCCTACAACGGCGATCCGGTGATGTTTATCCGGGAAGACTGGCTGAAGAAGCTGGGACTGGAAGAACCGAAAACGCTCGATGAGCTGGTTGCGGTCATGGATGCATTTACGAATCAGGACCCGGATGGTAATGGCAAGAAGGATACGTATGGTTTGACCGTCGGCATGAAGAATGCGCTGAATACATGGATGACGGAATCCGGCTGGATCTTCGGCATGTATAACACGATGCCAGGACAATGGAACGAGGCTGAAGACGGAACACTGCAATACGGCTCGGTGCAGCCGGGAGTGAAGGAAGGTCTGGCTACAATGAAAGACTGGCTCTCCAAAGGCTATCTGCCCAAGGAAGCTGGCGTATATGATGAGATCAAGGCAGCTGAACTGTTTACGGCAGGCAAGGCCGGGATCATCGTGGGTCCGCACTGGATGCCTAACTGGCCCATTGATGACGTGAAGAAAAATGTGAACGGTGCCACCTATAAAGCCATCGCTCTGCCAACCGGCCCGACGGGTGAGAGTCATCATCATGGTTCCGGGGCCAGCAACGGGGTTGTGTTGATCAACAAGGATATGGCTAACCCGGAGGTGTTCTTCACCTATCAGAATTATCTGTTTGATAACTTTGCCAATCCGGAGGTGGGCAGTGAGTTCGAGCATGGGTTTGCCCAAGGATATGATTATGACATCGTGGACGGCAAAGTCGTGGGCGAAGCTGAAGTGAAAGATGGCGTATCGCCGCTGAAATACACCATTACCTATGACGGTGCACGGATTCCAAACCTGATGATGGATACGCTCGCAGAACTCGCGACAGGCAAGGAGCCTGAAACACCTTTTGAGAAAAATACGAGCATTGCCAACAAACCGGAAGTATTTGCCGCAGCTCAAGTTGTCGTTGCGCATAAGGATGATGCCATCAAGAACAAGTTCACGGGTGCGCCAACCGATACAATGAAGATGAAGAAGGATGCACTCGACAAGCTGGAGAAGGATACGTTCAGCAAAATCATCTATGGGCAAGTTGGCATTGAGGAATTTGATGCGTTTGTAACGAAGTGGAAGTCGATGGGTGGCGACGATATTACCGCCGAAGTTAACGAATGGTTTAAGACCGTGAATTAATACGGTAACTGATTCAACAGTAAGAGGGAGGTTACACTTTGCCACTCCGATTGCAGTACCATCTTTCGATCGCTGTTATCCCCAGATTTTTTTTGATTCCTCTATTTAGAGGATAAAATCCGGTGATAAAGGCGAGCGCTTCGCTTCTCCAGATTGGTTCTGCACTCTCCGTTTTCGTGTAACCTTAACTGTCTGAATGGAGTCGTACTACTAAAGTATTAAAAGAAGAGTGAGGGTTTCGTGAATACACCGGATTTAGGCGGAAAGTCGCCTGACTCCGGTGTTTTTTTGGTATGAGGACAGCATGCACAGATGGGTGCAGAGGAAGAGATCATCTATTTTCTTAGCCAACAACCGTGCATAAGCCTTATTGTTCCTGGTGTGCTTGAGAGAGTAAAATAATAGGTGTTATACGAACGTCAATACGTATTTTCACTTGCGAGATCTATGGAGCGATCCTGAAGAAATAGAACATGAGCTGTTATTCGATAGAGTTTAATTACGAAAGGCAGGAAATTAGATGAGTACACTATATGATCAGGCTATGGAAGAGATGATTGGCGCCATTCATGAATGGTTTGACGAACAGGAGAAGCGAAGCGACTTGGACAAGGTAGTGAAGCGAACCACGCTGCAGATGGGGATCCTGGATGATGTTTTACTGGATTACAGACCTGGACGCACAACGGTTGACAGCCTGGATCTCGGGTTGGATGATGGCTTGAAATCCAGGAACGCAGGTTCATTTACGGAAGAGCAGGTGCGAAGCGAAATTCAGCTTCAGCTTGCAGAAGTGATCCGGAGAAGATTGGATGAGCTGGGAGATACACCACTGATCGACTATCGTTTCACCTTTCGCGGGAAATTTCCAACGACCGAAGGGAAGCTGCAATTGACGCTATTTGAATATATCAACGAAGAGAAGAAAGAGCAGCTGCTGGAACGTATTCATACGTATGTGGAACAAAAGCTGGAGAACGGTACATATCCAACGAAGCCGCTGGAGTCCTTTTTTCTGACACGTCATTTGCTTGATCCAGTGCTGTTCCCGAGTCCAAATGTCGCCTGGATTATGGCTCAATATGACCGCATTCAGGAATTGAATAAAGGGCGTCAGGATGCCCTGGCGGAGCATCGCGGCAATATCATTCGTGCATTGAAGGATTGGGCAGAGAATCAATTTTTGCCACAGTATTATGATATTCAGTTATCGGAGTATAGGTCGAACGAATATGCACTCAAGCCAGGTGCCGTTCTGGAACAGAATGATTCTCATGGAGAAGTTGAGAACCATGGGCAGCAAGAGGCCCAGCCTATCGATCTGCTGCTGTACGCAGCGGTCATGATTCTGCGTTTTGAGCCCAATTACAGTAAACCGACAGGCCTTACCTTCCTGGAACTGGCGAAACAGCTGGGGAGCGACCTTGCAGTTCGAATGATGGCGGAAGGCAGCGGGGCTTATGCCAAGGAAGACATTCATGTGAAAAGTGAACTGGTGGAATGCACAGCCAATGATGTGTTCTCTCTCATTACAATCGTTATCCGTCAGGAGGAAGCATCTGCCTACGAGCAGGCACTGGCATTCATTATTCGTTTACTGAAGAAAGGCTTCCCTAAGAGCTATAAGATCAAGCTTAAATCCAAGGCAAAACAATATTTGCCGATCAAGGGACTCGCCAAGTCGGATACTCATCGGTTCTTTGCGAATGCACTGGAGTATTCGAACTTGCATCCACTTCTTGAAGAGTACGCTCGGGAAGCCATTGAAGAATTTGAATGGTACGGTGACACGGAGGGGGAGAAGAACTGTATGCCAGGCAGCTATGCCACGTTTGGACTGGGGCTTGCAGACGAGGCGTATTTTCCTTTGGTTGAATTTTATATGGGAGAAGTGGACGACGAACACCAATTGGTGCAGGACAAATTCACTGCTGCCTTTGCCGAAAAGCATGGTATAACCGCTAGCTCTGCACCTGCATTGGTTGCCTCCCTACGACGTTCGACGGATGGCTTGAAGCTGAAGCTCCAGCCGGAACTGGAAAGTGAAGAGAAGCTTGCGCTTATGGTGCAGCAGATCAGCAGTCTGGAAACCTATGAAGTGGAGCGTGTGATATATCCAATCTGGGGCAAAGTGGAGAAGCTTGCTGGTCTGGCCCGTAAGGCAGAAGGGAAACGGAAAGAGCTGCTGCTCGACCTCCTGCAGGCTGCAGGTAAATAGGGGCTTAGCCATCAAGGAATGGAAGAGCATCCGGAAAGGTGGAGAGCCATGGAAGCATTGACTCGTGGTATGTGGACTGGGTTATCTGTTCAAGAAAAAGAAAAGCTGCTGCACGGGATGATTGCCTTATGTCCGGCGGGTATGGAATACATCGGTGTAAGAACGTTTGAACGGTTCGGTCAGCGAACTGAAACGGGGTTATTTTTGCACGCAGGGCGAGAGTTTGTGTTTGTGCCTGGAGACCATGTGACCTTAGGGTGGAATCAGTGGCAGGATGGTATGAATGAGGAGACTTCGGCAGATCTATCTGAGACGGTAAGTGAGTATGGCGTAGAGGATGTGGATTCTTTTCTGACGAGCCAGATGTCACCTGTGAGAGAAGCAGCTATTGCTCCGATGCTGGTGGAATGCCAGATACAATCACTTGGTTGGATTGAAGCTACCGAAGAAGAAGCACTCGCAGGACATGGATCTGAGTTTGCGGCAGAGCTGGAGGAATTTAAGCATTCTGATCTGAAGGGATTGGAGCAGTATCGGGCGTTTCGCCTGGAGCGTCAGGGTGAGAAAGTCCGGATACAACGATATAACGAGGAGCTTACACTCGAAGCCTTGCTGGAAGAACAAGCTGAAGCGGGTTTTGGTTTGCTCACCGAGGATGAATGGGAGTATTTGTACGGGGGTGGCTGTCGTACATTATTTCCCTGGGGCGACAGTTTCGATTATACGATGAAGTTGAAGCATTTTGGACGCTTGGAAGGGCTGACTGAGATCGTGGGTGAATCGGTCGAGACGAATCCGTCGCTCGTTGAAGAGGATGATATGCCGTATCATTTGGAGCTGCCGAATTTTTTTGGCCTCCAGTTTGCCGGAGATCCGTACAAAGTTGAATTGACGATGGATTCTTCTGGAGAAGTGCTGCCCAAAGGCGGTGATGGCGGCGAGATGATCTGTGGCGGCATGGGCCCTTTAATTGGTTATCTGCCTGCCGCTGCTGTATATTATCGTAACAGCAATGCCAATGAACTGGACTGGGAAGATTGGATGGATTCCATGTATTATAGAAGAGTTATTCGTTTAACCGATCTGACCTGAAGACGATAAGAAGCAGCAGGGAATATTCGGTCCTTGCTGCTTTTTTGTTTTTGCTTCTCATCCAAATTTCAAATTTCAGAAGTGATTCAACCCTGTGCTTTTCCGCAGCGTAGTGGGTAAATATAATCAGGTTGAACGTCCCAATAACAGGAGCGGGGGCGCATTGAGCCTGAATGCCTATCCTTTTACAATAAAAAGATAGGCTCTTCCATTGGAGTTTGATGCATAAATCATGGAAAAGAGGAATGACTGTGCCTACATATACTTCGTTTACCTGTTCTGGCCGGGAGGCGCTGTTTCTGTTTCAGATCATGAATATCCCGGAAGCTGAAGTGCTCTTCGCCCATCTGAACGATGCTGCATTACAGGGTGAGCAGGCCAGACGTACATTTGAAAAAATAAAAACCGATCTGATCAAGGATGGCGTTATTGAATCTGAAGATAATGACATTACCATACATCCGCAAGTCCATCAGCTGCTCCAGAGCTGCAAGCTCAGCAGCGCAGTGATGAAACTTCATCTGAAGACATCAAGCTCAGAACAGCGTGAATCATCTCTGACCTATGGCTTCATTTCCGGAACAACCATCGTTGAATGGCTCTGGAATCCTGAACGGGATCAGGTGACCCTGACTTCATTCGAAAGCTTGCAGGACATGCTTCGTATTATGGGCAATCGGATTGAATTGCCTGACTCTGCCGAGGAATCCATCCATACCCCTATTCAGAAGCATACACTGCAGCAGTTGCTGACACTGGATAACGAATCCGGGATTGAAAGGGTAACCTACGCCTTGCGCCAGGACCTGCATATATATTCGGCAGCAATTCACGAACTGACCCAAGCGTTTGTTAACGTTGAGAAACAAGGGCAGTTTGAGGTATCCACCCGCGGGATGCAGAACAAGCCTCAGACGATTTATTTTATCGGTAGTTGTGCAGGCAATTGGCTATTCATCGAAGACAAGGAAAATGAAAGAAAAGAACGATTTACAGCTTTCAAGATAACAGAAGAAGAGTTGATCCAGAGTCTTTTTCTGCTAACGACGCGTTCGTTATCCATTTTGCCTGCAGTTTAATCCCATAGAACGTAGGTAAGCTAAAGGGGGAGATCCAGTTGACCAAGATTATTATGAAATCCGAGTACCTGAACTCGCTGGCACAGCAGATTGAACAGGTCACTGCACAGCTGCAGCAGGTAGATGGTGTTCTCCAGCGCTCCATCCAGGGAGCGGCCTGGCAGTCAGGGAATCGGCAGACCATAATCGGTCTGTACCAGTCGCACCAGCAGCGTTTTCAGACTGCCGGACAGAGCATGCAGCAGCTGGCTGCATATGTGAAAACGACTCGTGAGCGAATGGAACAGGAAGACCAATCCGGGGGTACATTTGGGCTAACGGGCATTAATTTACTCGCACCATTTGATGGGCCTGGCAGCACGGTAGGGACATTGACTGCTGCTGCGGCTGTTGCCAAGCTGGGTTATCGGGTCAGAAATGGTTATATGGTGAAGCAGCAGCTTGATCGGAATACCCCGCGAATTTTGGTTCGTGAAAGCTATGATTCCGTCAAAAATAATCCAGTAGTCAATGGCAGACCCAGAGATTATAAAATTCATTATGTTCGCGACATTGAAGCCAAAATAGCCAACGGAACAGCTACGCCTCAGATTAAGGAAATCGCCTCAATGATCAAACCGGGTTATGCGGTCAGGTCAGCATTAACGGATAAACTGGGCTGGGCCAGTGTCGGCATTGATGTGTTTACAGACACACAGGAGAACATCAGCCAGAACGCATCCACAGACAAAATTGCCGGGGATATCATCGGAAACGTTGTTGTTGGTGGGGCAACGACAGTAGGAGCAACTCTGCTAACCGCTGCGATTCTGCCTGCGGCGGCACCCGTACTGGCCGTTGGTGCGGTTGGTTTGGGCGTATCCGTAGGTCTGACGTATCTCGCAGAAGGGGTAACCATGAACATGGATCTGGATGGCGACGGGCAGGATGATTCCGTGAAAGACGTGGTGAAACACGGAGCGAAGAAGGCCTGGTCTACCGTATCAGGATGGTTCAAATAGATGGCACGTCAGAAACGTTCAACATCATCGACGAACCATTCTGCTGTTAAAAGGGTAGAAGGAACCTCATACCACCCGGACGCGTTTGAGAATTATCTTGCGGTATATGCAGCGGATGGGATTCGTTTCAGTGCAGGTACGCTGGTGCTCTTTTTTCTGAATGTATTCCTGCTGATCCCGGTTTTTAGTATTCCGTTCCAGTCCTTATATGCTTATATTCTGCTGCCTCCTCTGGCAGTCATGAATGTGTGGGCAGTAGCCCTGATTGTGGCACCGCGAAGACTGCAGCTGAATTATGTTTTGTTCCGCGGCATATTTGGAATCGTCTGTTCCCTGGGATTCATGATCATCGTGCAAAAGTTTGCTTATGGAATGCTTGGACTGACAACCCCTTGGTATGCGATCGGGTCGTTTGCAGTGTACGGCTTCGCCTTATATCAGTATGCCAGGTTCCATCTGCGTAAGCTGCAGCAGTCTCCACATCGCCCAAAAGCGGGTGCAGGCTCACGTATGCCTGTCGCGACGCTGACCATGCTGACTGGAGCCGGTTATCTGGTGGCCAATCTATCATTAGCCTTTGTCACGCAGCAGACGGTTGCGGTGGTCCTGATGTGTGTCTATATTATGCTGGCTTTTGTTGTATTTCACTTTATCATGGATTTGCATCGGTATTACTGGCTGCGCCGGGTACTGCATGCCCCGAAGGAAACCACCGCCCATAAAGCGCAGAATAGTTGAAGGAGGTTACATACCATATGGAAAAGGAAACAGAGACTTTACTGCCCAACGGCTCCGTAATCCGGCTGAAGGAAGGCACCAAAAAGCTCGTCATTTATGGACGCAAGCAGATGTTAATGACAGAACCGCCTCGTCAGTTCGATTACATTGGATGTTTGTACCCGGAAGGATATATTAATCCGGATTATACGTATGTATTCAATCATGAAGATATTGAAGAGATCATTTTTAGAGGGTATGTGGATGAGGAAGAAGAAGCATTTGCAGGGAATTTGAATGAATAAAAGATGGGCTTGATTTGAAAAAAATAAATATGAACTTTGCAGAAATGTGCAAACTTAAAATACGACCTTAACGAATAACGGATCAGTCCTAGCGTGACTGATCCGTTTCACGGAAGCGGGTTGCCGTCTGCTGCAGGCTGGTGCTGGTCTCCTGCAAACCAAGCAGATAATTGCTGATCGATGTCATACTGTCGTTGATCCGCTGCATGAATTCACGCTGCCGTTCACCTTCCCACTGGCCTTCGGCTTGATCTACCATCGTTCTCAGCTGTGCCAGAATATCATTGCCATTCTGGGAAGCCTTGCTGAATTCACCTGCCAGCTGCTGCAGCTCCTCGGGCGAAAGATCTATTCGCTGGTTCATGTTTTCCCTCCTTGTCTGTTCAGGCCTCTGTTAATTGTGCATATACCATTCATTATAACCTCATCTTTAGCGAATTGAAGCTGGACGAAAGCCATATTTTCATAACAGTCATATGTCTGGAATAGGACAAAACACACATCCAATCTGCCCCGTTAGAAGGGGACAGCATGATGTGTGTTTTGGTATGATTCGTTTTATTTCAGTTTTTGCACGGACACGGCCATTTGTTCCAGCTGCATGTGTGTCAGTGCGTTATTTGGTGAGCTGAGCGTAACATAGCGATCATCCAGTTGGAATGTCAGCATATCCGTTTTGTCCGGTGTATACCACTTGGCATTTACACCGTTAGACAGTTTGACTTCCTTGCCATCATAGCTGAACGAGTAGTCTTTTGGGGATACTGTCACATTCATATTTTTGAATACAAAGTTTACGCCATCACCGCCGGCACCCACACTTTTGAATGCATCTCCGGCAATCATATGCTGAGGCGCGTAAGCCGTCTCAAAGCCATCGAATGTCGCAAATGCTTTACGAATGGTAGCTGCTTGTTCCTTGGTGTAATTTACATTGGCAAACCCGGTAATGCCTTGATCGTTGTTATTTACCTTTTGGACAGATACGGCCACCTGAGCCAGCTGTGCCTGAGTCAACTTATGGTCAGGTGAGCTGAGCGTAACATAGCGATCATCCAATGGGAATGTCAGCATGCCCGTTTGATCGGGAGTGTACCATTTGGCAGTAACGCCATTGGACAATTTCACATCTTTGCTGTTATAGCCATCCGAGTAATCACGTGGAGATACACTTACTTTCATATGGGTGAAGATAAAGCTTACACCATCGCCCCCGGCGCCTACACTTTTAAATGTATCACCTTGGATACTTTGCTGAGGTGCATAGGCTGTTTCAAAACCATCGAACTGTGCAAATGCTTTTTGAATTGCTTCTTTTTGCGCCGCACTATAGGTTACATTGGATAGGGCAGAAGGATTGCTCGTTGCTTCGCCGATGGTAACCTGACCTTTTTTGCCGTCGTACGATACAGGAACATGCAGTGCATCCGCAATGGCACGTACAGGCAGGTAAGTTGAATTGTTGTAAGTGATCGGTGCAAGTTTATTCCCATTGCCATCCGTTGGTGTATATGCTGCTCCATCTACATTGAAGCTGATGCCGTGATTAAGATAAGCGGATATTTTCTCCAGTTGAGTACCGGCGAATACACCAGCTGCTCCTGTTAATGTCATGCCAAGTACCATCACCGTTGCAGCGGATTTCTTCAGGTTTTTTTTCATCATATATATCTCTCCTTTAGGCTCAGTGTATAAGTTGATCTGATCGAATTTACACTTTACCACTTCGATTGCAGTACCATCTTTTGCACTCTACGTTTACCGTGTAAAATGTCAGGATCAACTTATGATTGTCATTTGTAGGGCTCGCCGTCCCTTATGGCTCTATATTAAACCCGGAAGTTATCCATAATAATTCTGAATTATCTCCAACTTGTAAACATTGCAAATGTATTTATGTGAATAGAGATAGGAAAGGAGAGAGGGAAGCTTGACCGACATTCATTGTGCTTCGGATTTGGAGTTGGGTATGTGTATGAGGTGTTTTGAACAGGAAGAGTCTGTATCAACAGATCCATATATGGATGCTGCGAGGGTGTTTGGCGGTGATCAGGGAGAGGGGAATGGATTCCCCAACCATCTTATATGTAGAACGAACGATTGAGATGTTGAACAGATATAAAGTCATACTTAATTGAACCAGGGAGTTCGTTTATTTTACAAGGTAAAGGATCAGCCCGCCCATGCCAAGCACGATGGCACCAACGTATACATAGGTTAACCGGCTCAAATTCTGCTTGGTTCGGCGGTCGTATTCGGGGTTGCTGGTCTGATTGGCTTTGGAATTTCCGATGATCAGGGTTGCAATGCCGCCGAACAAGGCAATACCAATAATTAAAAGATAAGGCAGCCAACTCATGAGTGAACCTCCTTCAAAAGGCGTATAATTCATCTCCTTTATTGTACCCCAGGATAACCTGGGATGTAAGGTTTTATTTGTGAGATTAAGGGAAATAAAGCAGATGACTTACCGTGTATATAACTCAATTTCAACAATAGATCACAAAAAATTAAAATGATTATGATTATGAAAAAAACCAATTGTGATGCGGATTCGCGGCTCTCCCAAACGGAGGCCGTGAATTTTTTTTGCCTATGGGGTGATCCAGATTGGAGATCCCTGCGTTACACCCTTTGAAAACGACGACGAGGAAACAAAGCATACAAAATTAGATTGAGGAGTGAATACGTAATGAAAATGAAAATGAAGAAGTTTATCGCACCCATGCTAAGCTTGACGCTCTTGATGCCGGGAATCGCAGGGGCTGCTTCCGCACCACAGATGCCAATGACTACGATGAAGGCATCCGTGAACACACCTGCTGCTGACCTTAGAGCCAACTTGGATCACCTACTTTCGGAACATTTTGCACTGGCGGTAACAGCAATGGCTAAAGCATATGACGGAGCAAAAGATGCAGACGCAGCTTACAAAGCACTCGACCAAAATGCCCTGGATATGCAGCCGGCCATCGCCTCCCTGTACGGTGATGCAGGTGCGAAGGAATTCGAACGCATCTTCCGTGCTCATAATAAATACACCGACGACTTGGTGAAAGCAACCAAAATGGGCAACCAGGCTGGCATCAAACAAGCACAGGATAACATCAATGGATTTGTCGATGAGTTCTCCACATTCCTGAACACCGCAACGGAAGGCAAATTGCCAAAAGCGGCAGCCAAAGAAGCACTGAAGGTACATGAGGATCTCGTGCAAAAGGTATTCGATGAATATGTAGCCGGAGATTACAGCGATGCATACAAGGCGTACCGTGAAGGTTTCAAGGAGATGTTCGACGTGAGTAAGGCGCTCTCCACGGCAATCACGACACAAATGCCTGAAAAGTTCGAGAACACCAAAGCCGATACCAAAGCAGCAGATCTAAGATCCGCTCTGAATCACTTGGCCTCCGAGCACTTTGCTCTGTCTGCCCTGCAAATGCAAGAGGAATACGATGGACACACAGCAGCCTCGAATGCTCTGGTTACAGCTGAAGCCGGGAACACAGCTGATTTCAAAGCAGCCATTGCTTCCATCTACGGTAATGACGGGGCCGACGCTTTCGAGAAAATTTGGGTAACCAATCATGTTAATGCACAGAGTGACTATGTAAAAGCGGTTAAAAACAATGACGCAGCAGCTCGTGCAGCGGTAGAGAAGCGTATTGATGGTTTCACCACAGAATTCGCTGCATTCCTGGATTCGGCAACAGCAGGCAATCTGCCTAAGGCAGCCGGACAAGAAGCACTGACTACACACGAAGAGCAAGTACAGAAAGTTCTCGACCAATATGCAGCCGGCAATTATGATGCTTCGTATACAACGAATCGTGAAGGTTTCAGAGTGATGTTTGGTGTAGGTCAAGCCTTGGGTAATGCGATCGTGACTCAGAACAATGACAAGTTTCAGGAGCCGATGACACCTGCCCCAACACCAACGCCTGCTCCGAACATGACCACTGTTTGGATGAAGCTGAACAGCAAAATGCTGAAAATTAACGATAAAACGACCAACATGGACACTAAACCCGTGCTCTGGAAAAACACGACGTACATTCCACTTCGCTTCCTGAGTGAAGGAATTGGTGCAACGGTGAAATGGGATAAAAAAGCCCAGGAAGTTACGGTTATGGCTGGTGATGATACCCTCGTATTTTGGGTGAATAACAAAGTCATGGAAGTGAATGGTATGAAGAAGAACGTAGGCTCCACAGTGTTTGTTAACAAAGACGGACGTACCCAAGTACCACTGCGTTTCATTGCTGAGCTGTTGAACTGGGACGTAAAATGGGCTCAAAAGGACGGTTCCATCACATTGACCAAATCCATGTAATCGTAGGAAGTCGACCAACGAATAACTAGAAAGAAGCAGGAGAGCTGCCCGCAAGGCAGCTCTTTTGCGTTTCACCAATTTATTCAAATATTTGGTATAATGATCATCATGTAACACCCTACATAACGGCTTGAATAGCCCTTGCGTCATGAATGAGGTATTATGATATTTCAAAATGCAGAGGAGGCCAGATGAATGAGTGCATCATCAAAACCTGAGCGACCGGCGAGACACGTGGATACCCGGCTGTTTATTGCTTGGGCCGTATCCGTCATCGCGACGGGAGGAAGTTTATATTTCAGCGAGATTAAGGGATATATCCCTTGTGATCTATGCTGGTTCCAGCGAATTTTTATGTATCCACTGACCATAGTGCTTGGGATCGCCTACTTCAAGGATGATGTAGGGATCACCAAATATGTGCTTCCGCTTAGTTTCATTGGCGGTGGAATCTCGTTATACCACGTTACGATTCAGCGAATCTATTCGGCTACTGGCAATTCCGTCGCTTGTGGGCAAATTCCTTGCTATACCGACTATTTGAACTGGTTTGGTTTCATCACGATTCCATTGCTTGCCCTGATTGCGTTTATCATCATTATTGTAATGTTGTGGGGAATTGGCAAAACACCAAAAGCTTCTTCATAAGAAAGGACAGATGATGGATGATTGGACAAGTCCGTTGGTTCATGCCGTTAATGATCATTCTGCTCCTTACGACTGTGGGCTGCTCCAACGATGAGCAATCCCAGAGTACGGATACGCTGGAGATGATTAAGGTGCAGCTCATTGTGCCGGATAAGGTATCCATCCAGGATGATGTTGCCCTGCAGATTAAACTGACGCAGGGAGGTCAGCCCGTGGATGATGCAGACCATGTGCAATTTCAGGTATGGAATGAAAAAGATGAACCAGCAGCACCTGCTGTAGATCAAGGAATGATGAATCCTGAGGATCTTGAAGCTCAGGGAGCGATTACTGCCCAATCCACAGGGGATGGAATTTACGAGGCCAACTATGCGTTCGAGGAAACGGGCGTATATGTCGTACAGGTCCATGTAACCGCTGGGGCCATGCATGCGATGCCGAGAACCAAGGTAACTGTAGAGAGCACTTCGGGAAATTAAAAAAAGGAATGCTCAGTTGAAACTTTAAAACCCGTCAGACGGAGGTACAAGCCAATCAGGGCCGCTGTACCACGTATGACGGGTTTTCTAATGGATGACTGTTATTAGTTCCTGATTTGGAAGAGATCATATTAGCCCCTTTATGATATGATCAAAAAGTTTAACCTTGACCTTGAAGTATGCTTCAAGGTTTATCCTTGTTGTATTACAGAGATGTTGGAGGTTGAACGATGAGAACATTGGAATGGATTTTAGTACTTGTAACCGTTGTGGTCGCCATATTGATGCTGGTTCGTCCGAGGCGGGGGATGAGGATGGCTATGATATCTGCTTTGGTTTTGTTTACTGCGCTGCACGGTATAATAGACCAATTTCGAGTGCAAATGCTGCCTACATATCTTCTGGTCCTGGTTCTTTTGGTTAGGATCGTTGTTCGACAAAAGAATCACAGATCATGGATCAAAGCCACGGTGGCTTCTATCATGGTATGGGTACTTAGTGCAGGTTCAGTGGCACTAACCTGGTTACTTCCGGCTTTTACAATGCCTGAGCCGACGGGGCCTTATGCCATAGGAACATTTCAACAGCATCTCGTGGATGAATCCCGCGAAGAGACGAAATCGCCTGAGCCAGGAGACAAGCGAGAACTTATGATTAATGTCTGGTATCCAGTGGATCACGAAGCTGCCAAGGGACTTCCGCTGGAGCATTATCCCGCAGAGCTGGGTGAAGCCATCGGCCTCGTGTTCGGTATTCCACCTCAGGTGTTTAGCTATCTGGACACGATTCCCACACATGTGGTCACTGGTGCAAAGGTATCGGCTGCAGAGAGCAATTATCCTGTGCTGCTGTTCTCGCCAGGGGTTCGTTCTGCCCGTTTCCAAAGTATGACCGCTATTGAAGAACTGGTTAGCCATGGGTACATTGTTGTGGGGATAGACCATCCGTACACATCAGCACAAGTTACGTTTCCGGACAGTCATGTCGTGGCGTATGAAGCTAATCCCGAATTCGATACGTCAGAAGAATTGTACCAGTATAATGTCCAAGGAGTAGGCATTCGTGCTGCAGACGCCAGCTTTGTGCTGGATACACTTACATTATGGAATAGTCATGATCCGAACGGGCTGCTCGAAGGCAAGCTGAATCTGGATCGTGTAGGCATTTTTGGTCACTCTTACGGCGGGGCAACCACAGCGGAGACTCTGGCTCAGGATGATCGGTTTAATGCAGGACTTAGTCTGGAAGGCGGTTTCTGGGGTGAAGTGTCCAAGGTATCTCTGAAACAGCCGTTTATGTATATCATGTCAGGTGAGACAGCCAAAAGTTTAGAACCGGACGCTACCGAAAAAGACAACGTGTTTTATTCTGAATTT
Organism: Paenibacillus sp. FW104-T2; assembly: GCF_058789975.1. Taxonomy (NCBI): domain Bacteria; kingdom Bacillati; phylum Bacillota; class Bacilli; order Caryophanales; family Paenibacillaceae; genus Paenibacillus; species Paenibacillus sp. FW104-T2. The sequence continues at coordinate 127,819 of NZ_JBYTCE010000012.1, read as the reverse complement.
GAACCGGATTTGAATCATGTCATGACACATAGCTTGAACGATACGTATTACCTGACAGTAGATGGCTTTTTCCACCAGAGCTTCACAGATATTTCGTTGATCTCGCCCGAAATGTTTGCCAGAGGGATGACGCCAGAGCATAATGTGGATATCACGAGATCATACACGCTGGCATTCTTTGACCGTTATCTTAAGGGGGAGAAGCAGACCCTGTTGGAAGGACGATCAGACCGATTCCCAGAGGCAGCATACGATACCAAGTATACAAACATAGACAATGACCAGGGAAAACAACGTTAAGAAAAAGGTGGGACAGGCATGGATACCATGACGAGAGGTGAATTGGCAAAACGGACAGGAATAAGCATGGCAGCCATCCGTTACTATGAGAACATGGGCATACTGCCTGCTCCCCGCCGGGCATCTAACGGATATCGAATATATACTGAGGATTATTTGGTTAAAATCAAATTCATTCAAGACACACAAGCGCTTGGATATTCGCTGAAAGAGATAAAGGAAAACTTGCAGCTGCTTAGCCAGGAGGATATGGAAAGTGAGCAGCTGAAGATGCTGGTACGTACACGAATCACAGACATCGAGAGTCACATCGAGAATCTGCAGCGTATGCAGACGTTCCTTGAAGCCCTGCTCATGACACCGGAAAAGGATATCCATAACTACATTCAATCCTTCCGTAACAATAAGGAAGAATAAGTGAGTAACCTCCCTTCCACATCACGATGGAATTGGGAGGTTACTCCTTTCATATGAAGCCTGCTTCCCGCAAAAAGTGGTGTACAATTCTCGTCTGGTACTTGATCCGTACGGATCGCTTCAGGCTCCAGCAGGTTTCAACGGTGACGGAACGGGCCTGCAGCAATCTGGCGGCAGCTGTCCGGGCAGATCCGGGAAGCTCATGCTGCTTCAGGTTGAAATGCCGATCACGAATGGCGATGGAACGATTCATGTGTTCAATAATTCTTCTGCATGCCGGAACGGCACGGCTTCCGGGATTGGTGATCAAGGTTTGCCCCAATACACGGGAGCTAAGCTGGGACAATCCGTTGGCTTCGTGCAGGTCAATCCACCAGTCTGGCCCATATTCACGAGCCAGACGAAAGACGGCAGAAGCAAGTGGATGCTTCGCTTTGGCAGATAAGCGGCGGGGAAATGTTCTGTTCAGATCGGGATTGCCCCTGATTTTTTTGTCATAAGCCTTCTGGTTCACTCTTGGAATAATAATGAGAAGACCCCGCTGAATGGATAGTCGTCCTGCTGCGCAATCGTCGGCGAGTTTTTGCGCAGCAGCCATGCTTGCGGTTTCATTTCCATGAATGCCGGAAGTGACAATCATCACGGGGCCAGACGCTGCACCACGCACCATGTAGTAGGGAGTAGAATATGTGCTGGACGCTGCTAGTACATGTTTAGTGACAAGCATGAACCTCACCTCCGTTACTACAGTACGTCATGTCCTTCTTGCATGTAACGGCATCCGAACAGGCCCTCATCCAGATCTGTCCAAATTGGGCCAATCAGTATACCTGGTGGATAATATCTTCGAAATCCGGTTCCTGCATCTCCACATCGATAATTTCGCCCCATTGCTCCAGAAGCTTCAAAATATCCATAGTACTCCATTCTTTCCGGTTCACTTGTACCGTAACGACCAGTCCGTCCACACCTGTAATTTGTATGGCCGGAGGTATGGCGTCTGGGATATGAAACTCCCCTCTGTATGTTACCCGTATAATTGTGGGCAGACCAATCGTGTCCCGCAGAGAGGAGATCGTACCGTCATATGTGAGCCGGCCGTGATTGATAACCATCACCCGGCTGCATAACTGTTCGATATCATCCATATCATGCGTCGTCAGCAAAATGGTTTTGCCAAACTCTTCATTTAAAGTCCGCAGAAATTGGCGTATATTCCGTTTAGCGTTCACATCCAGCCCAATGGTAGGTTCATCAAGAAAAAGCAGTTCCGGATCATGCAGCATGGAAGCTGCCAGATCTGCACGCATCCGTTGTCCAAGTGAGAGTTTACGGACTGGCGTGGCCCAGAAGGATTCAAGGTCCAGCAGTTCAGCGAACTGGGACAACCGTTTCCTTTTGAGTTCAGCAGGTACACCGTACATTTCAGCCAGAATATCATACGAATCCTTCACGGGCAGATCCCACCAGAGCTGGCTGCGTTGACCAAACACTACCCCCAGTCGCCTTACCGTTTGCAGCCTTTCCTGATGCGGGTTCATGCCGGCTAACCTTACCTCCCCGGAAGTCGGGTGGAGGATGCCAGTCAACATTTTGATGGTGGTCGACTTGCCGGCACCATTCGGCCCGATGTATCCAACGAACTCGCCTTGTGGAATATCAAAACTGATGTCACGTACGGCCTCTTTGGACACGTATTCGCGTGAAAATAGCGTCCGAAGTCCGGAGAACCGGCCTTCCCGAACGACAGGCGTTTTGAATTCCTTTTGCAGCTGCCTCGCTGTGATCATGTTCATGGTAAGATTCCTCCTTAGCTTCCCGTGCTTTGATATTTGGTAATACCGTATTTCCAGAAGCGCAGACTGGCAGCCAGACACAAAGCAGCTACAGCCGCAATCGCTGCAAGCACCCACGCTCCGCCTTGACCCCGCAGTAGATACAGGGAGGGAATGTAGTTGACGAATCCAACCGGAATGACCGTCAGCAGAATGCCGGACATCCACTTGGGATATAACGTTAGCGGATATTGGGCAGCCGTACGGGCTGCATCTTCGGTGATTGTCTGCAGTTCCTCGATGCGTGTGGTCCAGAATCCCAGCGTCGCTGTAGCCAGTCCAATGGAGAAGAGGATGATGGCTCCGGTCAGAATAATCAGCAGAGAGAGGGGAATGACCGTCCAGCCGATCTGCCCGCTGTGCATCATGCCTGCCAGAGACCAGCATAGAATAAATCCTCCCTGAAGCACTTCGCCGACCATGATGCGGAAATTTTGCGGCAGCAGGGCCAGTAATACGGGCATAGGCCTCGTTAACAGTTGATCCAGTTCGCCGCCGACTAAATATTTCTCCAGATGATGAACCTCATTGCCGAAGGTACGGTAAAGTGTTTTGGATAACGTCATGATTGCGAACAGATAACCGATCTCATGCAGAGACCAGCCCTTAATCGCACCAAACTGATGCAGCACCAGCGCAACCATGAGAAATTCGGAGATCTGAATCAGTGCGGCCAGAACGGATGCCAATATAAAATTGAACTTGTACTGCATCCGGCTGCGGATGCTCGTTCGAATCAGTATTTTATATAGTTGGTACCAGGAAGTTCGCTTCATCCGCCCTGCACCTCCACTTTGCGGCGCATCACACGGGTGATGACCAGACAGATGAGAGTCATGAGCACACACCAAAGCAAGGTTCCCCAGAGCAAGGAGCCATCTTCAAAACCGAGATAGGTTCGGGTAGGAACATAGAGCAGAAAGGGATAGGGTGATAACCAGGCCAGACGTTCGAGCCAGTCAGGCAGCCATTCGAGCGGAATGAAGAAACCAGCCAGTAGATTCATCATGGCATGATTGCCCCAGTGTAGCCAGGATGATTCGGTTGTCCAAATGGCAGTAACCCCAATGATGTAATTCATGCAGATGGATAAGTAGGATGCGCCGGCAAGACCAAGCGCTGCAAATAACAGGGTTGAGACCTCCGTAGGCCATTGCAGGGAAAAAACGATAGAGAATAGCAGGTAGATTGGAATGCTCTTGTACACGAACTGGTAGGCAATCTGTCCCCATTCGCGTGCCATAAGGTGAGTAAACAGATGCACCGGTCTCATCAGATCCAGCGCGATCTGCCCTGTCCTGACTGTAAGAGGAATTCCGAGTCCATTGGTGAGAAAACCCGAGATCCAGAGAGAGGATTGTGTAAACGCAATGTAACTGACCATCCCCTGTGTCCCGTATTCCCCGAGAGCGTGATCGGCCCCGATGCCGATCCAGAGGCAGGCATACATGTAACCGAACATCGCGCTTGCCAGGTTATGTACCATGTGTGCTCCGCGGTATTGCAGATTCCGGGCGTAGGCTTTGGAAGCCAGCGTGAGATAAAGCATATGACACCTCCGATAAGTGGATTGAACGGCGGTCCCGTTCACTTCAGTCAAGGCGAAAAAGAGAGAAGGACAACAGCATACCAATTTATTCCTTCACAGGCAAGACATTTTTTTGGGATATCCCGGAAGAAACAGGGCTGTTCAATAATGCGCCACAAGACATCGGTTCGCCAGGTCCTTTATAATGAAGGAGTAATGACGTAAACGTTTACAATCTGTGTTATTCAAATTTAAAATAATCCGCCGGGCATGTGCCTGACGATGGAGGATACAGCTTCAACAATCCGGCAAGAGAGAAGGTTGGAATGAAAAAAATTGCATGGGTTACCGACAGTACCAGCACACTCGATCCGCTGTTTGCAGAGCACAATCACGTATACATTGTACCGCTGCGCGTTGTATTTGGAGAGGAATGCTATCGGGAGACCGAGGACATTTCGTCCGAACAGTTCTATGAGAAGCTCGCAGAGGCTGCAAGGGCAAGCAGCTCTCAGCCGCCTATAGGTGAGTTTATCGAACTATATGAATCGCTAAAAGGTCAGTATGATGAGATTATTACCATTCACTGCTCAACTGCACTTAGCGGAACGCTGCATACTTCAATGCAGGCGGCAGAGATTGCTGGAGTATCGATAACGGCAATTGATTCCAGAGCGGGAGCCTACCCGCTGCGGGAGATGATTTTGCAAGGCGTGGAAATGCAGAAACAGGGGTGTTCCGTATTTGAAATCAAGCTTCACATTGAACAGATGATGGACAACATGTCCTTTTACCTCATTCCGGCCAGTCTTCAGCATCTTCACCGCAGTGGGCGCGTTTCAGGCACACAGGTAGTACTCAGCCAATTGTTGAAAATTCACCTGCTCTTGCGATTTGAAGAGGGCAAGGTCGTCGTTAACGAGAAGATTCGTACCTTCAAACGAGCCAAACAGCGCATGTTAGAGGTGCTTAAGGTAGACATGGAGAAAGTAAAACATGTGTGTATCATGCATGCCGATAATCAGGAAGAAGCCATCACGATCAAGCAGCAAATTGCCGATCTGCTGCCCCGATTGAAAACGGAAATCATGCCTTTTATCCCTGTGGTAGGTATTCATGCAGGTGCAGGTACGATTGGTCTGTGCTGGATACGCAGCGAGACGACATAGATGGAACAATGATCGATATGGCAGGGGAGCCACCTGGAATACAGATGGCTTCCCTGCCTTTTTTGTTTTTTGAGATGAGATTAGAAAGAGTGCTATTCCACGCATTGCCAATTCAGGTGAACTGTGAGGTAATAAAAGAAAACAAAGAAGTTGGGGGAAATCACGTGTCGATTCACCGTTTGCTGCTTGTGGAAGACGATCGTTCAATTAGCGAGATGGTTGGACCATATCTGGAGAAAGAGGGCTACAGCGTCACGTACGCATATGACGGATTAGAGGCAGAGCACAAGTTTCAACAAGCGGAGCCTGCGTTTGATCTGGTCATTCTGGATCTCATGCTGCCCCAGCGAAGCGGCATGGACGTACTGCAGACCATCAGAGCTGCCAGTCTTGTCCCCGTATTAATATTATCTGCGAAGGATGGGGAGGTAGACAAAGCACTGGGGCTTGGTTTCGGTGCAGACGACTATTTGAGCAAGCCGTTCTCCCTCATCGAATTGACCGCGCGAATCAAGGCGGCAATTCGCCGCGCCAACTATACGGTACCGGCGGTTACCTCGACACCAGCCAAGGATCAACGGATTGAAATTGGAGGGCTGGTGGTGGATGTGGAAGCCTATGAAGTGGAGCGGGAAGGCGTCCCTGTAAGACTGACATCCAAGGAATTTGGCATTCTTAAGCTGTTTGTTACGCATCCTGGCAGAGTGTTTACGAAGGCACAGATTTACGCCTCTGTCTGGAACGATTCGTACTATGGGGACGAAAATATCATTAACGTACATATGCGGAGGCTGCGCGAAAAGATCGAGACAGATCCATCGAATCCGCAGTACATCAAAACGTTGTGGGGGATCGGTTATAAGCTGGAGGTGGAGCCCAAGTGATCATCCTGTTGGCCACCTTAACCGTTGCTCTCCTCATGGTTGTCATTTTACTCGCTGTGAAGCTGAATAAGCGCAGCCGGCAATTGGCGTATATTCATCAGAAGCTCGGAGGCATTCTGGAAGAGGGGACATATGAGCGTTTGCTGGTCTTTAGCAGCGATGCACAGATTCGACTTCTGCTGGGGGATATCAACGAATTGCTGGATTACGCACACCGAACCGGTGCCCGTTATGCCAATCAGGAGAAGGAGATCCGCAATATGCTCTCCAACATCTCCCACGACTTGAAAACTCCTCTCACGGTAGTGATGGGTTATAGCGAAACGCTGCTCCATAGCTCTTCATTAACCGATCAGGAACGGGAAGGTATGATCAGCAAGATTCAGGATAAAGCGCAGGAGGTGCTGCGTCTGATCCATTCCTTCTTTGATCTGGCGAAACTGGAGTCAGGGGATACCGAGCTTGCTTTGACTCGAATAAATCTTAGTGAATTATGCAGGGTGAAGATGCTCTCCTTTTATGAAATGTTAACGAATCAGGGTCTGCAGGTGGAGCTGTCCATTCCTGAGAGTGATCTCTTCGTGACCGGCAATGAGGATGCACTCGACCGGGTACTGGATAATCTGATTACTAATGCAATGCGATATGGGTCGGATGGTAAGGTATTGGGTCTACTGCTTGAACCAACGAATCATGGAGAGGTCATGCTGCAGATTTGGGACAAGGGTAAAGGCATTCCGGAAAAAGAACAAGACCGTGTTTTTGAACGCATGTACACCCTGGAGGATTCCCGTAACCGTCTCTACCATGGAAGTGGGCTTGGCCTCACCATCACGAAGCGACTTATCGAACGGATGGGAGGACGCATTGAGCTGCGCAGTATACCCTATGAGCGGACTTCATTTAAAATCTCTCTTAAATCTCGTTAGTTGCCTTTTGTGTGGATGGAGGAACTTAAGTTTTTTGTAAGATTTGATTAATAAAAAAGCAGACTTTTCTCTTTACAATACAGATATAAGAACCCGTCAGGGATCGTAAAGGAGAACAGAAGAGATGACATATATTGCACGCACCATTGGTGTGACCAAAACGTATGCAGGCACGGAGGTCGTATCCAACGTCAATATGAATATTAAGCAAGGTGAAATATACGGATTTTTAGGGCCGAATGGAGCAGGGAAAACGACAATCATGAAAATGTTGACCAATCTGGTTAAGCCCACCGTAGGGGAGATTGAAATGTTCGGGGAGAAACTTACCCCTGACTCGTATGAAGTGCTTAAGCGAATAGGCAGCATTATTGAATATCCTTTTTTCTACGATAAACTGTCCGCCAGAGATAACTTGGAGCTTCACTGCGAATATATGGGGTTTCATAACAAGAAGGTTATCGGCGATATGATGGAGAGTGTAGGTCTGAAGGATACTAGCAAGAAACCGGTACGGGACTTCTCTCTGGGAATGAAGCAAAGGCTGGGTATTGCGCGTGCACTGATTACAACCCCGGAGCTCCTCATCCTGGATGAACCCATCAACGGGCTCGATCCGGTTGGAATTAAGGAAATGCGTGATCTGTTCAAACGCCTCAGTACGGAATATAGAATTACTCTCCTGATCTCCAGTCATATCCTGGGTGAAATTGAGCAAATTGCCGATACGGTAGGGGTGATTCGTGGCGGTCGTCTGGTCGAGGAAGTGTCCATGGAAAGCATTCGTGGGACTCAGAGCGAATATATCGAGCTGCAGGTGATGGATGGACGCAAGGCGACTTATGTTATTGAGCATCAGCTTGAGTTGAAAAATTATAAATTGGTTGATGATCGTACAGTTCGCATTTATGACCCAGGTGTATCTCCATCCCAATTAACAGGCATTCTGGTTCAGCATGGTGTTGAGATTGAGTCGATTATCAAGCGATCCCATTCGCTGGAGGAACACTTTCTAAACCTGGTGAAGGGGGATGTGGACGTTGCTTAAACTTATTTTTCTCGAAATGCGAAAACACCGTTTTGCTCGTAATTTCGGATATGCAGCTATCGCCAATGTGGGAATTCTGTTATTTCTGATCATGATTGGTGTGGTGGACTGGGGAGCAGAAGATTATGCCTTCACCACGTATCCTCTCTCCTTTATGTTGATTGATACAATTGCCCGTGCGACCTTTATTATTTTTGGAGGCGCTTTGTTATCGAAGCTGATTATTAGCGAATATAGCAACAAAACGATGAATGTGATGTTCACCTATCCAATTAAACGTCACAAAATTATTGCCGCCAAGCTGATTATCGTATTTGCCTTTACCTTTTTCATGATTATGTTTACCAACTTGCTAATGGGAGCAATCCTGCTGACAACAGATCACTTTTATCCCTTTATTACTGATGAGCTGACGGGTAAACAAGCACTTCAATTGCTGATCAAATATACGATTAGTTCACTGTCTGCTGCTGCGATGGCATTGATCCCGCTGTTTTTCGGCATGCGAAAGCACTCGGTCACGGCAACCATGGTGTCATCCATTTTCCTGGTCCTCGTCGTGTGTTCCGGCGTGAATGGACCGAGTGTTTCCATCAATTCCATTATTGTGATTCCATTAACTCTGGGCGCTATCGGCCTTTGGATCGCTTCCCTGTCCATGGTTCGGCTGGAGACAAAAGACGTGAACTGAAATGCTCGAAAAACCATGCTTCGTATGGCTTCAGATGCCATTGACATCCGCTCGTACAAGGGATAGGATAATGTCAACTGAAACATGAAGGAGAATGCGACTACCATGACGATTCCAAAAACATTGACAATAGCCGGCTCAGATACAAGCGGCGGCGCAGGAATTCAAGCTGATTTGAAAACATTCCAGGAGCTTGGTGTGTACGGTATGACCGTTCTGACGACGGTTGTGGCGATGGAGCCTGAAACATGGGACCACCAGGTTTTCCCTGTGGGTCTGGATGTAGTGGAAGCACAGCTACGTACCGTTCTGGACGGAATTGGTTTTGATGCGATGAAGACGGGAATGCTGGGTTCCGTAGATATTATTGAACTGGTAGCGAAGCATGTTCGCCGCAGCGGTCTGCCACAGATCGTAATCGATCCGGTAATGGTCTGCAAAGGTACGGATGAGGTGCTGCAGCCTGAGAATACGGAAGCAATGATTGAATTTTTGCTGCCGGGTGCTGACCTGGTTACTCCAAACCTGTTTGAAGCTTCCCAACTGGCCAAGAGCGGACCGATCCGTTCCAAGGAACAGATGGAAGCAGCAGCAGCTGTAATTCATAACCATGGGGCGAAGCATGTCCTGATCAAGGACAGAGGCGTCATTACCCCAGGTAAAGCGATGGATCTTCTCTATGATGGCAAAAACTACGAATGGTATGAAGCCGATGTTGTTGGTTCCGGTTATACGCATGGGGCGGGTTGTACAACCTCTGCAGCGATTACCGCTGGTTTGGCGCGCGGTTTGTCTGTAAAAGAGGCTGTACGTGAAGGCAAAGCCTTCATTACTCAAGCGATTGCTGGCGGATTCCCGCTTAATCGTTTTGTTGGCCCGACGCTGCACGCGGCACACCGCTTGGAGCAACAACGCTAATAGCGGATGCGGTAAGCGATACCGGAAAAGAGAACTTGGATTCAGCTGAAGGGTGGTTGTCAATGGGCGAAGGTGGCTCGTTGACAACCGCCTTTTTGTGTGGATTGCTGCGAATTCGGTAACTTATATGGGGTATTAATCGTATATAACATGGAGTTCATTCCAGAACATGGATGGACACACGAACGACACATGGAATCGGTATGTTAACAGAAGAAAGATAAAAGGAGAGTCGGCCATGGTGAGAACAGTGCTTCTCGTGGAAGACGAAAGCCGCATTCGTGAAATTGTGGCCGATTATTTTATAAAAGAACAATGGAATGTAATCGAGGCAGAGCATGGAATTGAAGCACTCCAACTGCTGGATCTGCATGAAGTGGATCTGGTCATTCTCGATGTGCTGATGCCTGAAATGGATGGATGGACGCTCTGTGAGCATATTCGGTCTCAATCCACCGTACCTATTATAATGCTGACCGCAAGGTCTGAAGATGATGATAAGATACATGGATTTAACCTTGGTGTCGATGACTATGTAACGAAGCCGTTCAGCCCTCGTGTGCTGGTTGCGCGTGCAGAGACATTAATGAAGCGAGTCGAAGGTGCGATCAGCAGGGAACAGGGTGTGATCCGGTTTGGTCACGCATTGCTTGATCCTTGGGCGAGACGACTGGAGATGAATGGACTGGAGGTAGAGCTTGCTCCCAAAGAGTATGAGCTGCTGCTCTACCTGGCACGCAATCAGGGAATCGTTCTATCCCGGGATGCGATCCTTAATCGGGTCTGGGGATATGACTTTGATGGTGATTCCCGCGTTGTGGATACGCACATCAAGAAGCTGCGCAGCAAACTAGGGGATGAAGCCAAGTGTATCCGGACAGTGATTGGCACGGGATATCGATTCGAGGCTGAGGCATGAGACGTAATGGCGTAACGATGAAGCTATTTCTGGTTATGGCTGGTTTTCTGCTCCTCTTATATGGAACATCAGTGACCGCACAGTTGGTCTGGTTCCCGGACTTTTACCAGCATCAGAAGATCAGCAGCATGAAGAAAAAACTGGCGAAATTCGAGCAGCAGTATTCCAGAGGGCATTGGGATAGTATACAACTGGCCAAGGAAACCGGGAAGTTCATGCGTCAGAATCAGTCGCACCTGGTGATTTTGACAAGTACGGGCAAACTGGTCAACGATCCGTTTCACATTACCCTGCTCCGCGAGGATGGCAGTCAGGTGAAGGTTTCCCTATCCTTGTTCATCAATAGTGAGAACGCGGGCTGGATTGCCACTCATCTGAAATATGGCCAGGAATTGACCGTCACTGGTCCGGCCAGCGGGTTGAACGAACCGATGGTCTATCCGCTCAAAATCCAGGATAACAATTCTGCCGCGCGAGGGACAGAGGATTTTCAGGAGCTCTCTGAACCGGTTCAGGAATGGTCTGGCGTATTGACCGAAGTGGTGCTTCCCAATCTGGGAACATGGAGTCAGAGACAGGGATTGCTTGTGCAGGCACTGGACAGCCGCTTCCCTCTCTCAACGGAGGACCAGCTCAGTTTGGCGAGTGGCAAGATGCTTAATGAAGAATGGACCGATAGCTGGAGTGGTGTTCGGAATGTGATTACCATTGCTCCGGTTCACAAAAACGGGCCACAGCAGCAGCTTATTTTTTCCCTGACTTCTTTGCAGGAGATGAGGGAAGCGAATGAAGCAACACGTTTGTTCTATGCATATTTTGGTATGGGTGCTTTTGTGCTGATTCTGTTTCTTTCCTTGTTATTGTCCAGAATTGTCACAAAACCCTTACTGGCCTTGAACCATGTGGCCAAAAAAATGTCGACGCTTGATTTCTCCGTGAAATCACCAATCAAACGCAATGATGAAATTGGCAGTTTGTCGGATAGCCTGAATGCTCTGTCCACCACATTGGGGCAAACGCTGGAGGAACTCAGACAGGCGAATCGTCAAATGCGGACCGATATGGAGATGAAGCAGCGGATTGAACAGCGGCAGCGTGAATTTTTTGCCGATGCATCGCATGAACTCAAAACGCCTATCAGTATCATCAAGGGGTATTCCGAAGGGCTGAAGGATGGAGTCAGCGAGAACAAGCGGGAGCGTTACATTGAGATCATAGCGGATGAAGCGGTCAAAATGGAGACGATGGTTGAAGAAATGCTGGATCTCGTTCGGTTGGAATCTCAGGCGATCAAGCTGAATATTGGTGCAGTTGTCCTTGGAGACATGATCGAGGAGATTGCCGGGCGTCTCGGCCCGCAGCTGAAGGAAAAAGGGCTCGAAATCGTGCTTGTCTCCACTACAGAGCAGACCGTAGAAGGAGATCGAAGCAAGCTGGAGCAAGTGATCTATAACATGATGATGAATGCTATACGTCATGCGCTGCCGCAGACCGATATAATGATAGAGATCAGCAGGCTGGAAGGGCAGGTAAGAATCTCCATCGAGAATAAAGGCGAAGGGATCTCGGAAGCTGAACGCCAGTATATCTGGGAGAGATTTTATCGGGTAGAACGATCACGTAATCGCAAAATGGGAGGAACGGGCCTGGGCCTGGCTATCGCGAAGCAGATTCTTGATCTGCACGGATGCAGTTATGGAGTGGAGAACACGCCGGACGGAGTCCGCTTTTATATTATTTTTCCTAATGCTTAGTACGAAAGGGAGTCAAGTCTTATGAAATCTTTACCGTCCATTTTAACATTGGGCAATTTAACTTCGGGCATGCTTGCCGTCATCATGGCCATTCATGGCGAGTTCGCACTAGCTGTGACAATGATTTGGGTTGCCATGTTCTTTGATCTGTTTGACGGCTTTGCCGCGCGTAAATTGCATTGTGAGGGGGAGTTCGGCAAGGCGCTGGATTCCCTGGCTGATGTCATTTCCTTCGGAACAGCCCCGGTGCTGATTCTGTATCTGAATTCCATGAACGAGGTCAGTGTGCTTGGCATGGCATTAACGGCATTGTTTCCGGTATGCGGCGCCTTGCGCCTCGCTCGTTACAATTGTCAGAAGACAGCAAGTGTAGGTTTTGTCGGAATGCCAATTACGTTTGCAGGAGGACTGATGTCCTTTTTTGCGCTCTGGAGTCCTTATTTCACCCACGGTGTAGCTTATCTTGTTATCGTTGTATTATCCGGTCTAATGGTCAGCCAAATTCGATTCCCATCTCTGAAACAGGTGTTGGCGCCTCATGAGAAGGACATCGTGGAACCGAAATAAGGAGCGAGTCAGTCATGGAAATTGCTAAAGAGTTTATTGGTCAATATGGATATTTTGCAATCTACGGATTGCTCGCTCTGGGTGTCATCGGCATGCCCATTCCAGATGAGGTGATGATGACCTTTGTCGGTTATCTTGCCTCCATCTCGGTCCTGAACTATTCCGTTTCGATCATAGTCAGCTTTGGTGGTGCATTTACGGGAGGACTGCTCAGCTACGCGATTGGCAAGAAGGCGGGCAGACCCCTCGTTGTAAAATATGGCAAGTGGGTAGGGGTGAACCCCAAACGGCTGGGGAGGGTGGAGGGCTGGTTCCTGAAGTATGGGTACTGGTCCATTATCCTCGGCTACTTTATTCCTGGCATTCGCCATTTGATGTGCTGCTTCTCCGGCATTAGCCGCATGGCCATCGGAAAATATGTAGTGATCTCCGGGATCGGGGCATTCATATGGTGCGTTGTGTTTATATCGATCGGTTTCTACGTTGGTGTGTTAACTTAAATGGGACAACCTGTGCAGGTTTCGGGTTGAGGATAAAGACCTCTTGTATATGGAGTGGTCTTTTTTTGTTTTTCTAGATGTTTTATATCACCCCCGACGAGAGTCGCCTAGCTGCAAATGTAACGAACTGGAGTGTGCCTATAATTGATATACTGGCAATGTAAAAATTCTAAAGAACCTCATTATCCTTATTTCATGAATAGATGAAGTTATAGCCGTAATTGGTGCTATTTCCTTGAAATAACGTGTCTTAAGTTCGTTTGATAACGGATGTGGAGAATTTTCGATGAAATAGAGTTTCTCACGTTCGTAAGATGTAGGTCCGATACCGTTGTTTGCCACTAGCCACATGCAATAATTGTTGTTCTGTTAAACTGTGAAGCACTCGGCGGGCATGCTGATCCGTAACTCGCAGGTGTGCTGCAAGTTCAGAAGGTGTAAAGGCACGCAGAGTTCGTCTGGCATAACGGAGTGTTTCTGCTTCGAGCCAACTTAATGATGAGGGTGTGTCTGTAGCCATAAATTTTCCGATAAAGGTGAGTATAAGCTGTTGGCAACGTTTCGGTTCATCTTTGATGGAAAGGTACGCTATCGGTAAAAATGTCCATTCGTCAAGCGTCAGCAAACAATGCCTCCAACATAGATCTTTAAAACGGCGTACATCGAGATCCCGAGCATGAGGTCCGTATCCTTGTATCTCAATCCCTCCCTTAATACCGTTACCTGGTAGGCCAGATCAAGATACCTGTATCCATTATGAAAGTCACGAACTTCCCACTCTGGATACAAATGATTAGAATTCTTCACAACGGGAAACCAGACCGTGCGCAGAAATTCAAGCGTTCCAGCTCGAGTCCGTTTTCTATTCTTGAACGCACTCTATGATTACGTTCCTTCTCTAAAAGAGAGTTCATCCATTCTTCGTAAGCCTGATCAAATTCAATCCCCATTTTAAACATTTCCTCCTTATGTAGGTTGAAGAAGTATTATAAAATGCAAAAAGCCGCTCTGAACATTTCCCTCCTTTTTGAATCAAAGGTGAAAATGTGTCAAAACGGCGCATGCTTCACGGCCTAATTTTCTTTATTAAAGACAAGTATAACGTTAGAAACCGGACTATTTCAATATTCATTATTGTAAAAAATGGTCATTCCGAAGTACTACTGTGGAAAATACTGCAGTCATTAATCCAACGCAATACATCATCCTATTTTGTGTCCGTATCTATTTCTACGATTCATTCGTTAAATATATCATCCGTTTAGATGGGCTTTCTCAATACCTTGTTCAACACGATTTTCACCTTTTTTGCGAGCAAAAGTTATTTTGAGCAACGGTGGGGTAACGAGTGTAGTTACGATAACCATGATGACAACGCTGGTAAAATATTCAGGATCGAGCAAGCCGGAAGCGAGTCCGGTTGAAGCAATAATCAGTGCAACTTCTCCCCTAGATATCATTCCTGCACCGATAGCCAGAGACGAAACTCGATCAAATCCGGTAAGACGTGCACCGGCTCCGCCCCCAAGCAGCTTCGTCACAATCGCAATCAAACTTATAACAATGATAAACCAGATTTGGGAACCTACACCGTCAAACGTAACATTTAGTCCGATACTTACGAAGAATACAGGCACAAAGATACTGTAGGCAATGGGCTCAACTTTACTTTCAACTTCATGCTTGAAAGTGGTTTGGGATATGGCAATACCAGCGGCAAATGCACCAATAATCCCCGCAACGCCCATCCATTCTGCGAAATAGGAAAATCCGAAACAGATGATTAATCCTGTAGTAATGACAGTCTCTGTAACTTTGAGAGGTGCCATCCACTTCATGATTCGAGGAACAAGGAACCAGCCGGCAGCAATAATAATAACAAAGAATAATAATTTTTTACCAATAAGCAGACTGATTGACGTGTCACCTGCACCTGTTCCGAGCAAGCTCATCATAACGGCTAGCAGTACAACAACCAGAACGTCATCAACTACAGCTGCACCGAGAATTGTAGTACCTTCACGCGAACTGAGCTGATCCATATCCTTGAGTGTCTGGACGGAAATACTCACGGACGTAGCACAGAACAGAAGTCCGAAGAAAAGAGCGTGAGTCTGAGACATGCCAAAGGCTATGGCAGAACCGTATCCTCCGATAAATGGAAGAATAATACCTCCAACGGCAACAGCGAAAGCTGCCTTCCAGTTTTTCTTCAGTTGCTCGAGGTCCGTCTCAAGACCGGCAATGAACATTAACAGAAGTACACCAATCTCCGCCATATAATGAACGAAATCAGTTTGTTGGACCCAACCCAGAATGGCAGGTCCAAGAACAACACCTACAATCAGCTTACCCAATACGGATGGTTGACCGAGTCTAACGGACAGGTCCCCAGCTAGTTTGGTGAAAATCAAAATTAATGCAAGTACCAAAACAAATTCCATAAGTGCACTCCTCTCCAACAGTAGCGTCTATAGGATTTCCTCACCAAGAGCACATGATTCCATTGTCATGACACAAAAAAATGGCATAGAAAGGCGCAAATAACAGTGCCCTAATATGCCATAAAAAGACAAGGAGGGGCCCTTGGTGACAGGCTCCTCCAATTTCAACGCGTATGTGATTATTTAAATTAATTATACCATAAAGTCTGTATTGGGTAAACCGGTGACAGGCCACATTCGGATGAAAACGAGCTGTTAAGGGCATTTTATATGGGGTGGGACGCTTTTTGTTCAGAGTGTTGTCACTTAACAGGGGGCAGGCCGCGAGATATAATGACATAGAACATAGAAGTTAGCATATGAGGAGGATTTTGCTTTGGGCAAACATAACAAAGGGGATTCAAATATTCAATCCAATTCGGCCGCCCCGACAAGTAATAAAAATTTCGCAGGTATCATTATTACCATTTCCATTCTTGCCAATGTCATTATTTTATTGCTGTTCTTCGCACCTTCGATCGGATACAAAGGGGATGTGGCCTTTGATATTACGGTGCTGCCGCGGTTTAATGCCGTGTTTAACAGTTTCACCTTCATTTTTCTGCTTGCCGCGCTGATTGCTATTATCAAGAAGAACGTGAAGCTGCATAAACGATTTATTCTTGCTGCGTTCACAACAACATTGCTGTTTCTTGTCACGTATTTGTCGTTCCACTATCTCTCCCCGGAAACGTCCAAATACGGCGGGGAAGGCATTGTTCGCTCCATCTATTTCTTTATTTTGATTACTCACAGTATTCTTGCAGCCATTATTGTGCCGCTGGCTTTGTTCACTCTCGTCTGGGGCTGGACAAACCAATTGAAGAAACACCGCAAAATTGCTCGCTGGACGATGCCGATCTGGCTGTATGTCAGTTCCACAGGGGTAGTCGTATACCTGATGATGGCTCCATACTATTAATGTAGTGAATGTTCTTAGGCATATCTCACGGCACATGCGGGTAATGATTTTGAGGAAGGAGGTACGGCAATGTACAGAGTGGTATTAATTCGTCATGGACAGAGTATGTGGAATGTGGAGAACCGATTCACGGGCTGGACTGATGTAGACCTGACCAAGGACGGGTATGGTGAAGCCCGCAAAGCTGGCAAAATCTTAAAGGAACAGGGTTTTGATTTTGACTATGCTTATGCTTCGGTACTTAAACGTTCCATTCGAACGCTGGACATTGCGCTTGATGAGATGGACCGGATGTGGATTCCGATCACAAAGACATGGAAGCTTAATGAACGTCATTACGGTGCTCTGCAGGGTTTGAATAAACAGCAGACTGCAGTCAAATACGGAGAAGACCAGGTTATGGAGTGGAGACGTTCTGTTAACGTATCTCCGCCGCCGCTGGATGAGACGGATGATCGTTATGTGCAGGATGTGGACAAGTACAAGCGTCTGGGTTGTACCATCCCCCGTACCGAGAACTTGATGGATACGTCCAAGCGGGTGCTGGAGTACTGGAACAGCGAGATCAAACCCATGGTGTCAGCCGGGAAAAGGGTACTGATCTCCGCGCACGGGAACACACTTCGTTCCCTTGTTATGCATTTGGATGAGATGTCGGAAGCCGATGTCATGGCTCTCAACATTCCTACCGGCATCCCCCTTGTTTACGAGCTGGATGAGAATTTGCATCCCATCGGACACTTTTACCTGACTGCGGATGGTTCGACGTACAAACATGAAGAAATGACTCATGTGGCACCGCCGTCGGATTGATCTCAAAGTCAAAGAGCTAATCAAGGTGACTCCTAAATTTTTAGGGGTCATTTTTTTTATGATATCCATCAGGGGCTGGCATTCACGGAGGTTTTTCTGCATCGTCTCCAGGTGATATGACTGGTATGACATAGCCGTTTCGTTTTCCTCACAAAGGGTAAATTTCAAGCAAGACACGATGTACATCAATCCCTTAAGGAGGAGAAACACATGTCTAAAAAAAGCGGAATTATAATGACGGCCATTGGTGCAGGCGTGACCTATCTGATGAGGAACAAGCAGGCCAGAGATAAACTGTTTTCAACCGTTTCCGGCATGATGAAAGGCTCCAATTCTTCAAATGGAAGCAAAAAAGTACAGCGAGTAGACATCAATTAGACTCACCGATGTGAATACACTAGCAAGGCCCGGAGCCCTTCAGGTTCCGGGCTTTTCTTTGTTTAATCCCATCGCACCTTCGGATGCGATTTTTGCCAGGAAGAATGATACAATGGATACTTGCAGAACGTATGAAAGGGGATGTACGCATGAAGAAAAATCGACTGGGCTTATCTGAACTGTACGTCGGTGAAATTGGACTGGGCTGCATGTCACTCGGAACCGAAGTGGAGCCCGCTGTAAATCTGATTCATGAGGCACTGGACCGCGGCGTCAATCTGCTCGATACAGCTGACCTGTATGATGCAGGACGTAATGAGGAAATTGTGGGAAAAGCAATTCAGGGTCGCCGTGAGCAGGTAATCTTGGCAACGAAGGTGGGCAACCGCCGATTGCCAGGGAAAGAGGGCTGGTCATGGGATCCGTCCAAAGCGTATATCAAGCAAGCTGTCCATGACAGCCTCAGACGACTCCAAACGGATTACATCGACCTGTATCAGCTGCATGGCGGTACATTAGATGATCCAATTGAAGAAACGATTGAAGCCTTCGAGGAGCTGAAGCAGGAAGGGCTGATTCGGTATTATGGCATATCGTCCATACGCCCTAATGTCATTCGGGAGTATGTAAGAAGATCATCCATTGCCAGTGTTATGAATCAATATAGCGTCGTGGATCGCCGTGCAGAAGAGGAAGTACTGCCTTTGCTTGAACAAAAAGGGATTAGCGTCATTGCCCGCGGACCTGTTGCCAGCGGAGTACTCGCGGATTCCGGTGCTTCCAAGGTAGAGAAGGGTTATCTGGATTATACGCCGGATCAGCTGCTTGCCATTCGTAAAGGCTTGAGCCGCCTCGTTACTGACGAGCGGAGCATGGCGCAAACTGCCATTCGATACGCCTTGTCCCATCCGGCGGTAGCTGCCGTCGTCCCGGGAGCAAGCTCCCGAACACAGCTGCTCCACAATATTGAGGCTTCGGCATCTGCACACCTTACAGATGCAGAAATTCAAGAAATAAGGGAGCATTATCCGGCCAATCAGTACAAGCAGCACCGTTGAATATCCAGTCTGCCTATTGCAATTGTAACTATTAGAGGTACAATAGAGGTCAACCATTAAGAATTGTACAAGGGAGAGAAGACATATGGAAAGAATTCAAAGTGAACAACAATACCGTGATACCATTAATTCAGACGGGCTGACCGTCATCAAATTCGATACAAACTGGTGCCCGGACTGCAAAAACCTCGACCGTTTTATTGGTGCAGTCATCGATCAGCACTCGGACAAAACCTTCTATGCAATGGATGCGGAGGAATTCCAACCGCTCGCTGAGGAAAATGCGGTACGCGGCATTCCAAGTTTGCTCGTGTTCCAGAACGGCAAGAAGATTGCCCACCTGCACAGTAAATGGGCAAAAACGCCTACACAAATCTCTGAATACCTGGAGACGCTGGAATCAAAAGTATAAGGATATGAAAAAGGCGACACCGGTTCCGGTAGGAACGCGTGTCGCCTTTTTAAAATTATTTTTTACTGTAACTACATCATCAGAATGAAAAAGAATACGGCTGCCAGCACAAAGCGATAAATCGCAAAGACAGTCAGGCTGAGTTTTTTCAAAATGGACAAGAATGTCTTAATGGCAAGCATGGCTACGATAAATGCAGCGATAAATCCAATCGCAAAGATAGGGAAGTCGCTACCGTTCAGGTGATCGATGCTTTTGTAGAGGTCGTATCCTGTGGCTCCAATCATGATGGGAACGGACACCAGGAAGGTAAATTCAGCAGCAGCAACGCGGCTTACCCCTGCGAACAATCCACCAGAGATCGTTGAACCGGAACGTGAGAAACCTGGCCACAATGCCAAAATCTGAAAAAGTCCCACGACAAATGCCTGTGTATACGTAATATCGTCCACATCATGTGTTGTGATTCGGTGACTGCGGCGGCTCCAGCGCTCAGCTACAATCATCAAGATCCCGCCAATGACCAAACTGTACAATACGGTCTCTGGCCCAAATAGATGTGCCTTGATCCAGTCGCGGAAAACAAGTCCAATGACTACAGCCGGTACCATCGCGAGAAAGATATGTACAAGGTTCAGACGTTGGGAGTAGCTCCTTTTGCCTCCGGTGAAGCGGAACATATCAATGAATTTGTTCCAGTAAAGCACAACGACAGCAAGTACAGCACCGAGCTGAACAACCACTTCAAACGTTTTGACTGACTCGTTGTCCTCCGATAATCCCAGCAAGTGGGCGGTCAGAATCATGTGTCCGGTTGAGGACACGGGCAAAAACTCAGTCAAACCTTCGATGATGCCCATAATAATGGATGATAAAATGTCCAATGCTCTTCCTCCTTGAAATGCAGATGCAGAAGGTGGTCTGCTCTGCTTGACTGACAATGCTTGTTCAGCAGAACAAGGCTATCATCTATTATGATCAGAAACGTGTCCAACTTCAACTTATGCATTGAATTGATTGTTTAAAACCATATTGACAAAAACCTAGTTATCCCATAGGATATAATTAACTGACTGACTGATCAATCGGGAGGGTATTGAAATGTCCAAAGTAAATGATAAGGAACCCGGAGAAGAACGCCGGGATCAGATTATACGTATTGCGATGCAGCGATTTGCGACTCATGGGTATCACCAGACCAAGATATCGGATATTGTTCGTGAAGCTGGTGTAGCTCAAGGGACGTTTTATTGGCATTTCAAGAGTAAGGAAGCCATCGCTGAAGAGATTGTGTTAACAGGCAGAGAGAAACTGCTTGAAGCGATCGGTCAGGGTTATCGCAAGGATGCAGGATCGGTTGAGGATATGGTTAAAGCGTCAGAGCGATTGTTTATCAGCTTGTTCTCTTTTGCCGCAGATAACCGTTACTTTATGGAGCTGCTGCTGAAAGGTATCGTGACCGAAGAATCGGTACGTCGTCTGGTTGAGGAGACACGCGGTGCTGTGGAGTCAGCATTCCGCCATAACATGGAACGTGCCATTGAACTTGGCATGCTGCCACCTTCGATGGATGTGCCTGTACGGGCTGCTCTACTGGTGAGCATGATCGAAGGCATGATCTCCCGCTGGCTGTTTGGCTCTGCGGAGCTGCATGAGGGCATATCGGCTAAGACAGCTGAATCGCTCGCTGCGGAAGCATCCAGCTTTGAATTTTACGGTTTGCTGGGCACGTGATGATGTGCATGTACCGCGGGCTTTTTTTACATGATTGAGACAGAAGCAGGGAATAATGGATACAACTATTAACCACATGAATGAGAGGAAGTTAACATGATGAATAATGGAACACCAAGTAACGGCAAAAAGATGCGCAAAGGTTGGATGCTTACGGCAATTCTACTTATGGTTGTACTGGTTGTAAGTGCATGCGGAAGCAAAACAACCGATAATGGCAGCAGCAATGGAGCACAAGCAAGTAATGAACTGGAACAGATCAAGTCAGCGGGCACCATGAAAGTAGGGATGATGGGTACATACCGTCCATACAACTTCCTGAATGACAACAAGGAGATGGATGGTTTTGATGCAGATATCGCACGTGAGGTTGCCAAGCGCCTCGGGGTAGAGGTTGAATTTGTCTCCCAGGAATTCTCTGGCCTGACACCAAGCCTGCAATCGAAAAAGATTGATGCCATTATCAGCCAGATGACGATCACCGACGAACGGAAACAGGCGCTCGATTTCAGTGAAGGCTATATCACAAACCAAGTGAAAATCATTGTGAAAAACGATAATAACGATATTACCAAACTTGAAGATTTCAAAGGGAAAACGATTGGTGTAGGTCTGGGCACAAATGATGAAACTTATCTGCGTAATGAAGTGCTGCCGAAAGTGGGAGACTTCACCATTAAGACGTATGACGATGTCATCACATCGCTTAAAGATCTGGATGCAGGACGCATTGATGCAACAATCAACAACCTATACGCGCTTAAACCCATTATTGATTCCAACGGATTCAAGATTAAGGCTGTAGGTGAACCGATCAAGAGTGACCAAGCCGGTATTGCTGTTCGAAAAAATAATCCGGAACTTGTTGCAGCGCTGAACGAAGCTCTTCAAGGCATGAAGGATGATGGCACGTACAATACCATTTTCAAAAAATGGTTTGGTGAAGAGCCTGCGCAATAATGACCGGCAAGGCGAAGGGAAGTTTGATCCATGGAACTGGTATTTGAAAATATCCCCTTCTTTTTGAAGGGGGCTTATTACACGCTTTATGTGACCATAATTTCAATGTTTTTTGCATTTTTGATCGGTGTGATTGTTGCTGTTGTCCGACTGAAAGGCCCGCTATGGCTTCGGATGATCGCACGGTTTTACGTATCCATCATGCGGGGAACCCCGCTGTTGGTGCAATTATTCGTTATCTATTATGGATTGGTCGATTATGGCGTAACCTTGGGATCGCTCACGGCAGCCTGTCTGGGGCTGAGTTTGAATGCAGGTGCGTTCCTGTCTGAGACATTCAGGGGCGCCATTCAGGCTGTGCCGAAGGGGCAGACAGAAGCGGCTTATGCTACGGGAATGACTCCTTTTCAGACGATGAGACGGATTGTATTCCCTCAGGCAGTACGCATTGCCATTCCACCGATGGGCAACACGTTTATTGGTATGCTGAAGGAAACATCACTGGTGGCAACGATCGGTGTAACGGAGCTATTGCGTTCAGCACAGTTACTGGTATCCCAATATGCGTTGAATATGCCGTTTTATCTAGCCATCGGTGTGATGTACTGGATTATGAGTATCGGCTTCTCGGCCATTCTGGAACAAGTGGAGCGCCGGTTGGCCCGGGCTTACTGATGGAGGGAGAGAACCGATGATTACAACAACTGGACTGAAGAAACATTTTGGAAATCATGAAGTACTTACGAATATTGACCTGCACGTGAATGAAAAAGATATCGTAGTCCTGTTGGGACCGAGTGGTTCCGGTAAAAGCACGCTGCTTCGCTGTCTGAATGGACTAGAAGAACTGTCCGGCGGAAAGATCGAAGTGAACGGCATTATCGTTGACAGCAATGATCCGCTGCGAGTTCAGCGCTCACGAGTGCTTGAGATTCGCCGTCAGACTGGTATGGTGTTTCAGCAATTCAACCTGTACCCTCACAAAACAGTACTGGGAAATGTGATGGAAGGCCTCGTGACCGTGAAGAAAATCAAGCGCGACGAAGCGGCCGAACGCGGCCGCATTCTGCTGGATCGTGTAGGATTGTCGGACAAGCAGGATGCTTATCCATCCCGCTTGTCAGGGGGACAACAGCAGCGGGTTGCGATTGCTCGTGCACTTGCCATGGAACCGAAAGTGATGCTGTTCGATGAGCCGACTTCGGCCCTGGACCCCGAACTTGTAGGCGAGGTTCTTTCGGTCATGAAGGAGCTGGCACAGGAAGGCATGACGATGCTGGTGGTCACGCATGAATTGAAGTTTGCCCGGAATGTGGCCAATAAGATCGTATTTATGGCAGACGGTTCGATCGTGGAAGAAGCCAGTCCACAGGCATTTTTTGAACATCCGGAACAGGAACGAACACGAAGATTTTTGCAGCAAATTACTGAATTCTGAGAATTCTCAGAGATAAGCAGACTGAGTGAAAGGGACGGAATCGATTCTGAAGAAGCGTAGCGTTCGCCTTTGTCACCGAATGTTATCCTTTGTGAGTATAAATCAAAAACATTTGGAGACAACAGCGATCGGAAGAACGAGCCGTACCTGGAACGGATATCTGCAGAACGTAAACTATTCTAAGAAAGAAGGATAACATCATGAATGTAACAACCGTATGGAAAGGCAAACGCGCGTTTACTTCCGAAGGACCCTCTGGCTATGCTGTAGGCATGGATGCCACGGCTGCTTATGGTGGCGACAGCAAGGGTGCTACACCGATGGAACTGTTGCTTGCAGGTCTTGGAGGATGCATGGGAATCGATATTACGATGATTTTGGATGCCTTCCTGGACAAAATCACCGGAATTGAGATTGAAGCTCAGGGTACACGCAGTGAAGGAATGCCCAAAGGTTTTACATCCATTGATCTGATCTTCAAAGTCGATGGAGATATCCCGGATTATCGTATCTGGAAAGCCATCCAAATGGCTGAAGAAAAATACTGCGCTGTATCGGCTTCATTGAGCGCGGATATTCATCCTAAACTGATTCTGAATGGGGTAGAGACACCCCGTCCTTAATTGATCAATAGCTTCAGCAAAAGGGTCTTGCGTTTATATCGCCATCTGTTTGCGATGCAGCATATCTGCAAGCCCGGCCGCCATACCCATGGCGGCCTTTTTATTGTTTTTGTATGGCAAATACATCATTTGGTCACTGCAATTGAGCAGGAATGTGTGCTAATCTAAGGAATAATTGCCGCGATCACAAACCTGCAAATTTAAGAGCTTATACGGGTTGTATGGTATGATAAGTGGAAATGCAGGAACCAATGGATCTTGCCATTTATATGTAAGCGCTTATATGGGCAATGGAAGGTGCAGATATGTTAAGAAGGTTTATACGTGTATCGAACAATCTCAAATTGAAGCATAAACTGCTGATTTCCTATGTACTTGTCGTCATGATTCCGGTTCTGATCATTGGTCTTGCCGTGACCGGATATTTCCGGCAGCAGGCACTGGATAATGCGATCGGGCAGACCATCAACAACGTGGACAAGATCAAGAGCCAGACAGCCACATTGCTGCGTGTGCCGACGGATATTTCCGATATTCTGATGTTCAACAACGAACTGAAGGAGATTGTGAACAAGCGCTATTCCAGCGTGATGGAATTGACCTCTGCTTATTTGGCCTATAAGGATTTTCAGGAATACAAGCGACAATACCGTGAGGTGGCAGGCATTCGTTTTTATTCCGATAACCCCACCTTGATTAATAATCTGGAGTTCATCCCGTTGAACGAGCAGACGAAGGAAAGCTATTGGTATCAAAAAGCGCTGTTATCGACGAACACGGGATGGTTCTACATTCCGGACAAGGAAGATAATCCGGTTCACAAACTCAGCCTGGTGCGCAAAGTGCCTTTTCCTGAATATCGCACCGAGGGAGTACTGCTGATTGAAATCAATCAGGATGAGCTCAACGAGTTGCTTCGACAAGAACCCTTTGAAACGCTAATTGCGGATGAGCAGGGTTATGTTGTGGCTGCCAAAAATACGGATCTGGTGGGCAAAACGCTGGACGAGCTGGATTTTGGCGTCGATTTACAGAATCAGGCCAAAGGAACACTGGAAGCTGATTTTCAGGGAGAGCCGTCCAATATTGTTATCGATGAGCTGCGCCCTGTGTCGAGTATGAACAGCTTGAAGGTGATCTCCGTCTTCGAGACCAAAGATATCGTCAAGGATGCCAATACGATCAGTCTGATAGGTATGCTCTTTATCTCCCTTGTCTTAATCATTGCACTCTTACTTGTATATATTATTTCATTCCTTACTTCGAACAGGCTGCTTCGTCTTAGCAAGCATCTGAACAAGCTGGCCCTTGGGGATCTGAATGTGACATCCCGAATCGACGGAGACGATGAAATTGGACAATTATCGAGACAATTCAATTACATGGTCAAAAGCATAAACGAACTAATGACTCAGGTCGTTGAAACGACCGAGCAGAACAACCAATTGGAAATCGCGCAGAAAGAGATTAAACTGAAAATGATGGCAAGTCAGATTAATCCTCACTTTTTGTTTAACGCCCTGGAGTCCATTCGCATGAAAGCTCATATCAAAGGGGAGGCCGAGATTGCGAATATCGTCAGACTGCTCGGCAAACTGATGCGCAAAAGCCTTGAAATTGGGAGTGGCAAAACGACCTTCCAGGCTGAGCTCGAGATGGTAAGCTCATACCTGGAGATACAGAAATTCCGCTACGGGGATCGGCTTGCCTTTCAGATTCATATCGATCCCGGAGCAGAGAAAATATACATTCCGCCTTTGATCGTTCAACCTCTGGTGGAAAACGCCATTGTGCATGGATTGGAGAATAAAGAGGGAACGGTCCATGTCAATGTAGATATTCGTCTGGTCAATGATGTGGTTCAGGTTCGTGTCAATGATGATGGTGCCGGTATTACACCGGAGCGTCTTACAAAGGTTATGCAATTTATCCGCGGACCGGAGGAGCAGGAGAAGAGCCGGATTGGGCTGCGCAACGTGCATCAACGGTTAACGCTGACATACGGTGAACCGTACGGATTACAGATTACGAGTGTGTACGGAGAAGGAACAGAGATTGCTTTTGACTTACCTTCAGGAGGGGAACAGCATGTATAAAGTATTTTTGGTGGATGATGAACCGAGCATACGCGAGGGACTGACAACGATCATAAATTGGGCAGAGTATGGATTTGAGGTGATTGCTACCGCAGCCAGTGGACGGGAGGCCATTACTCGATTTGATGAGCTTAAACCTGATCTGACCATTATCGATATCCGTATGCCGGGCATGACTGGACTGGACGTAATCGAAGAGGTGCGGAAACAGCATCCTGGATCACATTTTCTCATTCTGAGTGGGTATGCCGATTTTGATTATGCCAAGAAAGCAATCAGCTTCGGTGTGGATGGGTACTTGCTCAAGCCTGTGGATGAAGAGGAGATCATTGGTGAGCTTCAGCGTATTGCTGCAGTGCTTACACGTGAGCAGGAGACACTGGCACGTCATGCAGGTGAAGATACGGCATATCGGGAGCATCAGATCGAGGCGCTTCTATTTGATAATCTGGAAGGCGTCGGTCCCATCGAAGAGGATGCCCTTGGATTGAAATGGCCGCAATATCAGGTTGTCCTGTTAGAGATGCATACCGCACCTGATGTGCAGCGTGGAGGTGTAGTTAAACGCAAACTGGCAGAGGCCTTTGATCAAAAGGATCGGGGAATTGTCTTCTCTTATCATTCGGGTCTTGCCTTGCTGTGCAAGGATCCAATCACATCGGCTTCATCTGCCGAGCATCTATATGATGAGCTGAAGCGGCTGCTCGGAGAATGGAACATTACGATGTACGGAGCAGCAGGCGAACCGGCCAATACCACTTCCGAGATTGTCAGATCCTATAAACAGGCTAATGGACTGCTGGCAGAACGTTTTCTATTCACCGAACAACGGATTATGTTGTGGAATGAAGAGCTTGCTGCTGAAGGAACGGCTGCTTCCATGATCGGCGAAGATGAAAGCGCTGAGCCTGAAGAATCGGAACTGGCAGACAAGCTGTATTATGCGCTCGACATACGCAGCATGGAATCTGTAACTCGGGTGCTGGGCGAGATCGAGGAGCGAATTGTTCCTTACCACCGGACAGAGCAGGCCATCAAAACAGCGTTCTCTCAGGTGTTCTCCATGGCTATCAACAAACTGGCTGCCTCGAACCAGCATATGCAGTCCATCATGCAGGAACATTCTGTCCTGATCAACGAAGTATATCATCAATTAACGGTATCTGATCTGAAGGCGATGGCAGAAGGCCATCTAAGCCGTCTTATTCAACGTATGGGCGGTGGCAGTAAAGATACGGCACTAAAACAAATGATCGATTTTATTCGGCGTAATCCTGGAGAGAATCTCAAGCTGGAGGTTCTTGCCGAGGTGTTCAACTATAACAGCAGTTATCTGGGCAAGCTGTTCAAGAACCACACGGGAGAGTATTTCAACGCATTCCTGGACAAGGTTCGTATGGAAAAAGCGAAAGAACTGCTTGATGAAGGGTTAAAGGTACATCAGGTTGCCGCAAGAGTCGGGTATGCCAATGTGGATTATTTTCACGGTAAATTCAAGAAGTATGTGGGAGAGTCTCCTTCGGCGTACAAACATGCCAGATCCCAATCTAAAGATCAGCCTGAAGAGCCTGACGGCGTATAGTCGCAGCTAAAATAGCTTTGCTTTTTATATATTAATTTTCTTTTCTTAAGATATAAAACGTTTTCGAAAATGCTTCATGTCTTCATTTGCATCATGACATAGTCCATCGTCTTCCTTATATAAGCAATGGTGTCTTCCATATGTACGTCTTAAACTGGAAGTATCTAATTCCGGACAAGGAGACCATCAGATGAAACCATCGGATATACAAGCTGTTCGCCATACGTTTGACCTGAAGGGGACCTGGAAGTTCTGTCTCGAAACAGACCCTGCCAATGGCGGGAGACCGCCACTTTCTGATGAATCCATATGGGGAACGATTCAGGTTCCAGGTTCCTGGGAAGAGCAGGGGTATGGAAATGAGCCGGATTATCTCAGGATGGATACATGGACCAAAATACGTGAATACGAGGGTGCTGCCTGGTACTCGACGATAGTCGATCTTCCAGTGTCAGAGCCAGACTGCGAATATGTATTGAGACTTGAGGGAGTCAGATGGACAACAGATCTCTGGGTAAATGGACATCATGCCGGGCAGCGTGACAGTCTGCTTGTGGCGCAGGAATGGGACATTACATCCCTACTCGATTCGGGAGGGCAAAACCAGCTGGAATTGCGCGTGGATAATACGATGAAGCTGCCTTTGGCCGGAAGTCATATTCATTCCATCCACACAGCTACAGCTTGGGGTGGAATTACAGGTGGAGCCTATCTGGATCGGCTACCGTCTTCCCGGATCAAGCAATTGTATATCGAGCCTGACGCCGAGAACGGGATCGTAACGATCCGGTATGATGTAAGCGCTAGCGAGTCAACCAAATCCAGCACATGTCAAATTCATGTGGATATTAGGCACCCTGATGGAAGCTGGCTTTCGAGGCAGAGCCGCACCATCGCTTCGATGTCTCTTCCGAATGAGGACCAACAATTCGAAGAAAGTTATGGCACGGAGCAGTGGGATCTGGACCTGGGCCAGGAGAAGGACATTGCTCTGTGGTCGGATAGATCTCCGAGGTTATATCAGGTCGTTGTCTCCTTGCAGGATGAGGGAGGAGAGCTGGATCGGGTGGAACGGACATTCGGCATGCGTTCCTTCAGAACGAATAGAAAGAAGCTTGAGTTAAACAGTGTGCCTGTATTTTTGCGCGGATACGTGGATTGTTGCATTTTTCCGTTAACGGGTTATCCGGTCTGGGACAAGCAGCATTATGTACAGCAGTTCCGTACGGCAAAGTCTCACGGATTCAATCATGTACGTCTGCATGGCTGGAGTGCACCCCGGCCGTTCTGGGAGGCTGCAGATGAAGAAGGCATGCTTGTCCAGGCTGAACTTCCGCATTGGTCACGGTGGTTTGAGAATCGTGACGTGAAGGCACCGGCAGAGATCATGCTATTTTTAACCCGGGAATTAAAAGGATTATTACATTCCTTGCACACACATCCTTCCTTTGTCATGTTTTCGTTGGGTAATGAACTGATTGGTCCTAACGGACATCCTGAATTGAATGATTTGGTAGAACTCGCTCGTTCGCTTGACCCCACACGGTTATATACGGATAATACAGGCTTTGGGCAGCTGCCGGCTCAAGGCCGAAATGCAGACTTTTATATTCAGTCATTGAACTGGCACCCTCCACTGGAATCCGAGCTGTCTGCCGTACCGGATACAACGCTGGATTACCATGATGTCACCCGGCTTACGAATAATCCGGTCGTTGGGCATGAACATGCACAGTTCACCATGTATGTACGCCCTCAGGAGCGAGAAAAGTACACAGGCGTCCTGCGCCCAAGCTGGTTGGAGTCCATTGAAGAGTCCATTGCACGCAGAGGCCTGGCGGATGATGTGGAAGATTTTCAGCAAGCAAGTGGCATACATCTGCTGCGGTCGTTAAAGGAAGCAATGGAGCGAGTTCGCCGCACACCAGATGCAGCGGGCATACAACTGCTTGATATCCGTGACTTTCCTGGACAGGGACATGCGACCACGGGAGTTCTGGACGTGTTCTGGGAGAGCAAGGGGATAGTGGAACCAGCAGTATTCAAGCAGTTTAACGAAAGCATTGTGCTCTTGCTGGGTAGTAGACAGCGGACTTACTATGCTGGGGAACCTGTCCATATTGAAGCCAGCATATCTCATTATGGAGAGAAGCCGATTGTAGGTGCCTCCATCCATTGGAAGCTAATCCGTAATCATATCATTGAGGATGAGGGTGAGTGGGCACATGGAGATATTAGCTGCGGCTCTGTTGTTTCGCTTGGGCGTCTAGCCATACAGGCACCTAAGCATGGGGCTGCTGCCTTTGTCATTGAAGCTGAGATCAGATCAGGCCATTCGGAAATTGTTGCGGCCAATGTCTGGTACGGTTGGTCGTTTCCTCACTATCATCCTCACAACCGATCTCATCGGATCTGGAATTGCGTGGATGAGCTGCAACCATTTTTACCGGATTCCTATCATCGCCAGGTGGACCCTCTGGACGGGAAAGACTTGATTAGCCAAGGTCAAATGGACCTGGTGATCATCTCTTCACTTACGCCTAATGTACTTGATTATCTTATGAATGGTGGCAGTGTCTGGCTTCAGGTTAAACCGAATGAACTATATGATGCTGTAGACACCAAGTATCTGCCTGTATTCTGGAATTATCTCATGTTTGCAACACAATCTGGAGCAACGATGGGAATGAATTTGCAGGAAAAGATACCTCTGCTGGGCCGTTTCCCGCATGATCAGGCTTCGGATTGGCATTGGTACCACCTGGTAAATGGTACTCCTGCGATATGCCTTGATTCGTTACATGGAGTACGTCCATCTCTTGAAGTCATTGATCATTTTCACAGAGCGAAACGATTGGCATATGCTTTTGAGGCCAGAGTGGGGCGGGGGAAACTGCTAGTATCGTCTTTGCCTTTTACCAATGTTTCCATGATGAAACGTCCTGAAGCTGCCTTCCTGTTTCAGGAGATGGTCGCGTACTTGTTGGGAGATCAATTCGATCCTGTAGCCACGATATCGGTGGCCGAGTTGCTGGGCATCGTCAAGCTGCAGACCATTCAATTCACATTATGATTGCGAGGACCTGATTCAGGTCCTTTTTCTATTCTCTAAAAATGAAGGTAAACGATTTCTATAAAACGTTTTCGTAATTTAGCATTTTAGATTATATCTACCTTTTTATGGCGTAAATTGTAGATGAAAGCCTTTAAAACACCTGATTTTGAGCAGATAATGTCGAATTCTGTGGGGGGATATCTAATTTTTATATGATTTTCTCTAAAATCCAGATGGTATTTTGAAAACGCTCTATCAGTTATGATGGATCTATAAAACAGAGGAGGGGGAACGGAGATGGAAACGCTAACAAAAAAATCCGCTTCCGCGAAAAAAAGCAGTAACCCCAAGCCGCCAACGAACAAACGGCGGAACGGAATTTGGGATAGCATCAAGCAGCAGAAGTATCTCTATCTCATGTCACTGCCATTCGTAGTTTGGGTTTTTGTATTTAACTATCTGCCGCTATGGGGATGGACGATGGCTTTCCAAAATTTCAAACCAGCCAGATCGTTCAGCGACCAAGAATGGGTTGGTTTTAAACACTTTGTAGAGCTGTTTAGCGATGAGCGGTTCTATCTGGTACTTCGAAATACGCTTGCAATGAGCTTGATGGGGCTGATTGTCGGTTTTGTCGTGCCGATTTTCTTTGCAATTCTCTTGAATGAGCTCAAAGGCATGTTCTTTAAACGTGCGGTGCAAACGGTATCATATCTGCCTCACTTTGTATCTTGGGTCGTGGTTGCAGGGATTATTACCAAGATGCTCTCCACCGATGGCGGGATTATCAATGACATTTTGGTAGGTCTTAATATTATCGATCAGCCAATCCAGTTCATGGCGAAGGGGAACCTGTTCTGGTACATTGTAACCGCTTCAGATATGTGGAAAGAAACAGGCTGGAATGCCATCATCTATCTGGCGGCCATTACTGGTATTGATCAGGAACTTTACGAAGCTTCCCGAGTGGACGGTGCGAACCGCTGGAGACAGATGTGGCACATCACACTGCCAGGTATTCGGACGACAATCTCCGTACTATTCATCATGTCCATCGGACACTTGATCAGTATCGGTTTTGAGAAGCAGTTCTTGCTTGGAAACAGTTTGGTGACCGACTACTCAGAAGTACTTGATCTATACGCGCTCAATTATGGTTTGAACATGGGACGATTCTCATACGGTACAGCGATAGGTATATTCAACTCCGTTGTCAGTATCATCCTTCTGTTTACAGCGAACGGGTTGTTTAAGAAATTCACCAAAGAAAGCATCATGTAGGGAGGGGGGAACACTATGGCGAACAAATCATTCAATGCTACACGGGGCGATAAACTGTTCGATATATTCAATATCATTGCTATGGCGCTGGTACTGATCGTGACGCTGTATCCATTCCTGAACGTGCTTGCGATCTCATTGAATAACTCAACAGATACGGTACGTGGCGGAATTTACTTGTGGCCGCGGGAATTTACACTGGAAAACTACAAAACGATCTTCCAATATGACGGGCTGCTGCAAGGTCTACAGGTTTCCATTCTGCGTACGATTGTAGGTACACTGCTCGGTCTGATCAGTTCCTCGATGATTGCCTTTACACTGGCTCGTCCGGACTTCAAATTGAGAAAATTCGTATCCACTGCACTTGCACTTACGATGTATTTCTCCGGGGGTCTGATTCCGGTCTACATCCTGATGCGTGACCTGAACCTGATCGGTACGTTCTGGGTGTATGTATTGCCAGGCATGATCAGTGCGTTCAACGTATTCGTTATTCGTTCCTTTATTGACGGACTGCCGTATGCGCTTCAAGAATCGGCGAAACTGGACGGTGCAAATGACTTTAAGATTTATTACAAAATCATCCTTCCACTCTGTAAACCGGTTCTTGCAACGATTGCATTGTTCCTGGCCGTAGGCCAATGGAACGCATGGTTTGATACGTATCTGTACAACGGTTCCAAGGCACATCTCACAACACTCCAGTATGAGTTGATGAAAGTACTGCAAAGTACACAGCAAGGTTCTGGTGCTGGACGGAATGCCAATGACATGGCACAGCAGATGACGCAGATTTCACCAGAGTCCATCAAGATGGCCATTACGATCGTTGTTACCGTTCCAATCCTGGTTGTATATCCATTCCTGCAAAAGTACTTTGTAGGCGGTATGACACTGGGCGCAGTAAAAGCATAATAATCAACAATATAGAGCTACCAAAAAGAGCAGCCGTAAACTAAAAAAAAGCATCAGGTGCCCGAGGCGTAACCAATTGGTTTGCGCCTCACCGTATAGGGCTGCGGAGCGGCATTCATGAAGCTATAGACAGGGACAAAAAAGTCCCGGATAAGACAGACATATGAAACAGGGAGGATTACCATTATGGCAAGTTTTAAAATGAAAGGGGCACTGGCTCCTGTACTTGCGATGTCTTTGCTCGCAGGTTGTGGCGGTGGAGGAACTGGCGGCGATACGTCGTTTAAAGACACAAGTGGTGAAACGACTCCGCTCACATTCAGCTTTTTTAGCGTCGATCCCAGTCCAAACTGGAATGGCATGAAGGATGAGGTTGGTCAGGTTATCACGGAGAAAACAGGAGTAACACTTAACGGTGAATTTGCCGTCAGCGGTGGTCAGGACAAAATATCCTTAATGGCAGCGAGCGGCGATTATCCCGATATCGTGTCACCCAAAGGAGAGCTTAGCAAGCTGGTGGATGCAGGAGCAATGTTGGATCTGACCGATCTGATTGACCAGTATGCTCCCAATCTGAAGAAGCTGTATGGTAATTACATGGACCGGTTGAAATACAGTAATGAGGATCAGGCCATCTATGTGCTGCCAACGTATTACGCGGTAGACCAAAAGTACTTTGATGCAGGTGGCGGGTTCGGTATTCAGCACCGTGTATTGAAAGAGCTTGGCTATCCTGAGGTGCGCACACTCGAGGATTTCGAAAATGTGCTGAAGGCATATAAAGAGAAACATCCGACGATTGATGGACAACCAACGATCCCTCTAACACTTGACGCGGATGACTGGAGAATCATGATCACGGTAACGAATCCGGCTTTCCTAGCAACAGGTGCACCGGATGACGGTGAATATTACATCAATCCGGAAACGTATGAAGCAATGCTTCACTACAAGCGTCCGGAAGAAAAAGAGTACTTCCGTTGGTTGAACAAAATGTACAACGAGGGATTGCTTGATCAGGACAGCTTCGTACAAAAAACGGATCAGTATAAATCCAAAATCGCAAGTGGACGTGTGCTTGGTGTAATTGACCAGGATTGGGGCTACTCCGATGCTGAAAACGCATTGAAAGCAGCAGGCAAACCTGAAGCAACATATTCACACTTCCCGGTAACCCTGTCTGAGGACATCAAGGATCATTCCTATCAGGACACGGGATTCGTATCCGGCTGGGGTGTAGGTATTACAACGACGAATCCGGATCCGGTTCGTACGATTAAATTCTTCGATTACCTGGCTTCTGAAGAAGGTCAAGTGCTGATGAACTGGGGAATTGAAGGTCAGCACTACGAAGTGAAGGATGGCAAGCGTGTCATTCCTGCCGATGTTCTGGACCAAAAGACCAACAATGCTGCCGTATTCCAAAAAGAGACGGGGATTGGTCTCTACACGAATATGTCCGGTCACTACGGAGACGGGGTTAAAGATTCGACGGATAACTATTACACCACGAATTTCCCTGAACAGATCGTAGCAGCTTATTCCGAACCAGAGAAAGAAACACTGCAAGCATATGGTGTTACAACCTGGAAGGACTTGTACCCAAGTGAAGATGAGTTCGCGGTTAAGCCATGGGGAGCGGCTTACAATTTGCCAACGCCAGGTGACTCCGATTACAACGTTATTTTCCAAAAAACGCAGGATATTATCCGTAAACGAATTCCGGAGGCTATTCTCAGTTCCCCGGATCAGTTTGACGGCATCTACGATGGAATGATTGCAGAAGTGAACAAGGCCGGAGCAGAAAAAATGGAGCAACAATACACTGAGCTTGTCCAAAATCGCGTTAAATTGTGGAATGGTGAAGCTCAATAATTGCTTATCGTTTATCATTCATTTTTTTGAAGAGAGGAACCCAGAAACCTGGGCTCCTCTTTTTGTACTAAAACGTTTTCCAAAAAACGTTTTCAAATTTACGAATTCACTATTGACAAGGACTTTCGGAGCGATTATTATTCAAGTATGAAAGCACTTACATCACTGGTATGACAGACCTTAACGGCTTTCCCTTCAAGTCTGAAATAAAGGAATATATCAGGTTTATTAATTTAAAGAGGTAAATATCAACTCAATTAGTAAGCGCTTTTAAAGTAATAAAAACTAAAGATTAACATCAAGATCATTCACTTTTCGGTATGTGCAGGCAAGCCTGTTATACAATAGATAGCTTCATTTTATCCATAAGGGGGATTACACATGAAGGGCAAAACACCAAAAACATTCGCAATGCTCCTACTCGCAAGTGCTCTTGCCATTACGGCAGGCTGTGGAGGAGGTACTACTGCTTCAGAAACACCAGAGGATACAGGGGATACAACCAGTCCAATCACGTTTACATTCTTTGGTGCAGATGCAAGTCCAAACTGGAACAATATGAAGGATGCAGTCGGCCAAGAGATTACCAAACGAACAGGTGTTACGATTGAGGCAGAGTACGATGTGAATAATGGCGGGGATCAGAAAATACCTTTGATGGCTGCCAGCGGTGATTACCCTGATATTATCTTTCCTAAAGGGAACTTATCGAAGCTTGTTGACGCAGGTGCTATGCTTGACCTTACCGATCTGATCGAGGAACATGCACCAAACCTGAAAAAAATCTATGGCGATCAGATGAATCGTTTGAAATACAGTCTCGAAGATCAGGCCATTTATGCGATTCCGACGAACATGGGCGTAGATAACGTTTCATTTGATGCCGGCGGCGGATTTGAGATTCAACAAAAGGTTTTGAAAGAGCTTGGATATCCAGAAGTAAAAACGCTTGAGGATTACGAAAACGTATTAAGAACCTACTATGAGAAACATCCAACGATTGACGGTCAACCAACCATTCCACTCACATTGAACGCGGATGACTGGAAGATCATGATTACCGTAACCAACCCGGCATTCCAGGCAACAGGTGCACCGGATGACGGCGAATATTATATCAACCCGGAAACGTATGAAGCGATGCTGCACTACAAACGTCCGGAAGAAAAAGAATATTTCCGTTGGTTGAACAAAATGTATAATGAAGGACTGCTCGACAAAGATACATTTGTTCAAAAAGACGACCAATACAAATCCAAAATTGCCAGCGGCCGCGTACTCGGTCTGATTGACCAGGACTGGAACTATGGTGAAGCCGAAAATGCCCTCAAAGCAGCGGGCAAAGATGACAGCACGTATGCTCACTTCTCTGTATCCCTGAACGAGGATATCGTGGATCACACATTCCAGCCAACTGGATTCGACGGGTACGGAATCGGGATTTCAACAACGGCCAAAGATCCGGTACGAATCATCAAATTCATGGATTGGCTTGCTTCAGATGAAGGTCAAGTGCTGAGAAACTGGGGAATTGAAGGTCAACACTATAATGTTGAAAACGGAAAACGTGTCATTCCTGACGAAGTTCAGGATCGTAAAGTCAACGATAACTCGGCATTTACCAAAGAAACAGGTATTGGTCTGTACAACATCTTCAGCGCAAGATATGGCGACGGGGTAAAAGATTCTACGGACAATTACTACACAACCAATTTCCCTGAACAGATTCAAGCGGGTTACACTCCAGCTGAGAAGGAAACGCTGAAAGCATATGGTATTACAACATGG
Source organism: Paenibacillus sp. FW104-T2 (assembly GCF_058789975.1). NCBI lineage: Bacteria > Bacillati > Bacillota > Bacilli > Caryophanales > Paenibacillaceae > Paenibacillus > Paenibacillus sp. FW104-T2. Next base: position 90,944 of record NZ_JBYTCE010000012.1, on the reverse strand, counting down.
AAGGATTTCTTCCCTTCTGAAGATGAACTGAAGTTGAAAGACTGGGGCGCTGCATACAATATGCCGGTTCCATCGGATACAGACTACAACGTAACATTCCAGAAAACACAGGATATCATCCGCAAACGGATTCCTGAAGCTATTCTGGCGAAGCCTGAAAACTTCGATCAAGTTTACGACGGCCTCCTGGCTGAACTCGACAAAGCAGGGGCAGTAGAGATGGAGAAACAGTACACCGTATGGGTGAAGGAACGTGTCGCCCTGTGGACGGGTAAAGATGTGAAATAACTGAAAAATTTCAGAAAACAACCTATAATTTAAAGCTTTTGTTCTGCAGAAAGAGGCCTTGTAAAAAGGCCTTTTTTTGTTGTTGACGGGACGGGTAGGATAGCATATAATCATTGATGTAAGCACTTTCAGTAAGCGTTTTAAAGAAGGTTTCGAAAACGTTTTACCAGTGTTAGAAGCATTAAAGTGATTTGTCCATACAATATATTTTAGGCTTACAAAAAGTATGGATTGGTCTTATGGGAAGCGCATACAGAAATGCGCTCCAAAAGTGGTATTCGCAGGCTTAGCCTGTTATACAGATAAAACCTTCATAATAATAGGGGGAACTAGACAATGAGAGGCAAAATGAAAGGCAATACACCTAAGACTTTTGCAATGTTGATGCTCGCAAGTGCGCTGTTGGTTACTGCTGGTTGCGGAAATTCGGGAAGCAAAAGCGCTTCTGAAGATTCAAACGGTACCGATCCGGTTACATTTACGTTTTTTGGTGCTGATGCAAGTCCAACTTGGAACAAGATGCAAGATGCAGTTGGTAAGGAAATTACCAAGCAAACTGGCGTTACAATTGAAGCAGAATACGATGTAAACAATGGTGGCGATCAAAAGATTGGTCTCATGGCTGCCAGCGGTGATTATCCTGATATCATTTTCCCAAAAGGTAATTTGTCTAAGCTTGTAGATGCTGGTGCGATGATTGACCTGACGGATTTGATTGAAGAGCATGCACCGAACCTGAAGAAAATCTATGGCGATCAGATGAATCGTTTGAAATACAGCACGGAAGATCCATCCATCTACACGATCCCAACCAATATGGGTGTAGATAATATGACGTTTGACGCAACAGGCGGTTTTGAAATTCAACAAAAGGTGTTGAAGGAGCTCGGCTACCCTGAAGTGAAAACACTTGAGGATTACGAGAATGTGCTCAAAGCCTACTATGAGAAACATCCAACCATTGATGGACAACCAACGATTCCGTTGACTTTGAATGCGGATGACTGGAAGATCATGATTACGGTAACCAACCCGGCATTCCAAGCAACAGGTGCTCCGGATGACGGTGAATATTACATCAACCCGGAGACGTATGAAGCGATGCTGCACTACAAACGTCCGGAAGAAAAAGAATATTTCCGTTGGTTGAACAAAATGTATAATGAAGGACTGCTCGACAAAGATACATTTGTTCAAAAAGACGACCAATACAAATCCAAAATTGCCAGCGGCCGTGTACTCGGTCTGATTGACCAGGAATGGAACTATCAAGAAGCTGAAAATGCACTGAAAGGTGCAGGCAAGGATGATAGCACATACGCTCACTTCTCTGTATCCCTGAACGAGGATATTGTGGATCACACATTCCAGCCAACGGGATTCGACGGCTACGGAATTGGGATCACAACTGCAGCGGAAGACCCAGTGCGTATCATTAAATTCATGGACTGGCTCGCTTCGGACGAAGGTCAAGTGCTGAGAAACTGGGGAATTGAAGGTCAACACTATAATGTAGAGAATGGTAAACGTGTTATCCCTGACGAAGTTCAGGATCGTAAAACCAACGATAACTCTGCATTCAGTAAAGAAACCGGTATTGGTCTCTACAATATCTTCAGTGCAAGATATGGTGATGGTGTGAAGGATTCTACAGATAACTATTACACAACCAACTTCCCTGAGCAGATTGTGGCTGGTTATACTCCTGCTGAGAAAGAAACGCTCAAAGCCTATGGCATTACAACCTGGAAAGAGTTCTACCCGTCTGAAGAGGAGCTTCCTCTCAAAGAATGGGGAGCGGCATACAACATGCCTGTGCCTTCAGGTACAGACTATGACGTAACGTTCAGAAAAACTCAGGATATCGTACGTAAACGGATTCCAGAAGCAGTTCTGACGACGCCTGCGAATTTCGATAAAGTGTATGATGACATGCTTGCTGAGCTGGATAAAGCAGGTGCAGTGGAAATGGAGAAACAATATACGGTTTGGGTTAAAGACCGTGTATCCCTCTGGACTGGCAAAGATGTAAAATAATCAAGCATGGATGGAGGTTCATCCATAGTATAGAAGAGGCCCTGAACAAGGGCCTCTTCTTGTTTGTCTTGTGATGTTTTTCGTTGACGAAGAATTCTAAATCCAATATACTTTTCTTACTGAAAGCACTTTCACCTTAATGTTGCTAAAGCACAAAATTGAGGTGTACGGAGATCCAGTGAATACATACCTATTGTATATGTTTTGATGTATTCGAAAACGTTTTAGTTATTCCTTAAAATAATAGATGACCAATGAAGAGGAGTTATTACATGTCCCCATTTAATGAGGAAGCAAAGATCAATCGTCTATGGTACCGCCAGCCCGCTACTCGATGGGAAGAGGCACTGCCTATTGGGAACGGTCGTCTCGGCGGTATGGTGTATGGTGGTGCAGCGGAAGAGCATATTCAGTTAAACGAAGACACCCTCTGGTCAGGTTATCCACGCGACACCATTCAGTACAGCAGCCAGAGGTACTTGAAGCGCACCCGTGAACTAATCATGGCTGGACAATATAGTGAAGCTGAAGAACTGCTTAACTGTGAAATGTTGGGCCGTGATGTGGAAGCTTACCAGCCGATGGGGCACTTCATCCTGCGGCAGGAAGGACTCCTTGCGCTGAATTATGAAGAGTTTGAGCGTGAACTTGATCTGGAATCCGGTATAGCGAAAACAAGCTATGTCTACGAAGGCGTTCGTTATGTTCGTGAAGTGTACACCAGTACACCGGATGATCTGATGATATGTACGCTCACAGCTGACAGGGACGGGGCAGTTAACATCACTGCTCAATTGGATAGCCCGCATCCGTATACAACTCAGCTTTCCGAAGATGGCGTGACCATGTTCAGCCGTTGTCCGAGTCATGTGGAGTCGAACTACTTCCGGGACCATCCCGAATCGGTCATCTATGAAGAAGACCGGGGGACCTCGTATGCAGTTCGTTTAGCGGTGACGGTGACCGGAAATGAGGCGAAGATATCGACGGTGGATGGCAAGCTTCATGTTCAGGGAGCCAAGCAGGTTGTATTTTACCTGGCTGCAGCTACTGCTTTTGAGAGCTATGAGATTGTTCCCGTAAAGGATGGACCATTGCTTGAGCAAGAGTGCAGAGATGTCATCGCCAAAGCCATGACATTAGGGCATGAAAGCCTGCGTATCCGACATGAGGCTGATCACGTTTCTTTATTTTCTCGGGTCCGTCTTGATCTCGGATCTACTTCTAACGCAGAGCTGCCTACCGATGAGCGGCTTCAATCCTACCAGGGTGGAGCACAAGATCCCGGGCTCGAAGCTCTTTATTTTCAATATGGCAGATATCTATTAATGGCCAGCTCGCGTCCAGGCACACAGCCCGCCAATCTGCAGGGTATATGGAATCATCAGGTTGAGCCGCCATGGCACAGTGATTATACGATCAATATCAATACGGAAATGAATTATTGGCCAGCTGAGGTGTGTAATCTGAGCGAATGCCATGAGCCACTATTCGATTTATTGGAGGACATCAGTCACACTGGGCGCAGAACAGCACGCATATTGTACGGTGCTCGCGGGTGGACAGCCCATCACAATGTGGATATTTGGAGAACGACAACACCTACAGGCGGTGATGCCAGTTGGGCATTTTGGCCGATGGGTGGTGTCTGGCTGACTTCGCATCTGTGGGAACATTACCTCTTTACCGGAGACCAGCGTTTCCTCCAAGAGCGTGCATATCCGGTCATGAAGGAGGCAGCACTTTTCTGTCTGGATTGGCTGATTGAAGGACCGGATGGCTATCTGGTTACTGCTCCATCAACCTCACCGGAGAACAAGTTCCTGACGGGTGAAGGAGAAGCCCGGAGCATTTCGATGGCGTCCACGATGGATATGACGCTGATTCGTGAATTGTTTACCAGATGTATTGAGGCAGCGGGGACTCTTGAGGTCGATCAGGCACTGGTTGCGGAATGGGAAGACAGCCTGAGCAGATTATATCCGTTCCAGATTGGCAGTGAAGGTCAATTGCAGGAATGGTTCAAGGATTTCGCTGAATCGGAGCCAGGACATCGTCATGTTTCCCATCTGTATGGCCTGTATCCGGGGGAACAGATCAATCGGATGGATACACCGGAGCTGGTGGAAGCTTCACGTGTAACGCTTGAACGGCGCATATCGCAAGGGGGCGGGCATACCGGTTGGAGCTGTGCATGGTTAATCAATCTGTATGCGCGTCTGCTTGACGGTAGCCAGGCGCATCAGTTTGTACGTACACTGCTTGCCCGGTCCACTCACCCTAATCTATTCGATGATCATCCTCCATTCCAGATTGATGGCAACTTCGGTGGCACGGCCGGCATTGCAGAGATGCTGCTGCAGAGCCATCTGAATGAACTACATTTGCTTCCGGCTCTGCCAGATGAATGGACACATGGAAGCGTAACTGGTTTGCGTGCACGGGGAGGCTACACCCTATCCATGGAGTGGAAGGATAGACAATTGGTATCTGCAGCAATCAAGGCTGAGCGGGATGGTCCGGTAACCATTCGAAGTGCACACGCGCTGCAGGGTGAAAATGGGGAGCGGCATCAGGCTGAGCTGACACCACAAGGGGATTATGTAATTACTTTATCCATGACCGCAGGACAGACTGTCCGCGTATCATGAGGAGACGGGGGAGAAACCAATGACCATTTTTCAATTTCCGCAGGATTTTCGCTGGGGTACAGCAACAGCTTCCTATCAAATAGAAGGAGCAGCACAGGAAGGTGGACGCGGTGTATCCATTTGGGATACATTTGCCCGGACACCAGGCAAAGTTTTTAACGGGGATAATGGAGATGTAGCTTGCGATAGCTACCACCGTTATGAGGAAGATATTGAGCTGATGAAGAAGCTGGGTATCAACACATACCGATTCTCCATTGCCTGGCCACGCATTATCCCGGACGGGGATGGCGAGATCAATCGTGAAGGTCTGGACTTTTACCACCGATTCGTGGACAAGCTGCTTGAGGCAGGTATTGAACCTTTTTGCACGCTCTATCACTGGGATCTGCCTCAAGTGTTGGAGGATGACGGAGGTTGGGGAAACCGGAGAACTGTGGATGCCTTTGTTAAATATGCAGAGGTCATCTTCAAGGAATTCACGGGTAAAATCAAGTTCTGGCTGACGTTTAACGAACCATGGTGTATTGCGTTCCTGTCCAACCTGCTGGGAATCCATGCCCCGGGGAACAAAGACCTTCAGACCTCCCTTAATGTGGCTCATGGACTGCTTGTAGCTCATGGTAAAGCGGTACAGTCCTTCCGGCGCCTTGGCACAACGGGACAGATCGGTATTGCACCTAACGTATGCTGGGCTGAGCCATACAGCAAGTCACCGGAAGATCAGGCGGCATGCGACCGCTCTATTGCACTCAACACAGACTGGTTCCTGGACCCGATCTACAAAGGTTCCTATCCGCAATTCATGGTGGATTGGTTTGCCCAAGCGGGTGCCACAGTGCCAATCCAGGAAGGTGATATGGAGATCATCTCGCAACCGATTGACCTGCTGGGGATCAACTATTACACGATGGGCATTAATCGCTTCAATCCGGAGGCAGGGGTACTGCAGTCTGAAGAAGTAGATATGGGCTTGACAAAGACGGACATTGGCTGGCCGATTGAATCCCGTGGGCTGTATGAGTTCATGCATTATTTGCAAAAGTATGGCAACGTTGATGTCTATATCACCGAGAATGGTGCTTGTATCAATGATGATCTGGAGAATGGGAAAATTAATGATGATCGCCGAATTTCCTATTACGAACAGCATTTAGCCCAAATTCACCGGATCATTAACGATGGCATTAACCTGAAGGGATACATGGCATGGTCACTGATGGACAACTTTGAATGGGCAGAAGGGTACCGGATGCGTTTCGGTCTTGTTCATGTGGACTATCGTTCACTGGTAAGAACGCCGAAGGAAAGCTTTTACTGGTACCAGAATGTCATTAAAAACAACTGGCTGGAGACACGTAATTAGTGGGAGATATCCTGCACAATATTCTTTCGAAACAAGACGGTGGGTTCGGTTTATCCGAACCGCCGTTTTTTTGTGAGGATTTTCAGCGAAAGGAGACATGTTCATAAAGCGTTCAAAAGGTTAAATCCTATTGCTGTTATGAAGAGCCCGTTTTTGGGTTATACATAACAAGAGGATAAAATAAGTGTTTGTCAACAGCCTAAAACAAAATAAAGTGTCCAAATTTCGAAATAAATTTGAACATTTGTTGACTAAAAATCATACTGATGTGGTATATTGGTAAAAGGAAAGCACTTACAAAAAGGGAAAAGGAAGTGTTTACTATGGCATCGAAGACAGCAATGGTAAGCCAATTGGAGCGTAAAGATAAGAATATGCGGCGCGCAGTGTTGACGATGACAGTTTTGGCCTGGATCGCCCTCATTACTGGAGTGGTCATGTGTTTGATTAACCTGAATGAATTTAATGACCGTAATCTTGGCTTGATGGTCGGCATCGGTTTTCTGGTAGGTAGTGTGTTTATTTATGTAATCGCCAAATCAATTGGTCTTGTTCATACACGCCGGGAAGATGAAGGAGCGGATTAATTATAATCTGGCGATCCTTCGTTCATAATAAGACTGGATAAGTACCCGGAATCCAGTCAATAAAGCCCTTTGCGGATTCGTTGAGACTGTTCAACGGGACTGCAAAGGGTTTTATTTTGTGACTCGAAGTGTAATGATTACAATGGAAAAATATCAAGTGTGCAAGTGATTTGTGAGAAAAAATTCACACATTTAAGGTGTAAAATCGACAAATTTGTTAACAAGACCAAAAAAGTTGCTCATTTCTGATATCTTTAGAAGGAAGAGAGTAGTATACTGATTTTTCAGTATGAGCGAATTTAAGGAGAGGGGATCAAGATGAACAAGAAACCTAGGTCGCTTACCCGGATTATCATTCCGGTTGTCCTGACGTTGGTTACAATTGCATTGATTGTCTGGCCAATGCTGGCAGGCGGGCAGTACGTTGTTCTGGATCCGAAGGGACCTATAGGCGCTTCGCAGAGAGATTTGATTGTCATTTCGACAATTCTTTGTGCGATCGTTATCGTGCCTGTGTTGATTTTGTCTGCTGTAATCGTTTGGCGTTACCGCGACAAGCCGGACAATAAAGCTGCTTATGAGCCGAACTGGGCTCATAGTACCAAAGCTGAGGCTATCTGGTGGACGGTTCCAATTGTTATCATTGGATTGCTTGCGATCGTAACTGTTCGCTACACCTATGATTTGGAGCCTTCGAAGCCACTGGCTTCCGAGAAAGAACCCATTACCATTCAAGTATCTTCACTGGACTGGAAATGGTTGTTTATGTATCCTGAGCAAGGCATTGCAACGGTCAATACGTTGAATATTCCGGCAGACCGGCCCGTGAAATTTGAGCTTACCGCGGATTCACCGATGAACTCGTTCTGGATTCCGCAGCTTGGTGGACAAATTTATACGATGTCGGGTATGGCGATGACCTTGTATTTGCAAGCAGATCACGAAGGAACCTACTTCGGTTCTGGCGCCAACTTTACTGGCGAACATTTCGCCCAAATGCGTTTCGATGTCAACGCAACATCGGATGAAGAATTCGATCAATGGGTGGCTGAAGTAAAACAACAATCCCAACCGCTGACGCAAGAGACGTATAACACACTGGCGGAACCGGGAACTAGCAATGTTGCTTATTATTCTTCCTTCCCTGAAGGATTGTTCCAAGACATCGTGACCAAGTATGTCATTGAAGGTACAGGCGCTCATAACCATGGAACTTCGGAAGAAGCTTCAGGCGCCCAAGAAAATACGTCCACGAAAGTGGACAAGAGTTCTAACTAAAGATTCGAAAGGAGGCCCCCAATGTTAGAGAGACTTAAGGAGTTTGCATCGGAGTTTTTCGTTACCGGTGACCCGCTGATTTATGGTGCGGACGTGGCCATCGGTATTACGATGATTACCATCGTAGCGGTGCTGACTTATTTCAAAAAATGGGGCTGGCTCTGGCGTAACTGGTTAACAACCGTCGATCATAAAAAGATCGGTATTATGTATATCATTGCTTCCATCATCATGTTGTTCCGTGGTGGTGTCGATGCGCTGATGATGCGTCTTCAGCTAGCTATGCCTAACATGGATTTCTTACATCCAGAACATTATAACCAAGTCTTTACGACTCATGGTACCATCATGATCTTGTTCATGGCGATGCCATTTATGTTCGGTTTGTTTAACGTAATTGTGCCTCTACAAATAGGGGCAAGGGACGTCGCATTTCCGTTCCTGAATGCTTTAAGCTTCTGGTTATTCTTCCTGGGAGCAATGCTGTTCAACCTATCCTTCGTTATCGGTGGATCACCTGATGCAGGATGGCTGAGTTATCCGCCTCTATCGGAGCTGTCGCACAGTCCGGGGGTAGGACAGAACTTCTATATATGGGGTATACAGATCTCGGGTATCGGTTCCCTGGCTACCGGTATCAACTTCCTGGTTACCATCATTAAAATGCGTGCGCCAGGCATGAAATGGATGAAAATGCCGATGTTCACATGGTCGGTATTCTCCACTTGTATCATCATCTTGTTTGCATTCCCAATCCTGACTGTGACACTTGCATTGCTCTTCCTGGACCGATTCGGCGGGGCGCATTTCTTCACGCTTGATTTGGGTGGTAACCCAATGATGTATATCAACTTGATCTGGATGTGGGGTCACCCTGAGGTATACATTGTCGTCTTGCCGGCATTCGGTGTGTTCTCCGAGATTGTAAGTACGTTCTCGAAGAAAAAACTGTTTGGTTACAAATCAATGGTATTTGCGATGCTGATCATTAGCTTCCTGTCCTTCTTCACATGGGCGCATCACTTCTTCACGATGGGTTCGGGAGCAGACGTTAATGCATTCTTCGCTGTTACAACGATGTTGATTGCCATTCCGACAGGGGTTAAAATCTTCAACTGGCTGTTCACGATGTATCGCGGACGGATCCGCATGGCCACCCCGATGTTATGGACAATCGCATTTATTCCATGCTTTATCGTCGGTGGTATGACGGGGGTTCTGCTTTCCGTAGCACCAGCTGACTTCCAGTTCCACAACAGTTACTTCCTGATTGCCCACTTCCACCAAGTATTGATCGGTGGTGTAGTATTCGGATACTTCGCAGGTCTGTACTACTGGTGGCCAAAAATGTTCGGTTTCCAACTCGAAGAGAAACTGGGCAAATGGGCTTTCTGGACTTGGAATATTGGTTTCTATGTCTGCTTCATGCCGCAGTACGCTGTAGGTTTGATGGGTATGACACGTCGTCTGAGCACCTACGGCTGGGATACCGGCTGGTGGGAACTGAACTTCGTATCCACAATCGGGGCATTCCTGATGGGTGTAGGTTTCTTGTTCCAGGTTGCACAAATCGCAGACGGTATTCGCAAATACAAAACACTCAAAGCATCCGGCGATCCATGGGATGGTCGTACACTCGAGTGGTCGATTCCTTCACCGGCTCCTGAGTACAACTTTGCCATTACACCGCGCGGTGATGATATTGATGAGTGGTGGGAAGAGAAAGAACGTCGTGCCAAAGGCATCTACCCACCAGAGCAGCCGCTCGAACCGATTCATATGCCTAAGAACTCCGCAATTCCGTTTATCATGTCTGTCTTCTGGTTCATCGCCGGCTTCGGCTTTGTATTCGGATGGCTGTGGATGGCGATTCTCGGACTCGCTGGCGTAGGGATCTGCATGATCGCTCGTTCATTCTCATACGATACGGATTATTACATTCCGGTCGACGAAATTAAGCGTACCGAAGCGTCGTTAAGGGGGTCGGTATAATGGCTCAAGCAGCCGCTAAGCATGGTCACGATCACGGTCACGACCATGGTCACCATGATCCACAAGAATTGAAATTGCTCGGTTTCTGGTTCTTCCTGATATCCGACGTTATCCTGTTCTCCGTATTGTTCGCAACCTTTATTGTGTTGCGTGACAATACGGCGGGCGGACCAATATTGTCTGAGCTAATCAAAATGCCTGGCGTTATCGCCGAGACATTCATCTTGCTCACAAGTTCATTTACGAGCGGACTTGCCGTTCTTGCGATGAACCAAGGTAAAGTGAAGCAGTTGATTAGCTGGCTGGCAGTTACAGCCGTTCTCGGTGCAGCCTTTATCGCACTTGAAGTAACCGAGTTTGTTGAGATGATTCACGAAGGATTCAGCTACACGACGAGTGCTGCTTCCGGCGCATTCTTCACCCTCGTGGGAACTCACGGACTTCACGTATCGTTAGGTTTGATTTGGATGATCGGATTGATGTTCCAATTGAAAAAACGTGGTATTACCGATGTTACTCGCGGTAAAATCAACGTAATCAGCTTGTACTGGCACTTCTTGGACGTCGTCTGGATCTTCCTCCTGTCGATCGTTTATCTGATGGGGGTGATGTAGATGGCAGAGCATAACTCACATGATTCCCATGCTCACGAGCAGCATGGCTCCATGAAGTCCTATGTCATCGGCTTCATTCTGTCCATCGTCCTCACAATCATCCCATTGGTGGTTGTACTGAACGATATGATGGGCAGAACAGGAACAATGGTTGTTATTCTCGTAACGGCCGCACTTCAGTTTGTGGTTCAACTCTTCTTCTTCATGCATATTCGTGAAACAGGAAAACCACGCTGGAATGTCATGGCTTTGATTTTCGGCCTGCTGATCATGTTGACCATCGTTCTTGGTTCAATCTGGATCATGCTGAACAATGCCGTTGCACATTAAGATTTGAATAAAGAGGATCTCCCGGTCTGTACTGCAGACGGTGGAGATCCTCTTTTTTTGTTTTCACAAAAGTGGAAAGTCATAATATAGCTTAATTAAAATAGTTTATTTTCAAAAAAAGGTACACAAATGATACATAATGAACTAAAATGAACTTATATGAACCTTGTAATCAAATCATCTCAAACATCACTCAATTGACGAAGGGAATGGATTAATGATGGAAAATCGTTATGCTGCACACCCCAATGAAGTGAAAAATTATGATACGTCTCGCCTGCGTGAGGAATTTCTAATGGAGCAATTGTTCGCAACAGACGAGCTGGTTACTGTATATTCTCATGTGGACCGTTATATTGTAGGAACTGCGGTACCTCAGAGCAAGGACATTGCGCTTGAAGTGAACCTGAAGGACATTGGAACGGACTTTTTCCTGGAGCGTCGTGAAATCGGTATCATCAATGTTGGAGGACATGGAACGGTCACTGCAGATGGACAGGGTTACGAAATTGGTGCCAAAGAATGCCTGTATATCGGAAAAGGCGTAAAAGAAGTCGTATTTAAAAGTAATGGCAATGAGCAGCCGGCTCAGTTCTACTTTGTATCCACACCGGCACATCACGCTTATCCTACGCAAAAGGCAACCCAGGAACAAGCTCAGCCGAATCATCTGGGCAGTATTGAAAGTTCGAATGAACGGACCATTTATCGCTACATCCATCAGGGAGAGGGCGGAATTCAGAGCTGTCAGCTGGTGATGGGCATCACGGAGCTCGACAAGGGCAACATGTGGAATACGATGCCTGCACATACCCATAACCGCCGCTCCGAAGTATATTTGTATTGGAATCTTCCCGAAGACGGAGTAGTGTTCCACATGATGGGCGAGCCGAACGAGACCCGGCATCTGGTTGTACGTGACCGTCAGGCGATCATCTCTCCAAGCTGGTCCATTCACAGCGGCGTTGGCACAAGCAGTTATACCTTCTGTTGGGCCATGGCTGGTGAGAACCAAACGTTCGAGGATATGGACGGCGTAGCGATGAAAGACCTGAAATAAACGCGTAAATTCCAAAGAAACAGGAAGTTGATTGTATGAATCCATTAAAAAGACATGAGAAAATTATGGAGGCTCTGCTGGAGCGCCAGGAAGTTACCGTTAATGATCTGAGCGAACTCCTGCAGGTGACAGGCAAGACGGTTCGGGAGGATCTCGACAAGCTGGAAGCGATGGGACTGCTTGTACGTGTCCACGGAGGGGCCATGCTGGCTCAGAATGACCAGTATGGTATCCTCACGAGCCGAGGAGCCACAGAGAAGCATCATTCGGAGAAGACGGAAATCGCCGAGCGTGCGCTCGCTTATATACGTCCCAATGAAATTATTGCGCTGGACGGAGGGAGCACCACACTCGAGATGGCGAAGCGGTTGGACAATCAGCCGCTCACTGTCGTAACCAATGATCTCTTCATTATTGCTGAGCTAACCAAGAAGGAGCAGGTCCGGCTGGTCGTGCCTGGTGGGGCGAGAGTCCGTAATATGCTGGTGGGAGACGACACGGCGGCTTTTATCTCCAGTCTTAATATCCACAAAGCATTTATCTCTACCACTGCACTACATCCGGAGTTCGGACTCTCCATCTATACAGGTGATCTGGTTCCTCTGAAAAAAGCGATGATCTCCGCCTCCCAGCAGGTCTTCGGCGTGGTGGACCACTATAAATTTGGGCAATTTGCGCTGCGGACCTTCGCGCATTGTTCGGAGCTGGACTGTATTATCAGTGACAGTCATCTGGGTGAAGAGACCGCTGCACTGTATAACCAAATCGGTGTCAAAGTCGATTATCAAAGCTAAACGCACAGAAGCATTTATTTTTCTGAATCGCTAAGCATATGCAAAAGTTGGTTGGCATCACTTATAGGTTTGCATCTCATAACATGCGGAGGAATCATTCATGAATCCATTTGATCTAAGCGGACAAGTTGCGCTTGTAACCGGTACTTCCGGTGGTTTGGGACAGGGAATAGCGATTGGTCTGGCCGAAGCCGGAGCAGATGTGGTACTCGTTTCCTATTCAAAACCATCCGAGACGGCAGGTGCGATCGAAGCGCTCGGGCGCAAAGCATATATCATTGAAGCCGATTTAAGTCGTGAAGATGAATTGCCGGCAGTATTTGAGAAGGCATTAGCTTTCCAAGGTAAAATAGATATTCTCGTTAACAATGCGGGGATCATTCGACGTACACCTGCGGCTGACCACGGACAGCAGGACTGGCACGATGTCATCGGGCTTAACCTGAACACGGTATTTTTCTTGAGCCAACTGGCGGGCAGACATATGATTGAACGGGGTAGTGGCAAAATCATCAATATCGCATCCATGTTGTCCTATCAGGGCGGTATTAACGTCCCGGGTTATACAGCAAGTAAGCATGGGGTTGCGGGCTTGACCAAAGCTCTCGCCAATGAGTGGGCAGGCAAAGGTATACAAATTAACGGTATTGCACCAGGTTACATGGAGACGGATAATACCACTCAAATTCGCGCGGATGAAAACCGGTATCGGGATATCACAGCACGTATTCCGGCAGGACGGTGGGGAACTCCAGAAGATCTGAAAGGGCCGGTCGTGTTTCTTGCATCGTCTGCTTCAGATTATTTGAATGGTCATGTACTAAATGTAGATGGCGGCTGGATGGCTCGTTAATCTGCTCTGCTATCAATGATTGAAGGAGGCAGTGACATGAAACTTGGTATTCTGGCACATACGTTTGGCCAGCAGCCTACAGCCCAGCTGGCAAAGACGATCGCAGAGCATGGATTCAACTCGGTTCAGCTGGCACTTGCAAAAGCCCTATCGGATGTTGACTCGTCTAACGGCAAACTCAGTCCGGGACTGGCGAATGAAATTGGGGAGCAGTTTGCAAGCCGCGGAGTCAAGATCGCTGTTCTGGGCTGCTATATTAATCCGATCGATCCGAATGCTGAACGCAGACGGGCAGACATCGAGCGTTTCAAGGAACATCTGCGGTATGCCCGGGATTTTGGCTGCAGCATGGTTGCAACAGAAACGGGAGGATTGGACACCTACCAAGCCACCCATCCAGATGGGTATGAAGAAAAAGCATGGAGCGTGCTGCGGGAAACGCTGGAGGAAATCACGGAGGAAGCGGAAAAGTGGGGCGTACATGCGGCCATTGAGCCTGTGTCTACCCACACACTTCATACACGTGAACATATGACTCGTTTGTTTGAAGAGATCCCGTCCTCCAATCTGGGCATGTTGTTTGATCCATGCAATCTGATCAAACAGGCGCATGTTACAGACCAGGGTGCTTTCCTGCGTGATGTAATGGAGACGCTATACCAGCGAATCATTGTCATTCATGCGAAGGATGTGGCCTTCAATGCACAGGGTGAGAAGATTAATCCAGTACCCGGTGCAGGCATATTGGATTATCCGCTGTTTTTCGAACTGTTAAAAACGTATAAGCCACATATCGATATCTCACTGGAGGGTGTAACCGCCGAAGAGGCAGTTCCTGCAGCCAAGCATTTGCGTGAAGTATGGAATGGTGTGAGAGTGTAGAGATGAGCTGAAGATAAGCTCATTCTGCGATATTAAAATAGCCAGGAAACCTTTGCCCTCGCAAAGGTTTTTTGGTATAACCTTGTCGACCATACATATAAAATATTCCTTATCGGATAAATCGGAAATAACTCTTTTCAAACACGACATCTTGTGAGAGAATATGGAAAACATACGCCATCATGTGAGGACATCAGGATCTTTGAAACGTATAACCCAAGGGAGGATTCAGATTTATGTCAAACGAACGTGAGCTTTCATTTGAAACATTGGCAATTCATGCAGGCCAGGAGATTGATCCAACGACTCATGCACGTGCTGTGCCTTTGTATCAGACCACATCTTATGGTTTCAAGGACACGGAACATGCTGCCAATCTGTTTGGTTTGAAAGAGTTTGGCAACATCTATACTCGTCTAATGAACCCGACAACCGATGTGTTCGAGCAGCGGATTGCGGCATTGGAGGGAGGAGCCGGGGCACTGGCTACAGCTTCCGGGCAGGCTGCCATTACGTTTTCTCTCTTGAATATCGCAGGTGCAGGGGATGAAATTGTATCCTCGGCGAGCTTGTATGGTGGTACGTATAATTTGTTCTCAACTACATTGCCGAAGCTGGGTCTTGATGTGAAGTTCGTTGATTCCAGTGATCCCGAGAATTTCAGGGCGGCCATTACAGAGAAAACGAAAGCATTATATGCGGAAACGATCGGTAATCCTCAAGGAAACGTGCTGGACATTGAAGCGGTTGCGGCGATTGCCCATGAGCATGGTATTCCTTTGATCGTGGATAACACGTTCCCCAGCCCATACTTGCTTCGTCCGATTGAACATGGAGCGGATATTGTGGTTCACTCGGCGACGAAGTTTATTGGCGGTCATGGTACTTCCATTGGTGGCGTGATTGTCGATAGCGGAAAATTTGACTGGAAAGCGAGCGGCAAATTTCCGGGTCTGACGGAGCCGGACTCCAGTTATCACGGTGTGGTATATACCGAAGCGGTTGGACCGATTGCCTATATCATCAAAGCGCGTGTGCAGCTGCTGCGCGATTTGGGCGCGACCATCTCGCCATTTAATTCATGGCTGCTGCTGCAAGGACTGGAAACATTGCATCTGCGTGTGGAACGCCATAGCAGCAATGCACTGGCTGTTGCGGAATATCTGGAGAAGCACGAGGATGTTCTGTGGGTGAGCTACGCGGGTCTGCCGAGTCATGCCTCCTATGAACTCGCACAAAAGTATCTGCCAAGAGGGCAGGGGGCAATCCTGACATTTGGTATTAAAGGCGGTGTAGATGCAGGACGTAAGCTGATCGAAAGTGTGAAGCTGTTCTCACATCTTGCAAATGTGGGTGATTCCAAGTCACTGATCATTCACCCGGCTAGCACAACCCATCAGCAGCTGACAGAAGATGAGCAGACCGCAGCAGGTGTTAACCCTGAACTCATTCGTCTGTCTGTCGGAACGGAAAATATTCAGGATATCCTGTATGACCTGGAACAAGCCATCAAGGCGAGTCAGGGAGCAAGTGTTGGAGCGTAACCAAAGGGATTATACGAAAGCCGCTGTCCTTTAGGACAGGCGGCTTTTTTTGCGTTCCAGCAGCAGGCAATTAGGAAACTGCCCATTTACAAACGTCAAACTGAGGCCTATAATATACTCAAAGTTGTATTGGGTAAACATAATTGGATAAGTGCAAAAATGATTATCATTCTCATTCGAAAACCATGCTGCTGCGGGATTCCCGCAGCAGCATGTGTCATTTTTAGGGCATTAACAATGGCTCTCATTCTCAATACGGCGCAACTTAAATCAACGAAACAAGAAAGGATTGTGATTCACATGCAAGCGATACATCAACCTATACCCACCCAGGCACAAGCAGAACAGAACTCCGCTCAGTCACCTAACCCGAATCGTGGACGTAAACCTAATTTTCGCGCCATGCTCCGGAATAAGGAGATGCAGGCGGCTCTCGGCAGCGGGTTATTAATGCTTGTTGCATGGGGAACTTCACCCTATTTCAATGCAATATCCATCATACTGTACATCGTCTCTTATGCAATCGGAGGATGGACCAAGGCCAAGGAGGGCATAAAGACACTGGTCAAGGACCGTGATCTGGATGTCAATCTGCTCATGATTGCTGCATCACTGGGTGCTGCAGCTATTGGATACTGGAATGAAGGCGCGATGCTGATCTTCATTTTTGCGTTAAGTGGTGCGCTGGAAAGTTATGCGACGGAACGGAGTCATAAGGATATTTCATCGCTGATGGCACTTAAGCCGGAGACAGCACTGCGCATCGAGAATGGACAGATGAACCTTGTCGCCATTGATGAGCTGAAGCCTGGTGACCTGCTGCTGGTCAAACCGGGGGAGTTAATCCCGGCCGACGGTACCGTTTATCGCGGGAGTTCATTCATTAATCAGGCTTCCATTACGGGGGAATCCCTGCCGGTGGATAAAGCTGAGGGTGACGAGGTTTATGCAGGAACGCTCAATGGAGAAGGTGCTTTGTATGTAGAGGTAACGAAGTCAGCTGCAGGTTCGCTGTTTGGCAAAATTATTAAGCTGGTCGAAGAGGCACAAGCAGAAGTACCGGATTCACAGCGTTTCATTGAGCGATTCGAAGGCATTTACGCACGAGTGGTTGTGGGTGTAACTCTGATGGTTATCGCAGGAGCTCCACTGCTGCTGGGCTGGACTTGGAATGAGGCTTTTTATAAAGCGATGGTTTTTCTCGTTGTAGCTTCACCTTGTGCACTGGTTTCCTCCATCATGCCAGTCATGCTGTCTGCGATGTCCAGCAGTGCACGTCGGGGCATTCTGTTCAAGGGAGGGGCCCATGTGGAGAATATGGCTCAGACCCGGGTCGTGGCTTTTGATAAAACAGGAACATTGACCATGGGTACTCCCGAAGTCACAGATATATTAACAGCCGAGGGCATAAGTCACGCCGAACTGCTGTCTGCAGCAGCTGCAATTGAGAACATGTCCATGCACCCGCTGGCTCGTGCCATTGTAGATCAGGCAGTGCGTGAAGGTATCGTGATTCAAGAGGCCGAACGGGTACAAACGCTGACAGGTTGGGGGATTGAAGGGTACGTACACGGTGTTCTCTGGAAGATTGGAAAAACGAATGAAATGCACTTGAATACCCATCCACACTGGCACGATGAACGTGCCCGACTTGAGCGTGAAGGCAAAACGGTATCCATCGTGATGGCGGATAACCATTTTGCTGGCCTGATCGCCATGCGGGATACCGTTCGTCCACAAGCCGCAGCAGCAGTGAAGAAGCTGGAGAATATGGGCGTGAAGGTGGCCATGCTGACAGGTGACCGGGCTAAATCCGCAGCTGTGATTGCACGGGAAACAGGAGTAAGTCTCGTCTATGCCGATCTGCTTCCCGAAGATAAAGTGAAACAGGTACAGGCATTACGTCAAGAGTACGGACAGGTGCTCATGGTTGGTGATGGTGTTAATGACGCGCCTGCACTTGCAGCAGCTACTGTGGGCATGGGTATGGGAATGTCGGGGAGCGGGACAGCGCTGGAGGTTGCTGATGTGGTGCTCATGAATGATAATATTGAGGAAATTGCCTGGATAATTGAGCAGGCACGAAGAGCACAACGGACGGTGAAGCAGAATATGTTTTTTGCCATTACGGTTATTCTGGCACTGATTGCGGGGAATTTTCTGCAAGGTGTTGCATTGCCGCTGGGGGTTGTTGGGCATGAGGGCAGCACGATTCTGGTTATACTCAATGGTCTAAGACTGCTGCGCTGATGATTCGGAGAATAAACCCGTAGGAATCGTTCTACGCATCCGGATAGGACGTATTCAGTTAACCTTACAGAGGCTCCCAGTAAATTCATGTAATCTTCATTTGTGACCAAAAAAAGAACCTGCAGGGCAGAATGATCTGTCCTCAGGTTCTTTGGGATGTACGTTGATCTTCGGAAAAGTTTTGCTTAGAATAGTTCAGTCAAACCAATCATCGTAATGAGTCCTAGCAAAAATGAAACGGTAGCCACACGTGCATTGCCGTCGCCGTGACTTTCAGGAATCAGCTCCTTGTATACGATGAACATCATCGCACCTGCTGCAAATGCAAGACCATATGGCACGAGTCCTGCCACGAGACTGCTGAGTGTGTAGCCAATCATGGCCGTGATAATTTCGACGGCTCCTGTCAGGGTAGCGATCCCAAGTGCCTTGAATCGGCCGATGTTCTGGTTCACGAGAAAGAGAGCGACCAGAAACCCTTCGGGAGCATTCTGTAATCCGATCGAAAAGGCAATGAGATTGCCCAGACTGGCATCGGTACTGGCATAACTGACACCTACAGATAAGCCTTCAGGCAGGTTATGCATGGTGATGGCTGCAATAATCATGAAGGCTTTGGCTTCAATTTTAAATGGCATCTTCTCCGGATTCTCCAGATCCACATGAGGGATCTTCATTTCGAGTACCAGCAAAACCATGCTGCCGAGCATAATACCGAGAGCAAGTACGAAAAGGTTCGACTGCCCCAGCGCTTCGGGAATGAGATTGTACACCGAGGCTGAGGTCATAATACCTGCTGCGTAAGCAAGCAAGATATCACGCAGACGGTGCGTTACTTTTCGCATAAATAGAATAGGTACGGCCCCAAGGCCGGTAGACATGGCTGAGATAAAGCTGCCAATGAGTGCATCGTTCATGCTTCCATTTTCCCTCCTGATGAAGACTTCTTCATAATCGCTGCCGAGCATTGACACCGTAGTTAAAAGAGATCATAATGAACAACAGATTAGAATGATTATAAATTAGAATTCCATTTCTGCATAGGGCAATTGTCATATCGGGCAGGTCTTGTGGACATGATTTAGGCTTATATCGATCTAGTGTATGCAGGGGCATTTGCTTTTGATGCTAGTGAGCCCAACCTTTTTGCAGAACTCGGGGGAGGAACTATACATGTATAAATCCATTATTATCGGAACAGGCCCAGCAGGGCTGACAGCAGCAATCTATCTGGCTCGTGCCAACCTTAACCCACTGGTTATCGAAGGACCACAACCTGGTGGCCAACTGACAACAACAACGGAAGTGGAGAACTTCCCAGGTTTCCCTGATGGCATTATGGGTCCTGAACTGATGGATAACATGCGTAAACAAGCAGAACGTTTTGGCGCTGAATTCCGCACAGGCTGGGTAAACAACGTCGATATGAGTGAGCGTCCTTTCAAAATTCAGGTTGAGGGCATGGGTGAACTGGTATCGGAAACCTTAATCCTGTCTACTGGTGCATCTGCTAAATACCTTGGTATTCCTGGAGAAGAAACAAACGTGGGCCGCGGTGTCAGCACTTGCGCAACATGTGACGGATTCTTCTTCCGCAACAAAGAAATCATCGTTATCGGTGGAGGCGACTCTGCACTGGAAGAAGCAAGCTTCCTGTCCCGTTTCGGTTCCAAAGTAACTTTGGTTCACCGTCGTGAGGAGCTGCGCGGTTCCAAAATCATGCAAGATCGTGCACGCAGCAACGAAAAAGTGGAAATGGCTCTGAACCGTACGCCGATCGAAGTCATTGCTGGTGATCATGGGGTAACTGGACTGAAAGTGTTGAACAACGCAACGGGCGAAGAAGAAATTCTTCCGGCAAGCGGCGTATTTGTAGCGATCGGTCACACACCTAACACGGGGTTCCTTGGTGGACAGATTACAACAGATGAACATGGGTATATTATGACCACACCAGGTACTTCTGAAACGAACATTCCAGGCGTATTCGCTTGTGGAGACGTTCAAGATACACGCTACAAACAAGCGATTACAGCGGCAGGCAGCGGATGTATGGCTGCAATGGATGCAGAGAAATTCATCGAAAGCCTGGAGCATAGCGCAGTCGCACTGTAAGGTATCTCGTTTAAATTGGGTAAATTAACGTTATAACTATATATAAACTATATGAGGTGAATGAATAATGGAAAACGTAATTGTATACACATCGACCAACTGCCCGAACTGCAAAGCGGTGAAGACGTTCCTGGCTGATAAAGGAATTTCTTATGAAGAGCGCAATATCGAGACAAGTGACGAGTTTGCACAACAAGTATGGGATATGGGCGTACGTGCAGTACCTCTGACTGTTATTGGTGAACACCGCATCCTGGGTATGAACAAAACGCAATTCGCAAAAGCACTGGACGCTTAATTATCCCAGTACAGGGATTCAATCAAGCTACATTAAGCTATTCCGGTTCGCGCGAGCCGTTTGAATATATAATATAAAGGGAGCCTTAGTCCTGAATAGGACTGGGGCTTCTTTTGTTGGCATTACGTTATTTTTTGATAAGAAAAATCCCCTTGCGTCAGTGATCAGGAGCACATGGTAACATGAACTCAAGATACACTGCGAAAGGGGATTTCGTCATTTAAACCAGGTATTTCATCTAAAAAAAGATGCTCATAAACGTCTGAAAAACAACATACACCAATACGCCTGACAGCATATACATGAACCCAGCCTTCTTTTTGCTCTGAAACAATCGAAGTATGCCGAGGCTGAACAGCGGCGCAAGCACGATCAAGAACAGGAGTACGGTGACAAACATTTGCGCCGAGATATCTGAAGTATCCACGTAGGTCACGGGTTTTCACTCCGTTTCGTTATAGGAATTAACACAGCGGCAATCATCCCGCCATGACAAAAATCACATATTCTCATTATAACTCTGGATTTCTTTAACAAAAAGGGAGGAAATGGGGCGAAATGATGTCAATTTTCAGCGGTTATTAGACCGACACTCTTATTTTACCCAGAAACTGGGAAATAGCTGAGTAAGCGGCACCAATACGGGTAGAACGGCTGCCCAGTGCTGCCCATTCGATTTGCAAACTGCGACGGTGATAGGGCAGTGTACGTTCTTCGACGACTTGTTTGAGAGCTGTTTCAATCCATGGACCTGCTTCCGAGAGTGGTCCGCCAATGATGATGCGTTCGGGATTGAAGCTGTTAACGATATTCGTGATGCCCACGCCCAGTTTGCGGCCGATGTTCTCGTATAAGTTCAATACTGCCTCATGACCTTGCTGTGCATATTCTACGAGCTCGCGGGTGGTGTGAGCCGGCAAATGAAGCTGATGGTCGGGGTGCTCATAGGCTTTTTCGGAAGCATATAGCTCCCAGCAGCCGTGATTGCCACAGGAGCAGGGTCTGCCTTCGGCTTCGATTGACATGTGGCCTGTCTCCCCGGCGTAGCCCCAGGCACCTTTGTACAATTCACCGTCTACCATAATTCCCGATCCGATACCCATCCCTGCACTGATATAGATGAGATGACGTACACCAATGCCGCTGCCAAAATTCAATTCCCCATGAGCCCCTGCATTGGCCTCGTTGTCAATCGTTACAGGAAGCTCAAACATCTCCTCCAGCATGGAGCGAAGCTCGACCTTCTCCCAACCCAGGTTGGGTGCAAACAGCACTATTCCAGCCTCATCTACCATCCCAGGTACCCCAATGCCAATACCAATTACACCATGTGGGGAGGGGGGAGCCGACTGCATCAGATGTTCCGCTGCACGTTTCAGCTGTTCCAATACGGAAGGCACATCATGCTGTTCCAGTTTGATGGCATACTCCGTTATGATATGGCCCTCCAGATCGGTAAGCACACCCTTCAGGTGAGTTACGCTCAGCTCCAGACCAACTGCATATCCAGCCGTACCTCGAAACAGCAGCATGAGCGGCTTGCGGCCACCGCTGGATTCACCCGGACCAATTTCCTGGACAAGCTCATCGCTGATGAGATCGGCAACAAGGTTGGACACGGTTGCTTTGTTAAGTCCCGTAACTTCGGATACTCTTGCGCGGGAAAGAGGGGCATGACGACGAATCGTATCGAGGACGATGGACTTGTTTATTTTTTTGACCAGCATCTGGTCTCCAGTAATTTTCATAACAATCAGGCACTCCTATTCTGTATATAAAAGGGTTCAATCATTCATCCCGTTCTCAAGCTATTCGACTATTATAGCGTAAACAAACCCGGAAAAAACAATTTTATTTTACTTTGTTTAACCAATAGACAAAGTAAAACCGATGTGATAGGATAACGGTGTAAACGATTTCTTTAAAACTATTGAGGAGGCATTTTACATGGCCTATTTTGAATCCGTTAATAAAATCGCATTTGAAGGCAAAGACTCCACCAATCCTTTTTCATTCAAACATTATAATCCGGAAGAAGTTGTGGCCGGCAAAACGATGGAAGAGCACTTCCGTTTCGGCATGGCTTACTGGCATACATTAACTGCAGGCGGCAGTGACCCGTTCGGTGCAGAGACAGCTGTTCGTTCTTGGGATAAATACTCGGGTCTGGACCTCGCGAAAGTACGCGTGGAAGCGGCTTTTGAATTTTTGGAAAAAATGAATCTCCCGTTCTTCTGTTTCCACGATGTGGACATCGCACCAGAAGGCAACAGCCTGCGTGAGTTCTACAGCAACATCGATACGATCGTTGACCTGATTGAAGACCACATGAAATCCAGCGGCAAAAAACTGCTCTGGAACACGGCGAACATGTTCTCCAACCCGCGCTTCATGTTTGGTGCAGCTTCCACATGCAATGCTGACGTGTACGCACATGCAGCAGCGCAAATCAAGAAAGGTCTGGAAGTGGGTAAACGTCTGGGCGCTGAAAACTATGTATTCTGGGGCGGCCGTGAAGGTTACGACACATTGCTGAACACAGACATGCAGCTGGAGCAGGACAACATTGCCCGCATGTTCCACATGGCTGTAGACTACGCGAAGGAAATTGGCTTTGACGCACAATTCCTGATCGAGCCTAAACCGAAAGAGCCAACGAAACACCAATATGACTATGATGCAGCGACTTCCATTGCCTTCCTGCAAAAATACGGTTTGGACAAACACTTCAAGCTGAACCTGGAAGCAAACCATGCAACTCTGGCTGGTCACACATTCGATCACGAAATCCGTGTTGCCCGTACAAACGGCATGCTCGGTTCCCTCGATGCCAACCAAGGCGATATGCTGATCGGTTGGGATACGGATGAGTTCCCAGTGGATATGTACGATGCAACATTGACAATGTACGAAGTATTGAAAAACGGCGGTATCGGCCGTGGTGGTGTAAACTTTGACGCCAAAGTACGCCGTGGATCCTTCGAAGCAGACGATCTGTTCCTGGCTCACATCGCAGGTATGGATACGTATGCTAAAGGTCTGAAAGTAGCTGCAAAACTGATCGAAGACCGCGTATTCGATGACTTCATCGAAAAACGTTACAGCAGCTTCAAAGAAGGTATCGGTGCTGAGGTTGTTGCAGGCAAAGCGACTCTGGCTTCCCTTGCAGAATACGCACTGAACAACGAAAGCCCACGCAAAAACCAATCCGGTCGTCAAGAATTGCTGAGAGCAAAACTCAACCAATACATCTTGGCTGACTAATAACTGGAATCAACTTGTATAAGCTTGGCTAGGGACACCGTCCATATATGCACGAGCTTGTACCATGGACGTTGAACAGCATGACATTCGGACCGTCCCCGACTTTCCCCTGGGAAGGCGGGGGCGGTTTTTTGATACCAAACGGAGTGAATTTTAATGGTTTTCGGATCACGAAGTTGCTACATGCTCAATTGATGACGTTTCATTTATAACCAATGACTAATCAAGGTCACTGGATCAATCTTTCCGCTATAAGAACGAGTACTTTTTTACTGTTTTGATATAAATGTTTTTCCATGATAATGCATGCAGAACGAAGTGAGCAGAAAGGACCTGAAGAAGCGAAGCGTTCGCATTTATCCCCGGATTTCTCCCTTGAAAGGGAATGAAGGAAATCCGGGGGTAACGGCGATCGGAAGGTTTTCTGATCACGAAGTGACCTCATGCTTAACAAAGCTTCTTTTATATAATCATGTTAAGAAACGAGGGATACCCATGAGTTACGTAATTGGTGTCGATCTGGGAACCAGCGCAGTCAAAACGGTGCTGGTTAACCGTGAAGGAAAAGTGGCATTTGAAGCATCCGAGGCTTACCCGCTGCACCAGCCGAAGGCTGGCTACAGTGAGCAGAATCCGGAAGATTGGGTAGAACAGACTATTGTCTCCCTGCGCAAATTGCTGGAAGTATCCGGCGTACAGCCTTCTGAAATTGAGGGGCTTAGCTTCTCCGGGCAAATGCATGGACTTGTTCTGGTAGATGCGGAGGGGAAACCACTGCGCAATGCCATTCTGTGGAACGATACACGTACTACGGCTCAGTGCCGCCGCATTGAGAAAGTATTGGACAATAAACTATTAAGCATCGCCCGGAACCGTGCACTTGAAGGCTTCACGCTGCCGAAAATCCTGTGGGTACAGGAGAACGAGCCGGAGCTGCTGCAGCAAGCATCCTTGTTCCTGCTGCCGAAGGACTATGTTCGATATCGCCTGACTGGCGATTATGCCATGGATTATTCGGATGCAGCAGGTACATTGCTGCTGGACGTTGCTGGCAAGGAGTGGAGCAAGGAGATTGCGGAAGCTTTTGAACTGCCGATCTCACTTTGTCCGCGTCTCGTGGAATCGTTTGAAGAAGTGGGCACATTGCTTCCAGAGATCGCAGATCAAACGGGCCTTGCGGCTGCGACCAAAGTATTTGCAGGTGGAGCCGACAATGCGTGCGGGGCAATCGGCGCAGGCATTCTGAGTGAAGGACAAACGATGTGCAGCATCGGTACGTCCGGGGTTGTGCTTTCTTATGAAGAACGCAAAGACCTCGATTTCGAAGGCAAAGTCCACTTCTTTAACCATGGGGAGAAGGATGCCTTCTATATTATGGGGGTAACGCTTGCAGCTGGATACAGTCTGTCCTGGTTTAAGGATACGTTTGCAGCGGACAAATCGTTTGATATGCTCTTGCAGGGAATTGATCAGATTCCGGCTGGCAGCAACGGATTGCTGTTCACCCCTTATATCGTCGGAGAGCGGACACCTCATCCAGATGCGAACATTCGCGGCAGCTTTATTGGCATGGATGCCGGACATAAGCTGGAGCACTTTGGGCGTGCAGTCATGGAAGGAATTACGTTCTCCCTGCGGGAATCGATCGATATTCTGCGTGGTGCAGGCAAAACGGTCAATGAGGTCATCTCCATCGGAGGTGGTGCCAAAAATGAAGCCTGGCTGCAAATGCAGGCGGATATCTTTGACGCCACGATTGTGAAGCTTGAGAGTGAGCAGGGCCCGGCAATGGGCGCGGCAATGCTTGCAGCATATGGCTGCGGCTGGTTCCCTTCCCTGCAGGATTGTGCGGCAGCGTTCATTCGTCCTGCCAAATCCTATGTACCGAACCCGGAAACGGTAGCCGTATATGATGGACTCTTTGCACTGTATCAGGAAGTAT
The DNA here is from genome assembly GCF_058789975.1 of Paenibacillus sp. FW104-T2. NCBI lineage: Bacteria > Bacillati > Bacillota > Bacilli > Caryophanales > Paenibacillaceae > Paenibacillus > Paenibacillus sp. FW104-T2. The sequence continues at coordinate 64,799 of NZ_JBYTCE010000012.1, read as the reverse complement.
ATGGTCAGACACGCAGCTTGAATGATCGTCTGGCAGAGTACCGTTAATTCATAACGTGAATCATTCAATATATGTAACAAAGGTTAACCGAAGCACTCGCGGAAGCGGGTGCTTTTTTTGTTGAATATAGACAGGAACTAAAAGCACTAGAGCACAGTAAGTGGTGAGTTCCGAGAGCGGAGTTCTCAGACATAACCCCATCCCGGATATGCATAGATTGAATATAGAGGATGGGCATAAGCCAACAAGCCAGACGTCAAAGTGAGGCCGATGATGGGTCAAGATGAAAGTTTATCTGATAAATACTTAAGCCTGTAAATATGCTCCAATCCAGTCCCATATACCTTTCTTAGCTGCAATCGGATAGCAAAACCTTGAGAGAAAATAAAAGTCAGCTTCAGACGCGGGGGTGAAGCTTTGAATGACCGTGAGGGAGACGAAAGACGACATATTACGCTGTCCATGATCGTACGCAATGAAGAACAGCGATATCTTAGACAGGCGCTGCAAACGCACCGGCCTTGGATTGATCGTGCGGTCATCATAGATGATGGGAGCACCGATAATACGGTGGCCTTATGCAAAGAGCTGCTTGAAGGGATTCCCCTGGTCATGGTGGAAAATCGGGCGTCCCGGTTCGCCGATGAAGTGAGTCTGCGCAAGCAGCAATGGGAGGCAACGATAGCTACTGGACCCGAATGGATTCTGAATCTGGATGCCGATGAGATTCTGACGGCTGACTTTGGCATGCAGCGCAATCAGCTCCTGGGAAGTAGCGAGGACGCGATCTACTTCAGATTGTTTGATATGTGGAGTAATACGCACTACCGGGAGGATCAATATTGGCAGGCACATGCATATTACCGTCCATTTCTTGTCCGTTATCGTCCCGGATTGACTTATGAGTGGAAGGAAACCCCGCAGCACTGCGGACGTTTCCCTCTTACGATCCAGCATTTTGCCTATGGGTGTCATACGCCTCGTGTGAAGCATTACGGCTGGGCTCGCGAGGAGGATCGCATCCGCAAATTCGAGCGTTATCAGGCACTGGATCCGGATGCAAGGTACGGCTGGAGAGAACAGTATGAATCCATTCTGGATACAGATCCAAGGCTGCTGCCCTGGATGGAATAAGAAAGGGGGGCCTGTACTTGAATAAGGTAAAACCGAAGGAGAAGGTGCTGATTGCCAGTCCGGTTCGTCAAACCGCAGCAGTGCTCCGTGAATTTTTGGAATCTCTGAGCTTCTTGGAGCGAACGACGGTGGAGACGGACTATTTGTTTATAGACGATAATGAAGAGGAGGCGTCTTCCAATATCCTTCTTGATTTTGCATCACAGCATGAAGGAACTGTATTTGAATTAGATAACGATGATGGAACTGCTCAGGGAAAAGGGATATACAGCAGGGATGAGGGAGGTCATTACTGGCGCGACGAACAGATTTGGCGGGTAGCTGGATTGAAAAACCGTATCCTGCAATACGCCCGCGAACAGCATTACGATGCTGTTTTCCTGATTGATTCCGATCTTGTGCTGCATCCCCGCACGCTGGAACAGCTTGTCTCCACGCAGAAGGATATTATATCGAATATTTTCTGGACGCGCTGGCAGCCGGGTACAAGGGAAATGCCGCAGGTATGGCTGCAGGATGAGTACGCCTTGTACCGAAAAGGCGGGAAATCCGAAGCGGGTAAGGAAAATCTGGATGAGAACACGCAAACCGATGCCTTTCTAAACCAATTGCGAGTGCCAGGCTGTTACGAAGTTGGTGGGCTTGGTGCATGTACGCTTATTCGCAAGAATGCTCTGGTAGGTGGGGTTTCCTTCGACCAGATTCCGAATGTCTCGTTCTGGGGTGAGGATCGTCATTTTTGCATTCGAGCCCAAGCACTTGGTTTTCGTTTATACGTGGATACCCATCTTCCGGCCTATCATATCTATCGATTATCAGAACTTCCCGGTGCTGCTGCGTATAATCGCAGGGTCAGACGAGGAGAAGAGGCAATCAGTATTACGCTGTGTATGATTGTGAAAAATGAAGAGGCTTCCCTGGCCAGATGCCTGGATTCGGTGAAGGGCATTGCCGACGAGATCGTCATCGTGGATACCGGATCAACGGATCGTACACGTCAAATTGCGGCCAAATATACAGAACGAATCGTTGATTTTGAATGGATCGATGATTTTGCAGCTGCACGCAATTTTGCTTTTGATCAGGCAACCACGGAATATATACTTTGGCTGGATGCTGATGATGTGTTTGAACCGAATGACCGCGAGAAGCTTATTGGTTTGAAACACTCTCTTGATCCTTCGGTAGACAGCGTTACCATGGACTATAATCTGTCATTCACTCCAGATGGGAAGGTTGCCTACAGTTTGAGAAGGAATCGACTGGTGCGACGGGATCGGAATTTCCGCTGGATTGGTGCAGTGCATGAATATCTGGAAGTTGGCGGCAATTTGCTGCATAGCGATATTGCGGTGACCCATAAGAAAGACAAGGAGTACACTGACCGCAACCTGAGGATTTACCGCAAGCGTGAGGAAGCAGGAGAACATTTTACTCCCCGGGATCTCTATTACTTCGGTAATGAACTGAAAGACCATGGACAGCATGAAGATGCGATTACATACTACGGGAAGTTTTTGAATACGGGTCTTGGTTGGGTAGAGGATCAGATTGCCGCCTGCCAAAAAATTGCAGATTGCGAAGCGGCATTGGGGCGCTCAGAACAGGAAGTTTCAGCGCTTCTGAGATCGTTTGCTTATGATTTGCCGAGAGCAGAGATCTGCTGCCGCCTGGGGGGGTATTTCGCGGACCGAGGAGATTATCGCAAAGCGGTATTCTGGTATGAACAGGCGACCCAAGCTGTTCGTCCTGCCGATCCGATGGTCGTGCTGAACGAAGCAGCCTGGACATGGATGCCCCACTTGCAGCTATGCGTATGTTATGACCGGCTGGGCAATCGTGCCAAGGCGAAGAAGCACAATGATATTGCTCTGGCGTATCATCCTACACACCCCAGCATGCTGTATAATGATCAATATTTCAAGGATCTGGAAAAGGAAAGTGTATTGGAAGAGGCTTGATTCAGGCTGATACCTCTCTTATAGTCATGGGTTGAATGGGTGTTATTTACAGACATTCGTCCATGTTGATAAGAGAGGTTTTTTGGGTTGTGTATTTCATCAGGGATAAATTCGTTTTACAATATGAATTAACGGAAAAGCGGTGATAATAATACTGTCTTCGGCTGCCGAATCTATGAAGCAAGGGGAAGCTCGCATGAATTTGACCGAAGTACTACTGGAGTCGAGGCTGGTTGCCATTGTTCGCGGCATTAGCCGGGAAGCAGCAATAACAGCCGGAAAAGGCATGACTGACGGAGGAATCCGTCTGATGGAAGTAACGCTTAATACACCTGGGGCACACGAGATTATCGGAGACTGGCGGACCCGGCATGAAGGACAGGCTTATGTGGGAGCAGGAACGGTTCTTAATGTGCAGATGGCCAAGGAAGCCGTTGCTGCAGGTGCTCAATTTCTGGTATCGCCCAATGTCGATCTGTCCGTTATTGAATATGCTGTAGAACATGGGGTGGAAATTTGGCCGGGAGCCATGACACCAACCGAGATTGTAGCTGCCTATGAAGCAGGCGCACGTGTAGTGAAGTTATTTCCGATGGCGAGTCTGGGATTGCCGTATTTACGAGAGATCAAGGCACCACTTAATCATATCCCGCTGCTTGCAACGGGCGGAGCTAATCTAAACAATATTACAGACTACTTTGCTGCTGGTGCAGCAGCTGTAGGACTTGGCAGTGCACTTTTGCCGAGAGAGGCACTGGATACAGGGAATCATGAACAGATTGCAGCATGTACACATGCATTTGTGGAAGCAGCAAGAGTCAAAAAGTAAAAAACTCAATCAACAATATGTATATCTGGGTATATATAAAAGATGCAGCTATTTAACAGAACGTTAATGGTGTTGGTGTAGAATAGGTGTATGACAGAGGCCGGAGAGGAGAAATGCACAGTGAAAGCCAGAACGATGATTGGTGGAGTTATTGCTGTTGCTGCCGTTACGGCAGGTGGCTTATGGAAGGCAGCGGTGAAGAGTCAGACACCCAAAAAGATCCCCATCACGATTACTCCGCCCATGCCATTCGAAGATGTCACCTTCGAGAGTGGCGGAGGACGGGTTCATGGATGGTTTATTCCGGCTGGCGCCCATGTTCCCAAACCTTGGCCGTTAATCATTATCGCCCATGGCTGGGGTTCTAACCGATCACGTGTGCTACGTTACGCACGTCCCATCTGGGAAGCCGGATATGCTCTCTTCATGTATGATGTTCGGAGTCATGGGGCCAGTGATCCGGTAAAAGCAGCGTCTGCCTATCTGTTCCGTGACGATCTGCTCTCTGCACTACGCTACACCACCTCACGGCCGGAGATCGATTCGGGTGCCATCGGTGTGCTCGGCCATTCCCTTGGAGGTCTGGGAACGATCATGGCGGTAACGGAACATATTCCGGTGTCGGCAGTCATCACGGATTCGATGCCATCCCAGTTTGAAGTAATCGTCAGCTCGGAGCTGAAACGTCGGCGATTGCCGTTGTTCCCACTGGCGCAGTTGATTCCGCGAATATGGTTCTGGAGGCTCGGTGAATCACTGAAAACGTACCGCCAGCGCGATCCAGTCCTGCTGCTCAATGAACGGCGTAAAGGCATGCAGCTGCCGATGCTTATGGTGCATTCCAAGGGAGATAATTTTATCCCGCCAAGTGAGCTGGAATACTTCATGTCCAAGGCTGATCCGCCTGTAGAGCACCTGTGGGTGAATAGCGGCGGACACAGCTGCTCAGAGGAAGACCCTGCCTTCTGGGAGACCGTCATTCCGTTCTTGAAAAAACATATTCAGGTTCAGGCTCAACCGCACAATTCGGACATAACCTCTAATAAATCTTAATAACCGTTAGCCTGCATGACAATCGGGTTAACAGTGAAAACGCCAACCAGGTTGGCGTTTTTTGGTCTGTTCCAACTATTATGCAAAAATTCTCATCTGTAAAATTGTTGGGAAAACGACGATTAAAAAGGAAGCTTATGGTATCATAGAATAGACTGGCAATATTCATGCAGGGTTATTTCGCATGCATCCATGTATGAAATTGAAGGGAGAGGTCCAGATTTGAGTTTTCAGATTCGATTCAAAATGATGACAGCCAGAGCTGCTTCAGCAGCCATGGCGGCATTGCTTCTGGCATCGCAGACTCCAGGGTTTGCAGGCAGCGTGTCAGCAGCGCAAGCAGAGCAGGTAACAGAAGCTGCACCGGGGGAAAATGAACAACTAGACGTGACTAGCAATGACGTGCCTGAGGGGGCTAAAATCTCCTCCAAGCAAGCCAGTGAGAATATATTGAAACTGTTTCCGATGTTGAAAAAAGCGACCATCACCTCGTCGCAATTTGATCCGAACAACCAATTTCCTCCGCTGGAGTACAAAACATGGGATATCGGGTTTCAGATTACCGAGGGGAATCATTCCATGGGGTTCAGCGCATCTGTACATGCAGGGACAGGGGAAGTACTGAGTGTACATTTGCCATCTGATTTATTGGATAAGCAGTTATCTGGATCAGAAGCCAAACTGACCAAGGATGAAGTGGAAGAGCAGGCTGTGGCCTTTTTGTACAAGGCCATCCCTGGTTTGAAGGAAGGCGCATACGCATCATTGGGAGACCTGTACCAAACGGCGGGACAGCAATCGTTGTTTGGCAGAACCGAATATCAATTTGCATACCAACTGAAGCATGACGGTTTGTTATCTGATGCGGAGACGGTTTACATAAGTGTGGATCAAAGTGGCCTGGTAATAGGATATTCACGATTGACGACCGCGGCACAATATCCTTCATCGAAACCAGCTGTGTCTGCAGAGAAGGCAAGGCAGCAATTCGAAGACCAGTTCGATGTAGAACTTGCCTACATTTCGAAAAACCGCCTGTCTTCAAAACAAGGTCAGCCGTATTATCTTGGATATACGCCGAAGGATTCCAGCATGGTTCCACTTGAGGCGAATACGTTGGAACGGTTCAACGCTATGACTGGAAAAGTCATTACCGAGAATACCGTACAGCAGGACAAACCGCTGAAAGGCAGTGTGGCTGCTTTTGTTCCAGCGAAAGGACAGAGAATGAATGCCCAGCAGGCGGAGAGCCTGGTGAAAAAGAGCTTTGACATTCCGGAAGGATACAAGCTGGATTACAGCCAGTTAAATAAAGGCAGCTACTGGAGTCCAAACAATCAGGTTTGGAGTCTGAGCTGGAGCAACCGAAACGCGAATATGTCCTATATGTTCATGCGGGACATTTCAGCACAAGTGGATGCCACCACCGGGCAAATTTACAGCTATAGCCTGTATCAGCGAATGAGTCCGGATGCAGAACAAGAGAAATCGGATGAGAAAAATGAAGGCAAGTCCGTAACCCGTACACAAGCCGAGAAACTTGCGATTAATTCGGTTATTGCACTTGTGCCGGATGCGACGGAACAGTTCAAGCTGTCCAGCGTGCTTGAGGTAGAGGACGCCCGTACGTTCATTTTTCAGCGTTACTTGAATGGAATCGCGGTTAAGGATGATCAGGTACAGGTGCAGGTCCTGAACGATGGGACGATTAGCGAATTTTACGCCAATCTTGCTGCAACGCCTGAGCAGCTGCCTGCCAGCAAGGAGCCGGCGATCAGCTACGAAGAGGCAAAAGCGGCCTATCTCGAAGAATTCAAGCTGGTTCTGGCATATTCCCGTTACGGTGGACATGGTACGAGCAGTGGCCAAGTCACTCCGTCGGGGATCAATCTTGCGTATATGCCTACACGGGATGATAAATCGATCTACGGCAGCTATGAAGTACTTGATGCCAATACAGGCGAATGGACGTCTATGTACAACACTTCCAGCACGGCAGCTCAAGCTGAACCTAGTGATATTGCTGGTCATGTGGCTGAAGAGGCCATCCTTAATATGACCCAGCATAGCGTGCTGATTCCTGACGAGCAGGGACGTGTTTTCCCGGATCGGGTGATTACTCGAGGAGATTGGTTTAATTATCTCGCGAGAGCTGTTAATCCGAATCTTGACATCTATTACACGGTGAACGGGGATGACAAGCTGTATGCGGACATTACCCCAGATAGCCCTTACTATCAGGCAGTGCGTACATTAATTGACCAGCGCTGGCTCGCTGGCGCTGATCCAGAGGTCAGTCTGAATCCACAGGATGAGATGACTCGGGAAGAACTGGCTGTATTACTTGTCCGTATACTTCGTTACGAGAAGCTGGCTGGGTTCTACACCATGCCATCGGATCTGCCGAACCTTGTAGATGCGAATTCGATTACCAATAAAGGTGCCGTATCTCTTAGCATGAAGCTGGGATTGCTTCCTTCCATTGAAGGGCGTTTCATGCCAGCACGCAAAGTGACTGTAGCGGAAGCGTCACAGGTACTGGAGCGATTGGCCAAGCTGCAGGGCAAGACAGATTCATTTATGACAGGCAGTCGTCTGTATTAAGAGGTATTCTTGCATAACCCGCTCTGGTAAGTCATAGGCTGGATATAGCGGGTATGTGTTATTTTGCTGAAGACAAGGGAGACCTTCTGCGGAAGGTCTCTTTTGATGCTTTTCGACAAAACTAGAAGCCTGACGTCAGATCCTTTTGTGATACAATGAGGCATGAGAATGTTGCAAAGAGAGGTGGTATCCTTTCATGGGCAAAAACGGAAAACGAGTGATCACCATATTGCTGGCAGGCTGTCTGATTGCGGTGGCTTTACCTCGTGCGGTTGACCTGGATCAACTGTATGCTGCATCGGACACATCCGATATTTCAACAACCAAGGATTTACGTCAGACGTTGCTTACAGCCATGTCACAGCGAACGGAGGAGCTTGTATTTACATACAAGGGTGATGTGAAAGGACTCAAAAAGCAGCTCCAGAGCTCCATTGATGAAGCAATGACCAGTGATCCCTATATCCAATATACCGTCAAAAGTTATGCTTTTAATTATAAAGGTTCCAACGTTTCGGCCGAGGTCCATGTGAATTTGTCTTACCGGGAGACCAAGGAACAGACCGATTACGTTAACCGCAAAGTGACCCATGTGTTAAAAGAGATTATCACACCTGGCATGACGAATCATGAAAAGGTGAAAGCGATTCATGACTGGATAGTTCTCCATCTTGCCTATGATACTTCTCTACAGAAATACACGGCCTATGATGGACTTGTCACGGGCAGCACCGTATGTCAGGGATATTCCCTGCTTACTTACCGTATGCTGGAACAGGTAGGTATTGAGAACCGGATTGTGGAAGGTACGGCAGGTGATCAGCTGCATGCGTGGAATATCGTGAAGCTGGACGGCAAATGGTACCACATGGACACGACCTGGGATGATCCGACACCTGACCGCAAAGGAAAAGTTAGCCATAACTACTATTTGCTCAGCGACGACGAGATGGCACGTGACCATATCTGGACGGGCAAAGGCAAATATCCGACTGCACCAGCTCCCTACCGGGAGGCCCTGCAAACCTTGATACAAAGCGGCGGCAGCAAGGCACCTGCGTATCAGAAGCTGTACCATACGCTGGAATATTCACTCTATGACGAGAAAGATGCAGTTAGTGGACATTCTGCACTGGAAACCAAGGTGCAGAATGTGCTGAAGGAAGGTGGAACCACACTGACTTTCAGATACAAGGGTACCGAGACCAGTCTGGTTGAAGATTTGCAGAATTTGTATCAGCTCGGGATGAAATCGATATCGTATTATGTGTCCAAAATGGAAGATACAACGGATCTGCGTGTGAAGATCAATTGGACGTTATGAATCAAGGCGCGTGTAATAACGCCTTAATGGTATACAAACAAAATCCCCCTGCTTCTAAACCGTAGAGAACGGTCAGAAGCAGGGGGATTTTCTATACGTTTACTGCGCAGAGGAATCCGTAGGGGAGAAGTCACATTCCTGCAGCGGCACCACTTTGGTTTTCTTGATCCACTTGTAACCAAGCCATAGAATCAGGAACAGCGGCACACTCAGGTAGGCAACAAGCGCTCCGCTCCAATCGATCTGGTCTCCGGTAAATGCCTGGTAGTTCTGACCGATAATGACGATGATACAGAGTACAAAAGCGAATATCGGTCCGAACGGGAACCAGCGTGCGCGATAAGGCAAGTCCTTCAATTCCCTGCCTTGGGCAACATAAGCCCGGCGGAAGCGATAATGGCTGATTGCGATGCCTAGCCAGGTGATAAATCCACACATGCCGGAGGCATTCAACAGCCAGGTATACACAATACCATCACCGAACAGGGAAGCGAGAAACGCCAGCATACCGACAGCTGTAGTTACAAGCAGGGCATTCATTGGAATGCCTTTTTTGTTCAGTCGTGCAAGGAAACGCGGCGCCTTGCCATCACGGGCAAGAGCATAGAGTACCCGGCTTGAAGCATACATGCCAGAGTTGCCGGCAGACAGCACAGAGGTCAGAATGACCGCATTCATTACCGAAGCTGCAATGGCAAGCCCGGCTTTTTCAAATACTAGCGTAAATGGACTGACACCGATGTTGTTCAGATCACCTTTGAGCAGGTTCGGATGCGTATACGGGATGATCAAACTGATTACCGTGATGGCCAAAATGTAGAAGATCAGAATCCGCCAGAATACCTGCCGAATGGCACGAGGCACATTCTCACGCGGATTTTCACTTTCACCTGCAGCAACACCAATGAGCTCGGTTCCCTGGAAGGAGAACCCTGCAGCCATGAATACACCAAGTACGGCGAAGAATCCGCCATGGATGGGCGCATCACCCACTGTAAAGTTGCTGAAACCCACAGCTTCTCCGCCCATAATACCGAAGATCATCAGTACACCCACGGTCAAAAAGATAATGACGGTAGCCACTTTGATGATGGCAAACCAATATTCCGATTCGCCATAACCTTTAACAGACAGCACATTCAGAGCAAAGATTAAAACGAGAAATAGCAGGCTCCATAACATGGACGAGCTGTCAGGGAACCAATACTTGATGAGTACCGTAGCTGCAGCCAGTTCGGCTGCAATGGTGACGGCCCAGTTGTACCAGAAATTCCAGCCCATGGCGAAGCCAAGTGCGGGATCGACGAAACGAGCGGCATACGTATTAAATGAACCGGAGTCAGGCATAAATGTAGCCAGTTCTCCAAGGCTTGTCATCAGAAAGTAAACCATGATACCGACGGCGGCATATGCAATCAATGCACCACCCGGTCCGGCTGTGGAGATGGCGGTACCACTTGCGAGGAACAGCCCTGTACCGATGGAGCCACCGAGGGCAATCATCGTCATATGCCTTGCACGCAATCCTTTTTTCAGCGAACCGTTTCCTGCTGTTGTTTGCTTGTTGCGGTCTTGCAATGAAAACACTCCTTCACTCAGCGTACTGATGATATGGATCAATGGCACTATACATACAAAAGACCGCAGGCTTCAGCCTGCGGTCTTATTATCCATTGTCCGCACCTGTCCCAGATGTTATAAGATAGCTCAACACAGAAGAATTCATACCCACCCATGCGGGCTGGTGTGTATCTCTGTGACAGTTCTGTACCTTTCGGCAGCAGCCCCAACCATACTGGACAAATGTAAGGAACCGTCCAGCAGGCTTCGGCGGGTGCACCTTTCGGCTGATCTCAAGAGCGGCTCCTTAGCGCCTCCTTCAGCTTACTGATCGCACCCGCGACCTCTACCTCATCATCGTGGATGAGGTGTATCTATTGTCTATGAAATTATTGAATAGCAGAACGTTACATGCCATGTTCTGTTGCTCAAACAGACATTCAGTATACCTTTCCTTGTTTCATCATGCAATAACAAAAGTTGGATGTTCTCTTAACAAGGTCTATTCCGTCTTTTTGTTGCGTCCGGCCATTTGCTGCCATACGGTACCTGCAGCCTGTTCACCGGATTCGATTCGCTCCAGCGCCATCTTGGCCTGCAGGCTAACTTCAAATTCAGGATCGTCTGCTGCCTTCCGCAGAGCTTGTTCTGCTTCTTCAGTTCCCACTTCATATAAGAAACGGGCTGCCCGCCAGCGCACCAGTTTGCTGCTGTCGGTGAGCGTAGCTGTCATCGCAGCGGTTGCAGCCGGGTCGCCGATATCGGACAAGGTGTCTCCAGCGGTACGACGTACGGCAGGGGAGCTGTCTTTGAGTGCTTCATACAGCAATTCCATGGCTTCCGGCGTTTTGATGTCTCCAAGATAGACTACTGCCAACCGGCGGATCTGCATTTTACTGTCATGCAGGGCGCGGGCAATAAGCGGCAATCTCTCTTCTGTAGGTTCCATACCGTCAAAAGCTGCATAGCGTACATTCCAATCCTCACTGCTCAGTGCTTCTTCCAGCTCGGCACCTTCGAGCTTGCGGCGGCGTTCCACAAACTCTTCTGTATTGGTTCCGTGCGCAATGGCTTGTTCAATGACCTGCTTCAGACGCTCCGGAGGGTAGGCTGCCTCCAGCTCCTGCTCAACCTCACGGGCAATATCCGGCAATTCACCGTACCGTACGCCGTAATCACTTAATTTACGTTCTTTGATCAGCGTTGCACTGGCCACTTCGGTAACGGCCTTAACGAATCGATCGGAGAGAGAGATTCGTTCTTCTTTTGCACCGGCCTTAACCCGAATCTGCAGCGGAACACCGCGGAAAAACTGTACAAATACTTGTGCTTCGCCAAAGTGCTCACCTGATGCATCCTCGGATTCAATCCAGTCGAGGTCAATGCCTTGTTGGCCCAGACGGTTCTGGACTTCCCCCAGAATGACGGACCAGTCGGCATTCCCCTTGCGATCCAGCGCAACGAAGTCCGTGGTATGAAATACACTTTTAACGCCAGGAATATGGAGCATCTGGCGGATAAACGCTGGAGCAGAACGTTCATTATCCAGCGTGTAGGTTCTGCGGATCCCGTCTTCGAGACGCTCATCGAGATGAAGCATCATCGTATTGGGACTGGGTGTTGGTTCAATGGAAACAATATTCATCGGTTCATAACCTCCTGTACCGGATTCATCATTTAAGTTCCCGTGATAGCAACGGGTATATCCCTATTTTACATGAATGGAGGCAAACTGCGAAATGAATGACAAACCTTACATAGTTGTGTGAGAAGTACTAAGATAGTTAACACTTCTTTCATGTTCACTCACAAACATTTTTAAATGAAGATCGGCACAATAAGTAGAATGAAACAACTGGAGGTTACAACTATGGAACGTATAACAGTACTTTCGGATGGAAGCCGCGGTATTGCTTATGAGCATATTATCGAATTGTTTAACGAGTGGATGGAGGAAGAGCAGGAAGAATGCATCCGAGGCGAGGAACAAAACCAGAAGATGGGTTCAAGGTCTACTTGGGGCCGATCCCGTTATTGCATTGTCGATTACATGGATGCAAGCCAGGCCGTATCGGCATCCAATGCCATTCGTGCCTTTTTGCCACAGCTCCCACTGCTGGTCATTACCGATTTCCAATCGTTGATTCGCAGACAGCATGTGCAGCAGATTACAGGTAATGGCCTTATTAAGATGCTGCTGTGGAACCCGAGCGAGCCACAACAGCTTTATTTGGACATTCAGAAATGGCTGTACTCCACACTGCCGGATCAAGAAAAAGCTATGCCCTCTGCCATGTCGATACAGAAATATACACGGAGAGGGCATAGCCACTAGTTTAGGAATATTGAATTAAGTCACATACTTATAACCTGTTCCCCAAACGGTCTTGATATAGCGTGGATTTTTGGGGTCGGGTTCGATTTTCTTACGCAAGCTGGAGATATGTACATCAATGGTACGGTCCAGGTAGGCTCGTTCCGATCCTTTAATTCGGTCCATAAGCTCATTACGGGTAAATACTTTACCCGGATATTTGTACAATTCTTTCATGATCTCAAATTCAATATGAGTGACTTCGATTTCTACTCCGTTGACGAACAGTGTCCGTCTATATTCATTCACAGTTACATGTCCCGTATGTTCTGATGGTTTATCCTCTTTTGCTGGTTTATCAGGATACGAAATGGCCGATCTGCGCAGCAGTGCCTTGATCCTTGCGTCCAGCTCCTTCAGACTAAAAGGCTTACAAAGAAAATCATCAGCACCGTTATGTAATGCTCGGAGCCGATCGTTCAGCATTGTACTTGCTGAAATCATGAGAATCGGTACAGTGGAATGCTGGCGAAACGCATCTACCAGATCATTTCCATCCATTTCCGGCAGCATCAGATCAGTCACAACAATATCCGGCCCGAACTGCGGGAAAAGTTGAAGTGCCTCACGGGCATGATGAACCCGTTCTGTTATGTATCCTTCCTCCTCAAGAAAGAAAGCAATCATGTCAGCCAGATTTTTCTCATCTTCTATAAGAAGTACTTTGATAGACATAGAGGTCACACTCCTGATGAAAAGAATTTGTTAAGAAATTACTAAAAAAAAGCTGAGTTTAGTGTAGAAATACCACAAATTTTTTAATGTTTATATTCCAATATATAGGATGTATATGTAGGGGAGTACAAACTTGAGAAGAGCTTCAGTATTTTACCATAGCTGTGGCTATTTTGCCGATAAATCAAATTTTTCCAACAGAAAAACCTTTTAATATATACAGTATAATGTATCAAGGGGATTTGAGGAAAGAAAAGTAGATAGAACGGCTCTCGTTTATAGGAGGTACCAACGTTGTTGTTGAATACGGATTTAGAACTAGGCCAAGAGGATTGTAGTCCATGCTTCGAATAATGGCCGCCAAAATGCTGGTATGGATTGTAGAGAAATTGCGAATCGCTTGGATCGGAACTGTGATTCTCATTGTGCTTGGAGCCATGGGCAGCATATACCCACTTACGTTGTTTTATGGCGTCCAGTTAATGTTCGGCAGTGCTGCTGTCCTTGTTGCCCTACGCTTGCATGGCGGAATATATGGTTTTATCACCTTCGCTGCTATTAGTGGAATACATCTGCTTTATAATGGGCCAACTTCACATTGTCTCTACATGGTCTTCGGTCATTTTATTGAGTTGATCTGGATGCTGGGCTGGCAGATGCGTTGGAAGAACGGAAGCATTATGAAGGCCAACGCCGTGTTTTGGGTCGTGATGTTATTACCTGTCTTGGGGTATGGGCATTATATTCTGAACATGAATCTGGATGAAGTAAAGTATGCATACATGCATATTGCCGTAGTCAGTATGGTTAACGCGCTAATCGCCGGAATCATCATAGACTTCTGGATCACCAACGGCGAGCATCAATCGAAAAGGACAGGCACCATCCCGCTTAGTCGAATTGCTTTTAAATATGTGGTCGTGTTTGTTGTTGTGGTCTCCCTATTTCTTTTATCAGCGGATAGCCGCAGACAGTTAAGTCAAATTCATGAAACGATTATATTAAATATGAAACACGCAGCGAATGCAGTGACTCAGGATCTGGATGAACGATTCTTGACGGTTCAAAATATGCAGCGGGGCATGGAGCGTTATCATCATCTATTGGATGTAAACGTCATTATTCTGGATAAGAATGATCGCGTGATTGCTTCTGGGCTGGATACTGTAATTATTGGCGAATATTTAAATACAAGCAATTATCGTTATCTGAAAGAGGGGGAGTCCTCCATTATCTTCCGTTCGGGAGACGCTTATTACAGCGATGCGCTCACCTACTGGAAGCATGCTGCATTTATCTATAAAGCAGATGTGGAGTCAGATACTTCGTACCGTGTGTATGTGGAGACAAGTTCAGCCAATTATTATTCACGGATTGAAAGAATCTATCTGACTACCCTGCAGAGTCTGTTTCTCATTTTTGTAACCTCGATGGTTGTGGCTGCCCCATTAAGCCGAAAGGTGGTGAGTCCTCTGATCAGGCTTACTCGGATGACTGGTTTACTCCCGAGATTATTATTTCGTAAAGGCAAAATGGATTGGCCAACAAGCCATGTTATGGAAGTTCAAATTTTGATTGGAAATCTGCGCAAAATGGCAGATGTGCTGCTTGAACAATTTGAACAGATCCGTCAGGACAAATTAACACTGGAGGACAGGGTCCGTGCACGGACCAAGGAACTGAAAAATAGTGAGGAAATCAAACGTGCCATCATCGATTCATCTATTGATGCCATTATTGCTGTGGATTCCAATGGATTGATCATTGAGTTCAATCCCGAAGCCGAAAGAATGTTTGGGCTTAAACGGGAAGAGGTTGTTCTTGAGACCAATGCTCCATCCCTTTTTCAAGGGGCGAGTTGTATGGAAATCAAGAAGATGCTGGAGAGATATGAATATATCCGAGGCAAGCGGCATGTCAATGTCGAGGAGATTTCAGGCATTCGCAGAGATGGGTCCGTTTTCCCGATAGAATACAAAATTGTGGAAATTCAGCTCGGCAACAATGAGAAGCTGTATAACTTGTTTATCAAAGATATTACCGATAAAACACGAGCAGAGGAAGAACGTGTGCGTCATGCACTCGCGCTCGAGAAACTGAATGCAGAGTTGTTTAATGAGAAAATTGCGATTCAGGAACAGCGCGATATCAGTGAACACTTTATTGAATCCGTTCGGGAAGGGCTGGTCATGTCCGATCGCTCTGGCATGATTACCATCGTTAACCGAAGGGTCGAGGAAATGTTCGGCCTTGGTAACTTTCTGGGCAGATCCATCGAAGAATTTGCTCAAGCCATGGATAAGCTTGTCCTGACGGATGACTTCAATCTGGTGGATCAAACGAAGGCCTTTTTGCACGGGGAACGTGCTTTTGTCGAGACCGAATTCAGTTTTAATAACAAGGAAAAAAGCGTATTTTCCCTCTATATTAAACAAGTGGATGTGCCTGGCAAAAACCATGGGTTCCTGCTTGTGTTCCGCGACCGTACGGAAGAAGAACGTCTGAATCGAATGAAAAACGAGTTGATAAGCGTGGTATCCCATGAGCTGAGGACCCCGGTAGCAACCATTATGGGTTATGTAGAATTAATGATGATGTATGATTTACCTGCTTCACAGCGACAGGAGTTTATGGAAACGATCTCGTCGGAGGGCAGCCGGCTTAGCAGCCTGCTTGAGGATGTACTGGACATCCAGCGTCTGGACAACGACGGCATGACTTATCATATGACCTATGTACCGCTATTGGAATTAGTGGAGGGTGTTGCCGAGCAATGGAATATCAAATCCATCCAGCGTATCTATGTACATGCCTTTAACGGCGATTTCTTTGCTTATGCAGACCAGAATCGGATGACCCAGGTGCTTCATAATCTGATTGGCAATGCAGTGAAATACTCACCAGGAACCGAACGGATTGACATTACCATGTGGGAAGAAAATGAGTGGATATGCATTGATGTACGCGACTACGGAATCGGCATTCCGGAGAATGTGCAGGACCAGCTGTTTACGAAGTTTTATCGTGTGGATAACTCAGATCACCGACAGATCGGTGGAACCGGACTCGGACTGTATATCTCTCGTAAAATTGTCGAAGATCATCATGGAACGATTACGTTTATATCCGCAATTGGCAAAGGAAGTACCTTCAAAGTACGTTTGCCCAAGCAGGAGGATCTCCTCTAGGCAGGGGAGTTGTTCAGAGATGCCATGTTGCTAACTGCCTGTATACCATCACTAAGTCTTTATTTTTCAGTCAAACCATGAACTGAAGGATAAAGGCTTTTTTTGTTTTTCAAATTTTCAGGATAAAAAACCATGAACTTTTGCAAACTGTCTATAGCGCCATAATTTGCATCGGATCAAAAGGAGGATGGCAGGTATATGTTTCGCAAGCAGGAGAAAACGCTCATTATTGTCTGCCTGGTCGCAGCAGTGGTCGTACTGTATGCCGTTGTGAAAAGTATCATGCGTATCATGAGTTATTGAGCTATATGGACAAGCAGATATATGAAGCTGTACATCATGATAAAGAGGAGTGTCACCCATGTCATCGCTGGATCCTGTTCTTCTCAGCCGGATATTAACCGGTCTGACCCTGGCTGTACATATTATATTTGCCTCCATCGGCGTAGGCGTTCCGCTCATGATTGCGCTGGCCGAATGGCGGGGGCTGCGAACAAACGATATCCATTACACCTTGCTGGCACGCAGATGGGCACGGGGATTTGTCATCACCGTAGCTGTAGGTGTCGTCACCGGAACCTCCATCGGTCTGCAGCTTAGCCTGCTGTGGCCGATGTTTATGCGGGTCGCGGGTCAGGCGATTGCGCTGCCGCTATTTATGGAGACGTTCGCTTTTTTCGTGGAAGCAATCTTTCTGGGAATCTACCTGTACACATGGGATCGGTTCAAGAAGAAATACACACACATGCTTCTGCTTATTCCCGTAGCACTGGGATCTTCTGCTTCGGCCATATTCATTACAACCGTGAATTCCTTTATGAACCAGCCTCAAGGCTTTACCTTGATTAATGGCATCATGAAGGACATCCATCCGATTGCAGCCATGCTGAACCCAGCTACCCCAACCAAGGTTTCTCACGTGCTGGGATCCTCATATACACTCAGTGCCGGTGTTCTTGCAGGTATCGCCGCGTTCAGTCTGCTGCGTGGCCGGGACCATGTCTATTACAAAAAGGCACTAAAGCTTACCACGGTATGTGCCCTAGTGTTTGCGATTAGTACAGTCATGCTCGGCGACTCCTCGGGCAAGTTTCTGGCGAAATATCAGCCGGAAAAGCTGGCTGCGGCGGAATGGCACTTCAAGACCATGAAGGAGGCCCCGCTCGTCTATGGCGGAATACTCGATGAGAATAATGAGGTGAAATATGCGATTGAAATTCCATATGCGCTCAGTATTCTGGCGGGAAATCGGCTGGACACGGAAGTGAAGGGACTGGAAGAATATCCCGCTGATCTGAGGCCGCCGTTGTCCATTCATTACATGTTTGACCTGAAAGTAACGACAGGCGTGATCATCCTGCTGATTCCTGTTCTGTATGTATTCCGCCGCTGGCTTCCGGGACGAAAGCCGTATCCGAAATGGCTCCTGCTCGGAATCGTTTTTCTCGGTCCACTGGCCATGGTTGCGATTGAGCTGGGCTGGATGTTTGCCGAGGTAGGTAGGCAGCCATGGATTCTGCGGGGGTACATGAAAGTGTCTGAGGCGGCTACTACCTCGACCTCGGTAGGATGGATGCTGGTTCTGTTCATCCTGTTATATCTGGTCCTGTGTTTTTCTTGCATTCGGGTACTCAGCAAGCTGTTCCGCAATAAAGAGGCTGAGAAAGAGCTGGATTCGCTTGGACTTGAGGGAGGGATTGTCCATTGAGCTTCGAAATTGCTGGCATTGCGATATTATGGACATTTTTGTTTGGTTATCTGATCGTGGCTTCCATTGATTTTGGAGCGGGATTTTTCAGTTTTTATAGCTTGCTCACAGGGCATGAGAACAAAATCCATAACATAATTCAGCGCTACCTGTCACCGGTGTGGGAAGTAACGAATGTGTTTCTGATCTTTTTCGTGGTTGGATTGGTAGGGTTCTATCCGGATAGTGCCTTTTATTATGGAACAGCTCTTCTGGTCCCCGGCTCCCTGGCTATTGTGCTGCTAGCTATTCGGGGTGTCTACTACGCGTACAATACGTATGGCAATCATGGTAAAAACAGTCGCATCTACATGGCTTTATATGGTGCGACGGGATTATTGATCCCGGCTGTCTTTTCCACGATTTTGGCCATTTCAGAGGGTGGAATTATTGAGCAGGTTGGTGAGCAGGTGTTTTTTCGCTGGGGTGAATTCCTGACAAACCCATATACCTGGTCGGTTGTACTGCTCGCGCTCGTCAGTGTGCTTTATATTTCGGCGATGTTTCTGTCCTATTATGCCAAGAGAGCTGAAGATGAGACGGCATTTGAAGTGCTGAGGGAATACGCGCTGTTATGGAGCTTGCCCACGATTTTTGCCAGCTTCCTGGCGTTCCTGCAGATTAACAAACAGAATCCCGTGCACTTTGAGCAAATGGTCAATATATCGTGGATGTTTATCGCTTCGTTTATTTGTTTTGTTATTGCGGTCTCTCTTGTATGGAAGCGAAAGTACCTCGGCTTTTGCTTCATCGCCGTAATGCTTCAATTTGCCTTCGCCTGGTATGGATACGGCAGGTCGCATCTGCCCTATATCCTGTATCCGTACATTAATATCTATGACAGCTTTACCAACCGGACGATGGGGATTGCACTCATCACGGCATTCAGTCTCGGTCTGCTGGTGCTGATTCCGTCGCTAATCCTCATCATGAAGCTGTTCCTGTTTGATGCGAATTACGTCCGTGGCCAATCGGGTAAAAAGAAAGGATGAACCTCATGAATCTGGAAGGGGCAACAGGCATTCCGGGCATAACGGGTTTGAGCTTCTTTGAGGAATTCACGATCATGTATGCACCGCCGCTCATTATTGTTGCTGCGATTGCGTTTCTGTTCGTGTATCTGGCAGTATGCAAAAACCCAAAAGATTAATCCGCCTCTCTTTTTTCAAAAAGGCTTAGGTTGGGTTAAGATATTAGGAAGGGAGGAGGGCCCTTTCATGCCGAAAATCCGTTATAACAACATTGATAATGTAAGTACGGACAAAACGTTAAAGGAATTCAAGCAGTGGAGGGAGCAGCGGCGGAGCAAGGTGAAGGATTATTCGTATACCGTGCCCAAACACCCGCCTGAGCTGGATTACCTGCATGCCAACCGGGATGAGACAACCATCACCTGGATCGGTCACTCCACTTTTTTTATTCAATATTATGGACTGAACATCGTAACTGACCCCGTGTGGGCCGAAAAAATGGGATTTCAACGGAGACTGGGTCCCCCCGGTATTCCGATTCAAGATATTCCACCGCTGGATATCATCCTGATATCCCATTCTCACTATGATCATTTGCATCTCGCTTCACTGCGGAAATTGGTTACCGCCAAAACCTTGCTGATTGTACCGGATGGGCTTAAACGAAAAATGGTGCGCAAGGGCTTCCATCGTTGCCATGAAATGAAGTGGTGGGAGCATATCGTGCTCGGCGGCGTCAAAATCACCTTTGTCCCTGCACAGCACTGGACCCGCCGGACGTTATTTGATACGAATACCTCTCACTGGGGCGGATATGTATTGGAGCAGCATCATGCGCTGACAACTTCGTCCGAGGAGAGTGCGGCTGCAAGTGAGCATAACGAGTCGTCCTTAGATTCAACAATGCAGACATCGCAGCAATCAGAAGGACCGCCTGTTTTGTATTTTGTGGGGGATACAGGATATTTTCAGGGTTTCAAAACGATTGGAGAACGCTTTGACATCGGTGTGACCTTAATGCCGATCGGTGCCTATGAGCCCGAATGGTTTATGACGTCCCAGCACGTCACGCCGGAAGAAGCACTGCAGGGATTTGTGGAGTCCGGTTCACAGCTTATGGTTCCGATGCATTATGGTACGTTTAAACTCGCAGATGATACGCCTAAGGAAGCGCTGGATCGGCTGGAAGTTGAACGTGAACGACTCGGAATCCACAAAGAACGAATCCGGGTGCTCGGACACGGTGAGACCCTGCGTATTCGTCATGAGGATCATAGAAAGAGCTAACAAAAGCGGGCTAAATATGCTAAGGTAAGGGTATACCCGCAGCAATTGCACAATTACCAAAACTTTAACGAGTAAAAAGCGGCTAATTTTCGAATTTGCCGTTTTTTTGTGTTATAATATGGTGCCAGAATAGGCTACGGGATATTGAATCCATGATTGCTATGAATGCAGTAGCAGATTATTAAAATAAAGGATGGTATGCTTAATGATTAGTACAAGCGGCATCACGCTCCGCTACGGAAAACGTGCACTTTTTGAAGATGTGAATATCAAATTCACGCCAGGCAACTGTTATGGCCTGATCGGCGCCAACGGAGCCGGCAAATCAACATTCCTGAAAATTTTGTCCGGTGAAATTGAAGCAAACTCGGGAGAGGTGCACATCACCCCGGGCGAACGTATGGCCGTTTTGAAGCAAAACCACTTCGAATATGATGAGTACCCGGTTCTCGAAACCGTAATTATGGGCCACAGCCGTCTTTACTCGATCATGAAAGAGAAGGATGCACTGTATGCCAAAGCGGACTTTACTGAAGAAGATGGTCTGCGTGCCGGTGAGCTTGAAGGTGAATTCGCCGAGCTGAATGGCTGGGATGCTGAGCCGGATGCAGCGGCACTCCTGATCGGTCTGGGTATCGATCGTGAAATGCATGAGAAGAAGATGACAGAGCTGAGTGGTAACGAGAAGGTTCGGGTCTTGCTGGCACAGGCATTGTTTGGTACTCCAAACAATCTGCTGCTCGATGAGCCTACCAACCACTTGGATCTTGAATCCATTCAATGGCTCGAGAACTTCCTGATGGATTATGAAGGTACAGTTATTGTTGTATCCCATGACCGTCACTTCTTGAACAAGGTATGTACACACATTGCGGATATCGATTTCGGTAAAATCCAGCTGTACGTAGGTAACTATGACTTCTGGTACGAATCCAGCCAACTGGCGCTCGCGTTGCAGCGTGATGCGAACAAGAAAAAAGAAGAGAAGATTAAAGAGCTGCAAGCCTTTATTCAACGTTTCTCCGCGAATGCATCCAAGTCGAAGCAAGCAACTTCGCGTAAGAAACAACTCGACAAAATTACGCTGGATGACCTTCGTCCATCAAACCGTAAATATCCGTTCATCAACTTCAAACCTGAGCGTGAAGCAGGCAAGCAATTGTTGACTGTCGATCGTGTAAGCAAATCGGTTGAAGGCGAGAACATGCTGAATGATATCAGCTTCGTGGTAAACAAAGGGGATAAAATTGCTTTTGTTGGCCCTAACGGAAATGCCAAATCTCTTCTGTTTGACGTTCTGATGGGAGAAGTAGAGGCTGAAGGCGGTGAATATACTTGGGGTGTAACGACAACTCAGGCATATTTCCCGAAAGATAACTCCAAATACTTTGACGGCGTGGAGATGACTCTGGTAGATTGGTTGCGCCAGTATTCCAAAGATCAGGATGAAACGTATCTGCGTGGATTCCTGGGTCGTATGCTGTTCTCCGGAGAAGAAGCACTCAAAAAAGCGAGTGTACTGTCCGGGGGAGAGAAAGTTCGCTGTATGCTGGCGAAGATGATGCAAACGGGAGCCAACGTACTCATCCTGGATGAGCCAACGAACCACTTGGATCTCGAATCCATCACGGCACTGAATAACGGTCTGATCGATTTTGACGGCACAATGCTGTTTACATCCCATGACCATCAGTTCATCCAAACCATTGCGAACCGGATTATCGAAATTACGCCAAATGGCATTATTGATCGCCAAATGAGCTATGATGAATATCTGGAAAGCGAAGAAATTAAAGATCTGCGTAAAAAAATGTACCCGGTTGAAGCTTAATTTAAAATAGGTTGGGGTTCAGAGCTCCACTGTAATAAAAAAAGAACCGTAAGCCCTGTTGAAAGGAGCTTGCGGTTCTTTTTTCTTGCATAAGCAGATCCGAGATTTCTCTAGGATCCACCGGTACGGCGGCGCTGATTGTTAGGCTTTTTATTGTTTTGGCTCTTCATCGCTTTTGGTCCGCCTTCAAAGTAGGCGCTGGATTGGTTACCAGAGTTCGCCTGTTGTTTCTTCTGCGCCAGTTTCTGGCGTATCGCATCCTGCAAACTGATTTTTTTCGGTTCAGTGTTTTCGCTCATCATTGTTTCCCTCCCGGTCTTACAGTAAGCCGTCCGAATTGGACGGGATGTACCTATTTTATACGTTTTGCAAAAGCCCCACAAGGGCAACCTGATAATAAGCGGGGATCCTTCACTTTTTGACTAGGCCAACACTTTTTCTCAAAGTCTACAGCCATGCGGTTTGGCAACTTTGTTTCGGCTTCCCTACAGCCATGTAACTTGGCAACACTGTTTCTATAGACCCACAAGGGTGGCATTTGGTACCATGTAAAAACCGTAATACGAAACGTAAAAGGAGTGTCGCCCGGTTTGAACGCTTATGAAGAAATACGTAAAGGGGAGCGGGGGGCTTGGGTCAGCATCGCAGCTTATCTAATCTTGTCCGCCTTCAAGCTAATCTGTGGATATTTATTCGCATCCAGCGCATTGCTGGCAGATGGTTTTAATAACCTTACGGATATTGTTGCTTCGGTTGCCGTATTGATTGGACTACGGATTTCCCAGAAACCGCCCGACTCAGATCATGCTTATGGGCATTTCAGAGCAGAGACCGTTGCTGCTTTGATTGCATCCTTTATTATGGCCATGGTTGGACTTCAGGTTTTGGTTGAAGCCGTACGTTCATGGTATGAAGGGGACTTTGCAGCACCTAACTTATGGTCTGCTGCCGTCGCTGGAATCTGTGCGGTGGTTATGCTGGGCGTATACCGATATAATCATCGCTTGGCACTGCAGATTAACAATCAGGCGCTTATGGCCGCGGCCAAGGATAATCGGTCAGATGCCTGGGTGAGTATCGGAGCGGCAGTCGGCATTGTAGGGGCCCAATTTGGTTTACCGTGGTTGGACAAGGTAGCTGCAATTGCTGTAGGACTTCTGATTTGCAAAACCGCCTGGGAGATCTTCCGGGATTCCACACATCGCTTAACGGATGGGTTCGATCAAGATCAGTTAACGGATCTTAGGTCATCTGTAGCGCGGGTTCCTGGAGTAGAGATGATTAAGGACGTCAAGGCACGTGTACATGGGAGTCATGTGCTTGTGGATGTAGTCATTGAAGTGGATGGCGGGCTTAGTTTAATTGAAGGTCATCGGATCTGTGATGAAGTGGAGGAACGTCTGAAGCGTTCACACAATATTATGCATGTTCACGTGCATGTTGAGCCGAGAATGGAAGACTTAGCAGAACCTACATGAATGATCTGAGCTAAATATTTTGTTAAAAAAAAGAGGACAGTCGCTATGAGCGCTGTCCTCTTTACTTATGTTTAGAACGATTATACGATACTATTTAATGGCAACGTGGATCCACGCTTTGCCTTTCCAAGTGTACACTTGAACCCATTCGCCACCATCGAAACCGTCTACAACTTCACCAGTTGTATCGATTACTTGGGCACTCAATGCACCGATGGGTTTACCGTTTGGTGCATCGTAGAACCAAGTGCGCTCCAGAAGGTTAAGCAGCATAGTAGGTACAAGAACCTCATCACCTGGTTTTACAACAGGCTCATCGAAGATTTTGTCATCCTCCGTGCCATATGTTGCGCCAGTAACCGTTTCTGTTGTACCTTCAACGGTTTCAACAACCGGTTTGTTTACTTCAACAGCAGGTGTTGTTTCCACAGGTTTTGTTGCCTGGGTTCCTGTCTCCGGAGTTACTGTTCCAGTAACCGCTTCCTCAGCACCGGCAGCAGCAGCCATTGAACCCATCAAAGTCAAAGCAGCAGCAAAACTTACGATTTTTTTCATTGTTTTTTCCTCCTCGGGTTAAGTATGTAATTTGTTGTTCTGTGTTAAAAGTAACCAAGCGACCTCACTTGTGAATCAACATTTTAACAATATTTTCTTTTATTCTCCAGAGTCAACTGGAGCAATTGTGGGTATATGGGAAGCTTGTAAATATCAGACCACAGTGGGAGAAAACCGGGCTGGCTATGTAAAAAAAGTCCTGTTTGTGAATAAAAATGCGGTTTAAAGAGAAGTGCGGATGGAATAGGGAAGAAAGGAGTGTAATACATAATAATTAGATGGGGGGACCTTATACCCTGGGACAATCGATTCAAAAATGACAGACACATAACAAAAGCCTAACGGCTTTTGCAAGCACGCTAGGCTTTTGTATGTAATCTGATGAAGAAATTATCCAAAGCAGCCTGATTCATCGCATTCGGCTGCGTCCGGTAATCAGGGAGATGACGAACAATACAACAAAGATGAAGAACAGGACTTTGGCAATCGAAGCAGCTGCCTCAACAATACCGAAAAATCCGAAAATCCCTGCTACAAGAGCAATAACTAGAAATAGTACAGACCATTTCAACATGAGTATTCATCCTTTCGTTTGGGAGTATGGGGTCAGCGATGTTCATTCCGCTGCCGTGTGTATTTGTTCTTTAACCTGGGGGTTTTGTAATGAAACATTCATGGATTTTCCAAAAAAAGGGAAGGTTGAAGTCCGTTCTATTTTTGTTTCGCGCCTGAAATGGTCGGGTAACTATAGCAATAACAAAACGATGTATATGAGAAAGCGAGGTTCTTCTATGATCTATCAAATTAGTGTGGCCTTGATTGCGGTGGCTTTTGCAGTATTAGTTTTCTTTTTGATTCGTACATTGAAATCGGCTCAGGGCTCCCTGGACAACGTGTCCAAGACACTTCAGGAGGTTCAGAAAACGATTGATGAACTGAGTTATGAAGTGAAGCAGACGGTAAGGCATGCCAATGATATTACGGTTGATGTGCAGCACAAGATGAAACAAATTGATCCTGTAATGGAATCGGTACAAAATCTGGGAGAGGTTTTGAATGAGGTGACCGAGGCGGCCAAACAGGTATCCACGACGATGATCGCCAAATTTCAAACCAAACGCAACAATCAAGAGTCGCAAAACAAACGTGCAGAGGTAGCTAAAGTACAGACAACGCCTGCAACACCTACGGATCGGACCCTTCAAAGTTATCAGGCTACATATAATGATACGGCAAAGGGCGGGAAAAATTGGGTGAAGTACATCGATCTGGCGGCTAATGTGTGGCAACGTATGCGTAAATAACATGACCGCTGTGTAATCCTGAATGTCTTTCAGAGCGGTGATGAACTGAACTTGATGAAAGGGTGAGAATCATGATGAAACTACTGCTTGTTATGTTTAGCGTAATTTCTCCCTTTTCCGTTCAACCGGCAGCGGTACCTGCTGCTCAAGATATGCAATGGACGGTAGTGGAAGAAGAAGTGCCAGAGGTTACTCTGGCTGCTGATCGATCCGGACCGGTTCGGCATTTTCAGACTCTGAATGGCATTTCCCTGGATGACAGCAAAGGTCATATTATATCTGAGAAGGGTCAGCCCCTTCACAAAAAGGCAGATCCGTATCTGGGTTGTCCCGAATATGAGTTTGCTGATGTCAAGGTTGGACTCTGTGAGGATACCGGAGAGATCCAGTATATCCACATTGATGGAGCCGAGGAGCGGTTGAAACTCAACCAGCAGTGGATAGACATGAATGTCGAATCCATTCGCCAGGTTTTGGGTGAGCCGTATGTGGTAGCTGAAGATGGAGAAGTGTATCTGCGGGGTACTCAAGCCATTAAGATTTATTTCAAGCCCGGCACCGAGCAGATTGACGGAGTCGATCTGTTTGAAGATCATCTCCAGTAGAGGAGAAATGGTTTCTTATTAAAGAAGCGTTTCAAACCAAGAGAGCAAGGTTATATATTAAAAGTAGCTCGAAAAGAAGATTATCAGAGGAGAGTGGAGACGATGAATTCAACCAATGCGCAAGCTTATGCAAAAGTGGTGGAAAACGGAGTTCAAGCGGTAGAAGCGGTGAAAGAGCTGCAGAATACTGGTTACCTTGCTGATCATATCTTCGTTCTAGCCCACGAGAAGGATCGTACGGACCGAATTGCCGATACAGCGGATGCCAAGGAAATAGGTATCAAGGAAGAAGGCGTATTCGACTCCATGGCGAATTTGTTCCGATCACGTGGTGATGAACTCCGGGCCAAAATAGTATCCATGGGCTTTACAGAAGCTGAGGCAGACTTTTACGAGAGTGAACTTGATAAAGGCAAAGTGCTTGTGATTGCCAAGAAGAAGGATTAATTGGTTCAAATGGTAACTGAAGCATCCTGAACTAGACGAGCTTCAGATTCAAAAACATAGATAAGGAATGGGGATATCCCCATTCCTTATCTATGTTTTTGCGAGTTTGGAAGCGGGATCAGAACGCGGCAAAAACAGGGCAGCGAGCAGGTGTTTTTTCCTGTAGTGGTGCCATTTACTGATAGAAGTTTTTTGCTTTTACGATTATAGTTATAGTAGGAAATGTTATGTCTACCGCTGTATTGATTGCGAAAAATGTATATTTTGGGTTGTTACACGACTTGATAAAAATCGACAAACCCGGAACGGAACGCCACAGATAAGGGAGATAGAAATGAAAATACTTATTGTTGACGACAATCCGACGAATGTCATTATTATTCGAGAGATTCTGAAAAAAGAGAACTATCGTGACATTATAACCGCGAGTTCGGCCATGGAAATGTTTGAAGTTTTGGGAATCGGGGAGGAAAATAACGAACTGCGTCCCAGACCGTCGGATATTGACCTGATTTTGCTAGATATGATGATGCCTGAAATGGATGGAATTGAAGCTTGCGGTGTCGTGCAAAAATTCGAAAATCTTAAGGATATACCTATTATTATGGTTACAGCAATCGGCGACTCCAAGAAACTTGCCGAAGCATTGGATGCAGGAGCGTCAGATTATGTAACCAAACCAATTAACAAGGTGGAGTTAATGGCCCGAATTCGGCTTGCTCTCCGTTTGAAGCAGGAGAAGGATTGGCATAAGGAACGCGATCAGCGCATTCAGGATGAGCTTAAGCTGGCTGCCATGGTGCAGAATGCGGTGTTAAGCCCGGCGATTGAGGATCCGTTGTTCCATGTGAATGCCATCTATAAACCTTCTTTTGAACTTGCGGGAGATCTGTACTCCTGGTATCCGCTTGGTGAAGGACGATATGGCGTATTGCTGCTGGATATGATGGGGCATGGTATTTCATCTTCTTTGTTTACCATGTTTATCGCTTCGGTATTAAAGGATACGGTTACGACCTACGTAGATCCCGAGAAGGTAATACAGGAGTTGAATCGTCGCTTTAATCAGCTGCATCTGGAAAAGCAGTTGGTACAGTACTATTTTACAGCTATATATCTGGTTGTAGATACCCGAATGAAGCGTATTGACTATGTCAACGCGGGACATCCGCCGGCATTGTTTTTCCAGGAGGATGGAAGTGTAACGACTTTTGATGCCGTATGCTGTCCGGTAGGTTTGTTCGATAAGATGGACATTGAACCACAGACCATCCATTACGAGGGTGATGGACATATTGCGCTTTATACCGATGGACTGCTGGAGGCCGTTCAAGGGGATCAGGAGGAGCAACTGGAATTCCTGAAAGAGCAGCTGAAGGGCTCACATGAATGGAATGAAGGTCACATGCAGGCGGTGTTCTTTGACGACGAGATTCCCCAAGAGCGAGATGATGATAAATGCCTGGTGTGGATTACGTTAAATAAAGGGGCGGAAACGGAATGAAGATCAGAAATAAGCTACTGATTGGTTTTACCGCTCTCATGGCCATCTTGATTGTACTTACATTTGTAAGCTATGAACGGCTGAATAGCAGCAATCAACAGGTTGATCAGATGTATCAGGAGCGCTACTTAAAGGTTAGATATACTTCGTCTGTACGCGGAGAAGTTAATGATATAGCGAAAGTGCTGGCTAACTTGCTGCTAAACCCAAATAACTCAACGAATGCTGCAGAAAATGAGCTTAAGGAAATGCAGGAACGGGGAGAGAGTTACCTCAAGGAAGTTCGTGAACGGGCGGACAGTGCAGGCGAGCATCAGCTGGTCGACCGTGTAAATGCTGCCTGGGATTCATATAATTCATATGCGACTAGACAGATCAATTTGATGGCCCAGGGACGTGCGGAAGATGGGAACAACTACCGCAATTCAACGGGTCTTGCCGTGCAGAAGGAAGCTGTAGAGAGTCTAAACGCGCTTTCCCGTTTTCAGGATCAGGAGATTGATACGGAAATCAGGCAAGCGAACGAGGAGTATAACCGTGCCGTCCAGATTACAGTAGGCATTATGGTTGGTGGTTTGCTGCTCGCACTTGGTGTGATTTTATGGGTACTCCCAAGTATTACACGAGGGCTGAATACAGTCTCGATGATGATTACAAGTTTTGGCAAAGGCCGGTATCGTACCATCAGACGCATTCAGGTCAAGTCTACGGACGAAATTGGGCAGATTGCGAATGTATTTAAAGAGGTATCAGCAGACCTGGAGGAAAAACAGGAAGTCGAGAAGGCTTATATGCAGGCACAGCAGGATCAGAACTGGATGAGCTCCAACATAGCCAGAGTGCCTGAATTGCTGCGTGGTGTAGGTTCCATTCGCCAGATCTCGCAAATGTTTATCAGTGAGTTTACTCCGGTCCTTGGAGCACAGCTCGGCGTGGTTTATCTGATTGATGAAGAGAAGCACCCTGATGAGTTGAGACGATACGGGGCATACGCCTTTGAGGAGAACAAGGACATCGGCAAGGAAGTATATCGGGTTGGCGAAGGTTTAATTGGTCAAGCAGCCCTGGATATGAATCCGATTATTCTTGAAAATACGCCTGAAGATTACATTCAGATTGGTTCAGCATCGGGTTCTACCCGCGCGACCAGCATTATGATCTTCCCTGTCGTTTTTGAAGATGAACTCATTGGTGTTGTCGAATTGGCCTCTTTTGAAGGTTTTAATGATCTGCATAAGCAGTTATTCTCTCAGCTCATTATGAATCTGGGTGTCATTCTTAATAACGTGCGCCGCCGTCTGCGTGTGGAGGAGCTGCTGCGTGAATCCCAGGCCCTTACAGAGGAACTTCAGGTACAGTCCGAGGAACTGCAGACACAGCAGGAAGAACTGCGTCGTTCCAATGAAAATCTGGAAGAACAGACAGATGCCCTCAAGCGTTCCGAAGAACTGCTGCAGCGTCAGCAGGAAGAACTCGAACATTTTAATACGGAACTGATTGCCAAGACGCGTGCACTCGAAGAGCAGGTTCGTGAGGTCGAAGAGAAGAACGACGAAATTGAGAAAACAAAAACGCAGCTGGAACAGCAAGCCATGCAGCTGTCGATGACCAGCAAATACAAGTCCGAATTCCTGGCAAATATGTCGCATGAGCTTCGGACACCGCTGAACAGTCTGCTGATCCTGTCTCAATTACTGTCTGAAAACAAGGAAGGCAATCTGAGCAGCAAACAGCAGGAATATGCACAAACGATTTATATGTCCGGTGCGGATCTGCTTAAAATGATTGATGAAATTTTGGACCTGTCCAAGGTAGACGCAGGAAAAATGGATATCAATTATGAGACGGTTCGAATGGATGAGTTGACCGCTTTTGTGAAACAAAACTTTGGCCCCATGGCCAATAAAAAAGAATTGGATCTCAACATTGAATTTGAAAGTAATCTACCGGAATGGGTGTATACCGACGGCCATCGTGTGAAGCAAATTTTACGCAACTTGTTGTCGAATGCTTTCAAATTTACCAACCGGGGATCCGTGAGCATTATTGGACGGAAGATGAAACCGGAAGAACTTCCGGGGTATCTGAACACCAATCAGGAATATATCGGTTTTACCGTGAAGGATACAGGAATTGGGATACCTTCAGACAAAACAGATTTGATCTTTGAAGCCTTCCAGCAAGTCGATGGAACTACCAGTCGCAAATACGGCGGAACCGGACTAGGCCTATCCATCAGCCGTGAACTTGCTCGTCTGCTTGGCGGAGCGATTCAGGTCGAGTCCTCTGAAGGTGTGGGTAGTTCGTTTACGTTATACCTTCCAGACAATCATGAAGAAGCAGCTCCAGAAGAGGAAGGTGCTTCCCTGGCGGCCGCATCTGCCGAGTATGATTCGTCTGCAAACCGATCCGGGGCAATACGTTCAAGCAGGCAAACGGTCATTGCACCAGAACCCGACAGTATTTCCCTAATGAACATGCCAGCAAACGACACGGCTGTATCCGTTCAGATGGATGATGATCAGGACAATCTAACGGATGGTGACAAAATCCTGCTTATTATTGAGGATGACGTGAATTTTGCTCACATTTTGATGGATATGGCGAGAGGAAGAGGATTTAAGGCAATTGTGGCCACTCAAGGAGACAAAGGGCTCGAAATGGCGCGTCAATATTTGCCGGATGCGATTATTCTCGACATTCAGCTTCCGGTCATGGATGGTTGGGCGATTCTGGGCGAACTGAAGAGCAGCTCGGCAACACGCCATATACCGGTTCATGTTATATCCGTGATTGATGATATGAAGCAAGGATTGATGATGGGGGCCATTGCCTACCTGAAAAAACCATCCAGTAAGGATTCGCTGGATAAAGCTTTCTCGCATATCGAATCCTATACAGAGAACCAGTTGAAACGTTTGCTAATTGTGGAAGATGACGAAGTACAGCGCAAAGCAATCATTGAACTTATCGGGCATGATGATGTTGCCATAACGGCTGTGTCTACAGGCAGCGAGGCTCTAACCGAACTCCATAGCCAGCGGTACGATTGTATGGTGCTGGATCTGATGTTGACGGACATGACCGGATTCGAGTTGCTTGACCAGATCAGGGACGATGAATATCTGAATGACCTGCCGATTATCATTTACACAGGCAAAGAGCTGGATAGCAAGGAAGAAATGAAGCTGCGCAAATATGCAGAGTCCATCATTATCAAAGACGTGAAATCACCTGAGCGTCTGCTGGATGAGACAACCTTGTTCCTTCACCGGGTAGAAGCCAATCTGCCGGAAGACAAGCGCAGAATTCTGCAGAAGCTGCATAACAAGGAAACCTTGTTTGAAGGTAAGAAAATACTGCTTGTGGATGATGATATTCGAAATGTATTTGCCCTTTCGAGTGTGCTTGAAGGCTACCGAATGGATGTTACATTTGCTGAGAACGGGCGTGAAGCTCTTGAGATTTTGGATAAGAACCCGGATATTGACCTGGTGTTAATGGATATGATGATGCCGGAAATGGATGGATACGAAGCAATGACACGTATTCGGCAGATTCCGAGATTTGAGAAATTACCAATTATTGCACTGACGGCCAAAGCCATGAAAGATGATCGGGGCAAGTGTATTGAAGCTGGTGCATCCGATTATGTGAAGAAACCGATTCAAACAGATCAATTGTTATCATTAATGCGCGTGTGGCTGTATTCGTAACCCAATAGTTTGGGTAATGAACAACAATACATCGATTACGCAAGAAACAAATGAAGAAGTGGAGAGAATCTATGACACCGTGGGAACCTACCGAGGCTGATGAACAATCGGTCCGCATGCCGCAAGATGAAGAACGCGAATTGATTGAGATTGAGTTGTTATTGGAAGGTATGCACCGTCTATATGGATATGACTTTAGAAATTACGCATTGCCATCTTTGAGACGAAGAATCTGGCACTACGCACATTCGGAAGGTCTTAAAACGATATCCGGGCTTCAGGAAAAGGTTCTGCATGAACGTTCAGCATTCGAACGATTTGTACAGAATCTGTCCATTCCGGTGACCGAAATGTTTCGTGATCCTGCGCTCTTCCGGACATTCCGTGAAAAGATCATACCTGTGTTAAGGACATATCCTTATATTCGGATTTGGCACGCAGGCTGCTCCACGGGTGAAGAGGTGTATTCCATGGCGATTATGCTGCATGAGGAAGGTTTGTATGACAAGGCACGGATCTATGCCACCGATATGAATGATCGCTCCCTGCAGCAGGCCAAGGAAGGCGTATATGGTATTGAAAAGATGAAATTATACACCACAAACTATTTGGAGGCAGGGGGTACCAGAGCCTTCTCCGAATACTATACAGCGAAGTATAACTCCGTTATGTTTCACCCTTATCTGCGAAAAAACATTATTTTTGCAGAGCATAATTTGGCAACAGACCGGTCATTTAACGAATTTAACGTTATCTTTTGCCGCAACGTTATGATTTATTTCAATGATGAACTAAGGAACCATGTGCATGGGCTATTTCATGAGAGCTTGAGCCATTTTGGCATTCTTGTTCTGGGATCCAAGGAATCGATCCATTTCACAGAATTTAGCGATGCTTACGAGCCGTTAGACCGGACGGAAAAAATATACCGGAAGATCAAATAGGGGGTTAGGGTTAGCCATGGGGCTCAATGAACCAATCCACATATTATTGGTAGATGACCGCCCCGAGAATCTGCTTGCTCTAGAAGCAGTTTTGGAATCGGAACAGTATAAACTCGTCAAGGCAACTTCTGGAGAAGAGGCACTTCGATGCTTGCTTAAAGACGAATTTGCGGTCATTGTGCTTGATGTGCAGATGCCTGGAATGGACGGAATTGAGACAGCGAAGTTAATTAAAGCGCGTGATAAATCAAAGGATGTACCCATTATCTTTATCTCTGCCAACAGCAGGGAAGCAGAACATTTATTTGCCGGGTATTCGGCAGGTGCCATCGATTATATGGTGAAACCGTTTATTCCCCAGATTCTCAAATCCAAAATTGAGGGTTTTGTCGAGATGTTCATCACGAACAAACGACTGAAAACCCAAACCATGCTGCTTCATCAGAAAACGCAGGAACTCGAGAAAATGAATCAGCAGCTGATTCAGGCCAAAGAGGAAGCGGAAATCGCAGCCAAAGCCAAAACCGAATTTCTAGCAATGATGAGTCATGAGATCCGTACACCGATGAACGGTGTTATCGGGATGGTCGATTTGCTGATGGAGACGGAATTGAAGGATGAGCAGAAGGAATATATCGATATCGTGCGAAAGAGCGCAGATGCACTTGTCACGGTTATTAACGATATTCTTGATTTCACGAAAATGGAATCGGGGAAAATGGAGCTTGAGGAGCATCCGTTTGATCTCGTTACATGTATTAAAGAAGTATTGGGCCTGTTCGCTGTGGAAGCAGGTAAAAAGAATCTGGAGCTGGACTATTTCCTCGAGGATTCCGTTCCTGCCTTGGTGTACGGCGATATGGCTAGACTGCGTCAGGTCCTGATGAATCTGATTGCCAATGCCATCAAGTTTACGGACCAGGGTGGAGTCTACCTGATCGTTTCTGTTAACGAAGAAAAAGACGGTAGAATGACCTTGGAATTTGCAGTAAAGGATACAGGTATAGGGATATCCTCAGACAAAGTGGATCGTCTGTTCCAGCCATTTTCTCAGTTGGATACATCGATGACACGCAAGTACGGTGGAACTGGCTTGGGACTTGCCATTTGCCGGACGTTAGTGGAAATGATGGGTGGCAGCATTCATCTGGATACGAGCGAGAAGCGTGGTGCTACCTTTGTCTTCACCATTCAGGTTCAACGCTATGTGGAGACGGAACTGATCATCGGTAATGGGGAAGAGCAGCCGGAGAATATGGAACGTTATGAAATGCAGCCTTCCGTATTAATTGTCGATGATCACCCCATTAACCAAAAGTTGATGTCGATTATGCTGAGCAAGCTGGGCTTCACATCAGATACCGCAGAAGATGGTCAGAAGGCGCTGGATATGGTTCTAGAGAACCCAGGCTATGATTATATATTTATGGATTTGCAAATGCCGGTTATGGACGGATTGGAATGTACACGTAAAATTCGGGAAAGTCTTCCGAAGGAAAAGCAGCCTGTTGTACTGGCCATGACTGCTAATGTAATGGAGGGCATCCAGCAGCGATGCCTTGCTGTCGGAATGGATGATTACATCAGTAAACCCGTCAAGATGGGCAGTGTGAAACAAAAATTGTCACGATTTCAGGAAGACCGCAAGGGCTTTAAATCAGCCTCTTCACCCATGAATCGAGCAAATTGAAATAATTGCTAATTATGATTTTGTTTCACCTGGGCACAAGTTGGGTTATTAGGTAAGGAAACCATTGATCAGGAGAGAGATGTCTAATGAATACAAATAAAAATGAAAAATTCAATGCAAAGACCGAAACACAAAACGGCGTGTGCACGGTATATCTTACCGGCGAACTGGATTTGTCGGTAGCTCCTGAATTTCGTTTGGTCATGGAGCCACTTGTGGACAACAAGGAGCAGGATTTGATTATTAACATGAAGGACCTGAAGTATATCGATAGCACAGGGATTGGAATCCTGTTATCTGTTTTGAAGGCACGACATGGAATGGAAGCACGCTTTGAAGTACAAGAAGTTCCTGCGCAGATTCAGAAGCTTTTTGATATGACGGGTATTGCCAAATTCTTTGTCTCACAGAAGAATTCCCAATAGGAAAGGATCGAAAAAGGAATGAATGCAGAAGTTCAAAGAGTCACCCTTAACTTACCGGCGACAGCTGATTATGTGGATATTGTTAGACTGAATCTTTATGGTGTAGCGTCCAAAATGGGATTTTCTTATGAGGACATTGAGGACATGAAAGTTGCTGTATCCGAGGCTTGTAACAACTCTGTATTATATGCCTACTCACACGAAGGCGGTATGGTTGAGGTTGTTTTTGAAGTGGACAACGAAACATTGGCTATTACAGTCAAGGACGAAGGTGCAAGCTTCGAAAACGTCAACCCGGCAGTATCACGCGCAGGCCTTCATGACACGGAGCTGACAGATGCCCAAATTGGTGGACTTGGATTCTATCTGATGCAAGCCCTGATGGATGATGTCAGTGTGGAAAGTGAGACGGGCAAAGGTACGAAAGTTGTACTCGTAAAACGTCTTGCAAGAAGTGAGGAGAAAGTATGAACGAAAAAGTGACTCCCCCAGAGTCCATGTCTGAATCCGTGGGTTTGATTTGGGAATACCAGCAAACCAAGGATAATGAAATTGCAACAGTGCTTATCCGCAAGTATGAACCGATGGTGAAGATGGCAGCAGGCAAGATTGCCCGGAATCGTCCGGATCTGTACGAAGATCTGTATCAGACTGGCCAAATGGCTCTGATTCGCCTTCTGCAGCAGTACGATATTAATCTAGGCATTCCGTTCGAACCTTACGCCATGAAAAGCATGATCGGTCATATGAAAAACTATCTTCGGGACAAATCCTGGTATATTCAGGTACCTCGACGAATCAAGGAAAAAGGTGCACTTGTTCAACATGCTATTGATGAATTGACGGTGAAGTTTGAACGCTCACCAAGTGTGGATGAGATTGCTGAATACCTTGACCTGACCCCAGAGGAAACCATCGAAGTGTTAGCTGGTCGGGAATGTTACCACTACGTCTCACTTGATTCTCCACTATCTCAGGATGAAAGTGCAGCAACGCTTGGTGAACTCATCAGTGCAGACGTAAATGACTTTGATTCGGTGGAGAAGCGGATGGACTTGCAGCAGGCATTGGGACAGTTGAAGGAACAGGAGCAGAAGGTGCTGATTTTGGCCTTCCAGGATGGTCAGTCTCAACGGGCGATAGCTCAGAAATTGGGTGTATCCCAGATGAGTGTTTCCCGAATTCAGAAGAGAGCTACTGAAAAACTGAAACAGATCATGTCTAATGCTTCGATGTTATGAGATGTGAATCCCTGATGTTGTTAAGTACGGCATAAGAAGGACACGTGATTCCACTGGAATACATACGTGTCCTTTTTTGAAATTTGTTTTGGATGTGCTGTATATTATGAAATCCAGGAGTGATGTTGTGACGGTGGATCGGGTCAAGCTGGCAGCCAGGCGTGACAAATTATCATTTTCGGAGCAGTGGGATTGGTGGGACTGGGTCGCACCAGAAGATAAGGAGATGGCCGAAGTTATAGAGGGGCTTATTGAAGAGTTCCCTGAGATGCAATACTTCCTTCGTAAGATCCCAGAGGTGCATTCCAATTATCTGTCTGTACGATATTTAAACGGGACAGATCCGGTTATATTTGGTTCACTTTTATATGCAGTCAAAAATGAGAAAGATAGTTCACGCAAAGATAATCAGATGTTTTTCTATGTCGACCAAAAAAGTTTGGTAACGATTAATTTGGATGATAACACCAGAGGAATTATGAATACGGGAGAACGCTCTGCCATGCTGCAGCAGTGTAACACAGCTCGTGATGGGATGTTTGTTCTGTTCCGGGCCATATTGCACTACTATCATGTGGGCATGGATCAGTTTGAAATGCATTTGCGTGAACTGGAACGGAAGATGGAATCCCGTAATGCTCGTACATTGATGGACCAAATTCTTGAAGCGCGGTTTGAGCTTTTGTATTGGAGCAATCTGTTTATCCCTTATTCTGAATTAATGGCTGCAGCGCGGGAGGCCTATCTGGATGATATTGAGGACAGTCGCTTCTTCAAGCAGCTGCAGCACCGGATCGAGCGGATGGAGCGTCTCTTTCAGCACTATGAAAAAGAAATTGATACACTCATTTCTATAGATAACGCGACTTCCGGGGTTCGTGGTAACGAGATTATGAAGACACTAACCATCGTTACTTCGGTATGTACGCCCGCAACGGCTGCCGGTGCAATCTGGGGGATGAACTTCGAGAACCTGCCTTTGATAGACAAGACATGGGGAGTTGTATTGGTCATCGCACTCATCCTCGCCAGCATGGCTAGCATGTATGTATGGATGATGATGAAAGGCTGGACCGGAGATCTGTTGAAGTTGAAGCCCACGAAGCGACCGGCTGATGACCCCGGGAAACGAGGCGAATCCGTGCGGAAGGGGTGATAATGCCTAGCCCTAGCTTTTGTAATCTTCGATATACCCAAGTAGGTCTGCAATGTATTGCCCCACAATCGGCATGTTCACAAATTGACTGAGTATAAGACCTAAGAGACCAAGGACAACAAAGGTTCCGAGGGTAAGTCCAAGTCCTCTCGCCATACCCGCAGTAAAATTGGTGATGATCCGTTTTTTGGGACTGGTGTAATTCTCGATAATATCCTTGATCTGTGCCTTTTCCAAACTGTCCGCAAGCTGATCCAGGCGTGTGTTCAGTTTTTTGACTTCATGGCGCAATTCAAAAGGATGCTCTGCCGTATCATACTGCTGCGATGGTTTGCTTCCAGTAACGGGGGTATTTCCGTTTAATGTGACTTTGCTCATGTGAGTCCTCCTCCTATTACAATGGATGAAAAATAGCCAGCTGAAACTCAGCTGGCTATTGACCATTCGCTCAAGCCTTACAGGCTGGTCGAATTCAGCTCTTTTCGTGTATCTTCCTTGGCTTCCTCGGAAGCAGAAGCCACTTCGCTGGTCGCCTTGGATGCTTCTTCAGCCACATCGGCGGAAGCTTTTCTTACTGAATCCATTACGTCATTACGGCCTTGGTTCACTGTTTTTGCGATATCCGAAGTTTTGGTCGAAACAGTTTTAGCCAGTTCGGTAGCCTTGTCACTGACAACGGCAGCAACTTCCTTGGTGCGGTCGGTAACCATACCAACCTTCTCGGAAAGGTCGCCGCGAAGTTCGCGTCCTGGTTTAGGGGCGAAGAGCAATGCTGCTGCTGCTCCCAGCAAGCCACCGATGAAAATGCCTTTTGCGAAAGTTGAACCGCTTTGTACAGGATATTGATCTTCTGCTTTATTCATGTCTAATCACTCCTTCTTTAAATTAAAAAACGTTTACGAAACAACGAACACCTTGTTGACCGATCAGGCAGCCTGTCTGAACAGCCTGGACACAAGCCCCAGCAAAAAGACAAAGAGTGCTGTACCAATAATGGCAGGGATCACGGCGAAATTACCGATAACAGGTCCCCAATTACCAAGCAACAGTGCACCCAGCCAGGCTCCCACAAAACCGGCAACCATGGCTCCAATGATGCCTCCAGGCATATTGTGACCGGCAAGTGCATCTCCGATGAGGCCGATGATAACTGCCAAGATGATGCTGAGAATAATGCCCCACATAACAACCGCCTCCTTTACACTTGATGCAGGATGTTGTCTGTTCGCGTTTGCTTACTTCGTATATAAACGTCGTGCATCAAGCTGAAACAACTGAAGCAGATATGGGCATCCTGGAATTTGAAGGAATTTCAGATCATTCGTTTGATTGCTCCAATCATACACACAAGCCAGGCAAGTCCGGCAACGAATCCGGCAAATACATCTGTAGGATAGTGCACACCTAGCATAATCCGGCTGATTCCGATGAGACCGATAAACCCTATACCGCACACAATAGGCAGCATAATGGAGGCAGACCGCGTCTGTCGTTCAATGGCCCAGATGACAAAAAACATGCCGTAAAACCCCATAGAAATCATGGCGTGACCGCTGGGGAAGCTATATCCATGGACCACCATTAAGTGATCCAGTTCAGGCCGGCTTCGACGGAAAATTTCCTTCAATCCAACGTTAAGCAGCCACATGACTGCAAAGCTGCCCAGAACTACATAGCCATAGATGGAGTATCGTGAATTACGGTGTATAAAGA
Source organism: Paenibacillus sp. FW104-T2 (assembly GCF_058789975.1). Taxonomy (NCBI): domain Bacteria; kingdom Bacillati; phylum Bacillota; class Bacilli; order Caryophanales; family Paenibacillaceae; genus Paenibacillus; species Paenibacillus sp. FW104-T2. The sequence goes on along the minus strand of NZ_JBYTCE010000012.1, from coordinate 25,483 downwards.
AGAGGGCCGCTGCACAGACTGCGGCTAATGCCGAGATCTTGAAAGAACCAATGGCAGTAATGAAGGAAATGACAGGCAGCAGTGCAAGACGAGATTCAGAATGGAGATAAAACCAATGTTGAATCCGATCGTCCAATTGAATGATAAAATGAGTACCCAGCCATGCACCTAATATGGCCAAAACAATGACTAGAGCAGAACTGAGCAGAACGCCTATTCCACTCCAGACAAAAAGGGAGCGCCAAGGTAAACGCGGAGAATTTCTGAACATAGAGGAATTGCTTTCACGCAGCATAAATGATATCTCCTTCAAGATAGGATTGGTTAAACATTCCAGATTGCTATAGGCTTACCCGAAAATCATGTCGAAAAAACTGAAAAAACATCGCATTTGTACTATAATTTAAAGATATCCCATGCGGCGTAATGACGCAAAGCAGAGATGAGACTGGGAGCATAAAGGAGAGAACTCGCATGGAGAGTGCGTTGTTAGTTAAAGAATACCGTGCAGGCGTGATGGAATGCGCCCACTTTGGACACATAAGCATCACGAATGAAAACGGAGATGTCGTTTATTCGGCAGGAAATCCACATTTCAGAGCATTTACCCGCTCATCTGCCAAGCCTTTTCAGGCCATTCCAGGCATTCGTGCAGGAATTGCAGCCCACTATGGGTTAACCTCCCAAGAAATTGCGATCATGGCATCTTCCCATCGTTCGGAGCCAGAGCATATTAAAGTGCTGGAGAAATTATCGTCCAAACTTGGATTGGGAGAAGAATGCCTGGTTTGCGCGGCAAGTTATCCATTGAATGATGATAGCCGAAATCAATGGCTGCGCAATCAAGGAGAGAAGCGTAGAATACTGCATAATTGTTCGGGGAAACACCTTGGCATCCTGGGTTACAGTCAGATGAAAAATTTCGATCTGGACAGTTACGCGGAGCGGGAGCATCCGGTGCAGCTTGAAATTCTGGAAACGATGGCTTCGATGGCAGGAATTGATCAGAAGGAAATTGAACTCGGGACGGATGGCTGCGGCTTTCCGGTATTTTCGTTGCCTTTATCGGCGTTGTCGAATGCGTATCTGAAGCTGGCTTGCCCGGATTTAATTGAAGATGAACCGACACGCTCGGCAGTGACAACCATCACGTCTGCCATGAATGATCAGCCTCTTATGGTTGGTGGAACCGGACGGGTTGATTCGGTGCTTCTGGAAGACAGTAATATTGTTGCCAAAGGCGGGTTCAAGGGGGTATTCGGTTTTGCCTTGAAAAAGGAAAGGCTCGGGATAACATTTAAGGTGCTTGACGGATCTGAGGAAGAATGGGCATGGATTGCTAAATCGATCTTAGAGCAGATTGGATATTCCAATCGGACAACCATCGAACGATTGGCTAATGTTTTCCCTCCTGAAATTCGCAATGATGCCGGAAATATCGTGGGACATGCGGATTGTGAATTCGTGCTTCACTCACCTGAAGAAAGCGTATAACCATAAGCTAGGGGCGTGATTAGAATCCCCGGACCCCGGGTAAAGATGAGATACCAACTGGTATTCATCTAAGTATTCATATACACGCAAGACCTGCTGTGAGATGGAGACAGCAGCTCTAAACCCTTGGAGGTGGATGAACATGATTAAAGTAGTGACATCGGAAGAAAGGCACACGTCGGATCGAGGTTGGATACACAGTGAGTTCAGCTTTTCTTTTGCAGATTATGACGATCCAAGCAATGCGCATTTTGGTTGCCTGCTGGCTCATAATGATAACACGCTGATGCCGCAGGAAGGCTTTAAACGACATCCACATCATGACCTGGAAATTGTGAGTTACGTTATATCCGGTAATCTTAAGCATACAGACAGCATGGGAACAGAACAGGTACTTGAGCCGGGAACGGTACAGGTAATGAGTGCTGGCACTGGTGTGGAACATTCCGAGACCAATCCGTCCGAGGATGAACCGGTACGTTTCCTGCAGATGTGGTTCCTGCCATCCCAGCGCATGCTGAAACCATCGTATACGAATCGGCAATTTGACCCGCAGGAGCAGCTGAACCGACTGTGTCCCGTTGTATCCGGACAGGGAGGGGAAGGTGCCGAAGGCGCGCTTCCAATTGCACAGGATGTGACCTGTTATCTGACCCAATTGGAGTCCGGTAAAAAAATCATGTATCCACAGCATGAAGACAGACGCACTCATCTTTTTCTGATCAGTGGTCATGTGGATATCGCCTGTGCGGATGGTAATTTCAATCTGAAGCCAGGGGATGCTGCCCGTATTCGAAAAAGCTGTGATCTGCAGATTACGAGTACAGGAAGCGAAGTAGCGGAATTCGTACTGGTAGATTTGCCTTAACTTGCTTAAATGACAAGTCATGCTAAGTTGAGGGTATCAAGTAAGCAAAAGATAAAAAGGACCTGCTCTCCATTTGGTGGAGGCAGGCCCTTTTTATTTGTGTGAACGAAGATGGGCTGCTTTTAAGCTTTACGCAGGTTCCCCAGTTCGGATGCAACAGCTTCCACTTCAGAAATACTGAGATGCTCCTTGCTCATCACCATCTCATACAGATCATGCAAATCCTCGTATTTATCGAGGGTGAATGCCGAAGCCTGCATAGCCGCACCGCTGGCCATACGCAGCTTGGTTTTGATCGCTTCAATCATATATTCCATGTTGGCCGCGTTCGGTTGTGTCAAATCCATCGTTATGTCCATCCCTTCCGTATCGGAAACTGTTGTCATTGTATCATGATTGGACAGGCACAGGCCAATGTTTTGCGGGAATCACTCTGTATCGGATAAAATGTAAAAAAACAATACTCATTCACATTGCTTCTGTGCGTGTAAAGGAGGGAAAAAGATTGGCAGCATACAAGCGTGAAATGGTGCGCCACCAGAGTCGAGAAACGCCAAAAGGTGTGCCTGGAGAAGACCTGGTTTTATTTTTCAAACACATTTATGAGCAGCATTCACCTGATGAAATAACATTTGTCTGCATTGGAACGGATCGTTCATCGGGAGATGCACTCGGGCCTTTGACAGGAAGTCTGCTGGAGGAGCACGGAGTGGGTTATGTTGTAGGAACGCTAGCAGCACCTTGCGATGCAGATACACTGGAGAAACGGATGTCTCAAATCCCGGCACATCATACCATTGTTGCTATTGATGCCTGTCTGGGTCCAAAACATGCCACAGGTACATATTATCTTTCCCATCATGCGTTGAATCCGGCACAGTCCGTAGGGGGGAAGCTGCAGCCTGTTGGGCATTATAGTGTGGCAGCTGTAGTAAACGTCAATGGTCCCAGGCCCTATTCCATCCTGCAGATGACTTCGCTTCATCTCGTCATGAACATGTCCCGAACGATCGCTGACGCAGCGTTTGCGGCGAGGAAAATGAGATAAACGTTTCATTCATGTGATGAAAGCTTAATAATATACAACTTGAATGACAAGAAGTTGGTTATATACAATGAATATAATCAATTCAATTCGCGCAGAGAGAGGGATTCATATGGAAAAAGTGATATGTGATGGAACGACGATATGTTATGCCGAACAAGGCAAGGGAGAAGCACTTATTTTGCTTCACGGATACTGCGGCAGTTCATCATATTGGGATGAAGTTGTGCCGGAGCTTGCACGTCATTATCGCTGCATCGTACCCGATCTGCGTGGACACGGTAAGACGGACGCCCCTATGGGAACATACACAATAGATCAAATGGGCAATGATGTTCTGCAATTAATGGATGAGCTGAATGTGGACAAGGCTGTCCTGCTTGGACACTCCATGGGAGGATATATCGCCCTTTCCATCGCTCAGCGCCATCCGGAACGACTAAAAGCCCTTGGTTTGATCCATTCTACCGCATATCCGGATAGCGAAGAGGGCAAGGAAAAGCGTCTTCGTGCAGTATCGGCTATTCAGACGGATGGTATTGTAAGCTTTGTGGATAGATTGGTTCCGGGATTGTTTGCTCCTGAACATGTGGAGCGGTTATCGGCAAAAGTATCATGTGTCAAGGAAATCGGGTACCAGACCGCACCTCAGGGTGCAGTTGGAGCCGCACTGGCTATGCGGGAACGTCCGGATCGCCGTGATGTTTTATCGGCTACACCGTTACCGGTTTTGCTGGTCGCAGGTGAAAAAGACCCTGTGATCCCGCCGGAACGCACGTTTACGAGTGATAAACCGCATATTGTACAAGCGGTCATTGCCGGAGCAGGCCACATGAGCATGTATGAAGCACCGGAACAGTTGATTCAGGTCATTAGTCAATTTATGAACGGTTTACCGAAGGCGTAAATCTCTGAAGTCTTTATTCTCAGCAGAGTGGATCATTCAGCATATATCGTTATCCTAAGAAACCCCTGAGACGTCTCTATAAAGACACGGGGGTTTCTTTTTGCATCCTGGAAGCCAAGAGGATGTCCTTTTTGGCTTTTTGATAGGGCATGAATTAAACTAGCAATAATGGATGATGATCCGAATGAGCGAATGAGGGGGCATATTTGATGTTCAGAAAAGACTATCTGCTCCGCATGATGGAGGAAATGACCGAGGCGATTGGCAAAGCATTTACACTCAGACAACAGCGGAAACATACGGAGGCACTTTCAGAATTGGACGAACTGCTTCGCAGGCAGTTTGGCATGAATTTGTCTTTGCTGAATTCTCTCCCTGCAGAGGATGTCATTGAAATGTTTCGTTTTCGCGGAGTCATTGAAGTGGACAATCTGCAGCAAGCCGCGCGGCTGATCGAAGAGGAAGGTTATATTTATGGAGAGAAGGCCAGAGTGGAAGGCATCGATGATCAAGAGAAACAGGATTCAGAGGATGAAGGACTTATCCGGTTAATGAAATCATTGCACTTTTATCTGTATGCCCTGAATCATGGTGCCAACCCGAAGCTGCTGGATGCACCGGAACGCGTGCAATCGATATTGGAACAAACGAAAGAATACGAACTTCCTGCCCGTACGGAGAAACAGCTTGCGCTGTATCAAGAACAACATGGGCGATATGATCTGGCCGAGAACAGCTGGTACCGCGTTCTGCGGGTAGGCGAGGGGCAGCTCGTGAATTATCGCGAAGATGTGAAGGCCTTTTATGAACGATTGAGCAAGCTTGAAGATGGGCAACTGGAACAGGGCGGCCTGCCACGCCAGGAAGTGGAGGAAGGTCTAGCCGAACTCATCCAATAAGCGGAGAACAAACCAGGACACAAATGAATAAGGCTTGTTAGGTGTCTTCACTTGGAGCGGCACCGGAATTGTGGTATGGTTACGGTTGACCAAACCAAATCGAAAGTGAGATGTACCCCGTGGATTCATTGCGAAAGCTTATACAAGACATCTTTGAGCAGAATTCGCTGATTACAGCGACCTGGAGCCAGCTGCGCAGACGGGACAATGTCTCGTATACGAAAGTGCAAGTCAAGCCGGTAACGCTGAAGAATCAGCTGCATTATCAATTCGCATTTCATTATAACAACAAAGTGCTGCACGAGAATTTGACTCCGGCTGAAGCGATAGAACGCATGACTTTGCTGTGCGAAGAGACGTTTCGTCAAGGGCTCCTCTGTACGACAGAGGCAGATTATCAAATTTTGATCAGCAAAAAATATAAAGTATCCATTCTGACCAAATCTCCATCCAAGACGTCAGTGGATCTCTCGCATAACCGCAAGAAGCAATACGTGCTGGAAGAGGGAGTCCCTGTCTCGTTCCTGGTTGAACTGGGCATTATGAATGAAGAGGGCCGGGTATTGGCACGCAAGTACGATAAGTTCAGACAGATCAATCGTTTTCTTGAAATGGTACAGGATGTCATTCCGTATCTGCCTGAGGGACGTCCGCTTACCATCGTTGATTTTGGCTGCGGCAAGTCCTATCTGACCTTTGCCTTGTATCACTACTTGTCGGTACAACAGCGCAGATCGCTGAAGATCATCGGTCTTGACCTGAAAGCGGATGTCATTGAACATTGCAACGCTCTTGCACAGAGGCTGCACTATGGTGATCTGAAGTTCCTGGTTGGTGATATTGCAGACTACGACGAGCTGAACGAAGTGGATATGGTCGTGACACTGCATGCCTGTGATACGGCGACTGATGCGGCACTGGAGAAAGCTGTTCGCTGGGGCGCTTCAGTCATACTGTCCGTACCGTGCTGTCAGCATGAGCTGTTTGACCAGATCGAATCTCCGGTAATGAATCCGTTATTGTCTCATGGTATTCTGAAGGAACGCTTCTCCGCACTGGCAACAGATGCCATTCGTGCGAAGCTTCTGGATCTGATGGGTTACAAAACGCAACTGCTGGAATTCATTGATATGGAGCATACACCCAAAAATATTCTGATTCGTGCTGTGCGTGGACAGGCGGGTCAAACGGCTGATATGTGGAAGGAATACACAGAGTTCCGTGATTTCATACATGCGGATCCGTACTTGGAACGGGCTTGTGCAGACCTGCTGCCAGGTGGTGCCAATCCGATTGAAACAGCAGAAGGCGATGTAACGGAAAATAATACAGGTCGTTCAAACGGGAAATCTACAACCAGCCCAGACTCTTGTGACCACTGCTAAATTTCGCAAGCGCTAATCCTAATTGGCAGGTGGTCTGCCATGTCCAGGAATGGACATACTGGTATGAGGGTCCCGTTATGGAAACGAATAAACGATTGTGCTTTATATGAATGAAAAGGATGACGGTGAGACATAAGACAGGAGACCCTATGAGGATCTTCTGTCTTTTTTTGTATGTCAAGCGTGCCGAGTGCGAATGAAATCCAGCATGGGAGATTTTCATTGTTTGTTCCATAAAAGAAGTTGGGAAGGAGGTAGGCAGTTGCAGCAGCAGAGATACAGCGATCACATGGTTGAGCATCAGAAGGGTAAGAATCGAGCGGAAATAAAGATGAATGTATGTAGCGCTGTGCCAATATCCGCTACGGATGCAGGAGATCTGAACTTGAGTTGCGAGTTTAAACAAGCGAAGACGAAGACGTTTGGGTTGGATACATCGGCATTAACGATCATATTGGGCGTGATGGGTACGATCATGTTGCTGGCTGCATGTCTGGGTCGGGGGCTATATTTTCCTTTCGATGTGTACGGGGTCATTTTGTTCGCTTCGGCGAGCATTCTCACGGGAGCGATCATGCTTCTTCTTTTACGTATATTGCGGAGTAAGAAAAATAACGCACTGAAAAATCGCTTAAGTTACGATATACACAGTGATGAAGAAATGAAAATAAGATATTGGCATATGAATCTTAATGGCTGGATCATCTGGCCCATCATTATGATGGTTTGTTATGGCCTGCATGCCTGTTTGGGTTCTGTAAGCACACAGGGCAGCATGGATGAAATGCTGCGGTGGAGTTTGCTGGCTATCTTTGCCCTGCTCGCAGGGATGCTGGCCTCGTGTGCTCACGGTGTGCGATGGTTCGCCGTTGGATGGCAGGCTGTAGGGAGCCTGCTTGTGTTCAGCGGCCTGCTTGCGGTGTGCGGCGTGCTGCCGCTGCCTTTCGCGGTCATGCGAACCGCTGACCCCGAGATCAGCTCCGCCGGTGCGAGGCTCGGCGGACTGCTGCAGTACCCCAATGCGTTCGGCGCCGTTGTCGGCATGTACGCATTGGAGCGGCTGGCTGCAGTCGCGCGTGCCATGGCCCGTCCCGTGACGGCCGGGCGCCTTATCGCGGCAGCGCTGCCGCTTATGCCCGCGCAGGTCGCGCTCCTGCTGAGCGAGTCGCGCGGCGCCTGGCTGGCGACAGGCATCGCCGCCGCCAGCGCTTTCGCTTGGCAGCGGCGCGGAGACCGCCTGCCGCTGCTGCTGGCCATAGCCGCGCCCCTGGCGAGCGCGGCCTGGCTGTACCGCCAGCTGGCTGCTGCCCAGCTGGCGCCTGCACCCGTGCCCGGCCTGCTGGCCCTGGCCGGGGCATGGGCAGCTGCGCTGCTCGGCACGCTGCTGCTGTGCCGCCTGTGGCACAGCGGCGCTAGGGCACGCGCCGCTGCCTTGACGGCCATGGCACTGGCGGTTACCACCGCCGCCATGCTGGCCGTGGCCTCCACCGCCGAACGACTCGCGGCAGGTGTCGGCACCGGGCTGTCCCGCCTCCGTATGTGGCGGGACGCCCTGGAGCTCTGGTCCGGGGCCGCATGGCTTGGCCACGGAGGAGATACATGGCGCAGCATGTTCCGCGCCATCCAATCCTCGCCGTATGTCGGAGGCGAGGTCCACAACGGCCTGATCGACATTGCCCTTGATGCGGGCCTGATCGGCCTAATAATGATCGGTGCCTGGTTTGCTTTTACCATTCGTAATATCGTGAAATACGCAGCACACTTACTGCCCTCCGTGCTTGTTTTTGTTTTGCATGGGATAATGGATTTTGACTGGAGCTTCACATTGGTCTGGATGCTGTTTATCTGGCTGGGAGCTTGGTCATACGCATATAAAAATGAACAGCGTATAGCCACTGCGGACGAGCATGCCGTAATCCAGGCGAGAGAGGACCCAGCCGTTTTTACGAACGAACGCTCAGTACAACCATCGCTTCTGTCCAAAGGGCTTTCATATCAGGCTATGCCAACAATGCGGACAATACCATGGTTGACTGCCCTGGCCATCCTGATTTGGCTTGGGGGGACAGTCTGGCTGGCGGGGCATAATGCCGTGGCGGAAGTAGAGTATCGTTTGGCTGAATCTGCGCCGCAAGAATTAATTCAGCATAGGGCAGAATTGACAGCTGCATTTCACGCAAATCCATACCGGCCGGAGATTGCCATCTCTCTTTCACGTACTCTTACAGCCAATGATGCAGAGAAACTGCTGATGAGCAGCTTGTCCCACTCCCCGGCAGAGCCGCGGCTCTACCAGGAGCTGGGGAAACGAGCAGCCCAAGCAGGGCAGGGAGTGCAGGCTGGCAAGTACTTTGAACAAGCAGTTACATTGAATCGGTATGATACCCATTTTCAGTCCGCAGCTTTGTACTGGATGATTCATGCATCACGTCAGGAATGGGCTGCCGGTTACACGAACCGAGCCAGGCAGACTGCCGCTGCAGGGGTGCGAATGTATGAGCATTACGAACAGTTGAGTGCCACAGTGGCTGCAGGAAAGGCACGTAATGATCGCCAGTTTACCTTAGATGACGATGCTGCCATTTACATCATTCATTTACGTATTCTTGCATTAACTGCCGTTCCTCAGGAATGGACCAGACAGACCAACAAACCACCTGGGTAACACCTGCTTCTTGCTTCTCTTAAACATGAATTATGGCGGGTCTGCTCAAGGAACATTTGCTTGTTTCTGTGCGTGCTTCTTCCTGAAGGAAATGCTCTGAATCCTCTGTATTCTACAGACGATATCCGCCAAATGCCTGCTGAAATGCAGCCTGAAGGGGTTCAATGTCCACATTCCACAGAGAGGCTATATCTGCACTGACGTCATTGTTCCACCACTCGCATAATTTCTTTCGATTGTCCCGGTTTTCACCGATCCAGAGCAGATTGGCAATCACTTTTCCATAATAGAGTTCTTCCGCCTGTTTCATCTGATCGGGAGAAATGTAGACCTTCAGCCGTTTTGCTGTCCGGTACAGCTCCTTACTGCAAGCTCTGCGAATCCCTCTCGCGGAAGGTAACTTCTGGCTAGGGTTGCTATGTTTGACCGGGGGAGTACCGGGTGTTGATTTGGGTGACATCCTCTCACGCTCCTCTCCCGATACCATATGCGAAGGATGACTTGCAGGACACTAACCCGGGTCGATCAAGTAGCAACAAACTGCAGCCCTGTGCTAAAATAGGGACGAACATCCATGGTGCTGCGGAGCACCGCCAATCAGGATGAAGAAAGAGGGTCGAGATGGACGTTATTCATAACATTGTCGGTCAATTGTTCGAATGGATTCAGAGCCTTGGATACTTTGGAATTATGCTGGGATTAATGCTCGAAGTCATCCCCAGTGAAATTGTACTGGCATATGGAGGATTTCTCGTTTCACAGGGCAATATCAATTTCTTAGGTGCAATGATATTCGGTACCGTGGGCGGTGTAGTAGCCCAGCTCTTTATTTACTGGATTGGCCGTTATGGCGGCAGACCTGTGCTGGAACGTTACGGAAAATACATACTGATCCAGAAAAAACACATCGACCATTCCGAGGAGTGGTTTCGCAAGTATGGAACAGGTGTCATTTTCACGGCGCGTTTTGTTCCGGTTGTGCGTCATGCCATCTCGATCCCTGCAGGCATATCTAAAATGCATACAGGCAGGTTCATTCTGCTGACAACACTTGCTGTTATACCTTGGACTGCATTGTTTATATATTTAGGGATGGTACTCGGAGACCAATGGGAACATATTAACGAAAAAGCAGCACCTTACATTATGCCGATTCTGCTCGTTGCACTCGCACTTATGATTATTTATGTACTTATTAAATGGATGAATGTTCGAAAAAAGAGAGGAAGTGTCTAGTTATGGGTAAACCAAACTTGTCTCACAAATTCGGTAAGGGTCTGCCGCCGAAGGAATTCATTGAGAGCATGACCAAAAACCAAAGCGAATTTCAAAAGAACTATGACAGCTTCATATGGCCAAGCGAAGAGGATCGCGAGTTTTTCGAGAGCTTGAACCACCGCGATGATCTGCGTGTTTTGATTTTGGCAGCTGACTGGTGTGGGGATGTTGTTCGCAACATACCAGTGGTATTCCAGGCGCTGGAGATCTCGGGCATTCCAACCGAAGTTTTGATTATGGAAAATCATCCTGAAGTGATGGATGAATTCCTTACGATGGGCGGCCGTTCCGTACCTATCGTTATTTTTGCCGATACAGGCGGACATGTGCTGGGGCAATGGGGACCACGCCCTCAGCATGTACAGGAAGTCATGGTTGAATTTAAACGCGAGAACCCAGATCGTGATGCAGCTGATTATCAGGAGAAGATGGCTGTTGTACGTCAGGAAATCGGTAAACGCTATGGGGAAGGAACGGAGTCGCATGCAGTCATTATTCGTGAGCTGCGTGAACTGATTTCGGGTTACTAATCCAAGATGCTTAACATTCGTACATTTACACTCGGTCCGCTCCAGACGAATGCTTATCTGCTGCAAGGGGAAGATCCGGGGAAAGCCGTTATCATTGATCCGGGCATGAACCCCGGTCCGCTGCTCAAAGCCATTCAAGACCTGGAAATTGAAGCGATTTTACTGACACATGCTCATTTTGATCATATGGGCGGTGTGGACGAAATTCGCAAATTGAAGGGCTGTCCAGTCTATTTGCATGATCTGGAGAGTGACTGGCTCACCTCTCCCAAACTGAATGGATCGTTGAACTGGCCGCAGGCTTCACCGCCTCTTTCGACAGATCCTGCAGAATATGCGATGGATGAAGGACAGACCCTCCAGTTTGTTGGGCATACTTTTAAGATATATCATACACCTGGACATTCCCCAGGCAGCGTAAGCCTGTTGTGTGGTAATGATTTGTTTGCAGGAGACGTTCTGTTCCGTATGGGCGTAGGGAGAACGGATCTGACGGGTGGACGGGAACGAGACTTGATCGATTCGATTCAAAACAAGCTGTATACCTTTGCGGATGAAGTGAAGGTATACCCAGGTCACGGTCCTAAGACAACCATCGGTTATGAGAAGCAGAATAATCCTTACGTTTCTGCAAGATGATCGACATTTAAGTGAAGAAAGTCTGGACAAGTGACAATTTTTTCATTAGAATAGCAATTAGTTGTTACAAGCGTTAAGGCATCATCTAACTAAAGCTTTAAATAGCAGTACCCTAACTTGCGAAGCACGCAGACTGTGGTCTATACCCGGTTTGCGTTCTTTTTTTTATTTTCAGCAAATATTGGCAAGGGAAGAGTCATCCAGATACAACTTACATAAGAAAAGTCATTGTAATGCAGACAGGTTTGGATCTGAATAGCAAGTACATGGAACGGAACCTTAGAACGTAGTATTTAATTGGTGAAGCATGAGGAACAAGAGAGCGGGGAGAAGAAGTGGAGAAAAAGCGCGTTATACCTTTTGAACGCCGTGCCAAGTATTTAGCACTGGAAGAGACTCGCCGGGTGATGATGGATACGGGCAAGCTTGAATTAGCAACGAATCGTCCTCAACTACATAGCTACAGAAGCAAGGCAATGAATGAACCTTTGGAACAGCAGCAAAATATATGGAGAAGTCGAGTTTTGAGCAGCGGAGCCCGCAACCAGCCGTGGTTCGACAAGCTGCAGGAATACCGGAATGAAGTCTGATTGCCCGGGAAATTGTCGGCTTCAGATTTTTTTGTAATTCATTTGAACGTTTATGCAGAGACTGTCGTATTAACACAAGAATGAATGGGAAGCAGAGGTGAAGAACCAGATGGAAGCAGCCGAACTGGAAGAGGTCCGCAGGGCAGCAGCAGGAGATGATGCTGCGCTGGCGGCGCTGCTTCAACGTCATTATGCTTTCGTGTACAAATACTTGGTCAAGGTTACGATGGATTCAAACGCTGCTGAAGAAACCGTTCAGGATACGATGATTCGATGTATGGAAAACATTCATCGTTATGACGGTTCGTCTGCCTTTTCATCCTGGATGATTACCATTGCTACACGCATCTATATTGACAAGACAAGGCGTAAGAAAAGAGAAAATGGCTGGTTGGATATGATCCGTAGTGAAGCCATCAGACGATTCCGATGGCAGTTTGAGAGCCGGAATGAAGAATGGACGGATGTTATGGATGCCATGACCAGATTAACGCCGGAACACCGTGTTGCTGTACTGTTGAAGCACTATTATGGCTATGGCTATGATGAGATTGGAGAAATGCTCGGTATTCCAGCCGGAACGGCGAAATCACGAACGGCCTATGGCCTTCGTCAATTGAGAAAGGAGTTGGAATAAGCATGAGCAGGACGGATGAACAAGATGAGCAAGAGCTCCTCGAACGACTGCAGCAGCAGATGAAAGTGCTGGATGACGCATATGAGCCAGTGAGTGTACCTTCATTGGCCTCGCTGGAAGTGCAGGTCAGAGAACGAAGACGAATCAAACGCCGTAAGAATCTGATCGAGATGATTTTGTTCTGGGTAATCGGGCTGATGGTCATTGCTTCTGGGGCGCTGCTGTTCCTGTCTGCTCCAGCTCTTTATGTGGGTATCCAGGCTGTTGGTGTAGCAGCAGCAGTGACAGCAGCAATCATATGGGCGGGCAAACATCGGAAGGAGGAGGCTTCTCATGAATAATATGCATTATTCGTTGAATGAGATTTCTCCCATCTGGATGGTATTGATCGCAATCCTATTGTTCGTGCAAGGGACATGGATTTTTCAGGATGCACGTAAACGTGGGCGTTTCCCCTGGTTATGGGGATTATGGGGGATCACCGGATTCCCGACACCACTCATTGTATATTGGTTCGTAGTTATTCGATCAGGTCGCAGACGTTCCTAACCTTATAATGGGCGAATGATAATTTGGTGATTAAAAAAGATTTTGCACAAATATGTTGTTTAATTCTAGTAATCGTAGACATCGTAATTCTTTTCTAGTAGACTATACAAATAAATATGAAAGATAGACTACCAGGAGGTTAGACGATGCTGCGATTAGGAGAAAAGGTTGTCATCGTCGCGGATGCGTTTGAGCAGAATCTTCCTGTGGGGGAATATGGTTACATCATCGCTTATGACCGGAATCCGGACAATGCGTTCGATTACGTGCTTCGAGTGCCGCAGGTGAACCGGAACTTTTTTGTTCCATCCGGCGACGTCGATCTGGAAGAGGTTCTGCTGAAGCAGGAAGCTGAGCGGGTCGAGCGAGAAGCGTTGATAGATTACGCCCTTGCGACACACAACGAGAAACTGTTTCATCATCTGATGAACGGAGATATTCAAGCTGTGGAAGAGGAAGAGGAAACCGCGAACGATGTTATGTCACAGGCGGATTTTATAAAGCAGGTTAATCTGCGTGCATGGATTTAAGATCTAGAGAGTCGGCTGATGCCGGCTCTTTTTTGATATTTGCATGAGCTCCGTGGATTGGGGTTATTTTGCTTATTAGACAAGTCAGGTCATTTGCATTGAATTGTCGAACCATCTCCCCTATAATGAAAAAAGTTATCTTGGGACTTTAGCCCGTTAAACGAGCGATTCGTTTCAGGCAGTTTCGGGAAGTTGAACGAAATGAAGGAGGCATCCGGAAATGAGTATTTCGAATAATGACGTTCAGCATGTGGCCAAGCTGGCCCGGCTCAATTTGACTTCTGAAGAAGAACAGACGCTTACAGGACAGCTGAACGCAATTTTAAAATATGCAGAGAAGCTGAATGAGCTGGATACAGAGAACATTGAGCCAACGACTCACGTTCTGCATGTCAGCAATGTGATGCGTGAGGATGAAACGAAGGAAAGCCTGCCAATCGAGCAGGTGATGCGCAATGCACCGGAAGAAGAAGACGGGCAGTTTAAAGTGCCTGCTGTAATGGAATAACGGATAACCGGAAGGAGGACGAAATACCGTGAGTTTATTTGAACAATCGTTGCCTGAGTTACATAACAAGCTGCACGCCAAGGAATTGTCGGTCAGCGACCTGGTGGACCAAGCATATCAGAACATTAGTGCACGTGAAGACAAAGTTAAGGCATATCTTGCGCTGGATGAGGAACAGGCTCGTTCCCGTGCGCGTCAGCTGGATGACCGGCTCGTCAGTGGCGAGGAGAAAGGTTTGCTCTTTGGATTACCGGTAGGTATTAAGGATAATATCGTTACGAACGGACTGCGCACGACATGCGGCAGCCAGTTTTTGCGCAACTTCGACCCGGTGTATGATGCAACGGTTGTCGAAAAGCTGAGAGCTGCAGATACGGTGACGATCGGTAAACTGAACATGGACGAATTCGCCATGGGCGGTTCGAATGAAAATTCAAGCTTCTATCCTGTGCGCAACCCATGGGCGCTGGATCGTGTTCCAGGTGGCTCCAGTGGTGGTTCTGCGGCCGCAGTAGCTGCAGGCGAAGCGTACTTCACGCTTGGATCAGACACGGGTGGTTCCATTAGACAGCCTGCTTCGTATTGCGGCGTGGTCGGCATGAAGCCGACTTATGGACTCGTTTCGCGTTTTGGATTGGTTGCATTTGCATCCTCTTTGGATCAGATTGGACCTCTGACGAAAAATGTTGAAGATTCTGCTTATGTGCTGCAAGCAATCGCCGGTTATGATGCCAAAGATTCGACATCTGCAAAAGTGGAGATCCCGGACTACTTGAGTGGACTGACAGGTGATGTCAAAGGTCTGCGCATTGCCGTACCGAAGGAGTACATTGGAGAAGGTGTTGATCCGCAAATTAAAGAGACCATTCTCTCTGCCTTGAAAGTGCTGGAGGGACTCGGTGCCACTTGGGAAGAGGTATCCCTTCCGCATACCGAATATGCGGTGGCTACGTATTATTTGCTCGCTTCTTCTGAGGCTTCTTCCAATCTGGCTCGGTTTGACGGCGTACGTTATGGCGTACGTGCAGATAACCCGGACAACCTGCTTGATCTGTATCACCAATCCCGCAGCCAAGGCTTTGGTCCGGAAGTGAAGCGTCGTATCATGCTTGGGACGTATGCGCTGAGCTCGGGTTACTATGATGCCTACTACCTGAAAGCTCAAAAAGTACGTACATTGATCAAACAGGATTTCGATGACGTATTTGCCAAATATGATGTCATTATTGGACCAACTGCGCCTACAACCGCATTTAAACTGGGTTCCCAGGTGGATGATCCACTCACCATGTATCTCAATGACATCCTGACCATTCCGGTCAGTCTGGCAGGCGTACCTGCAGTGAGCATCCCATGCGGCTTCTCGGATGGATTGCCTGTTGGCATGCAGATTATTGGTAAAGCCTTTGATGAAACGACTGTACTGCGCGTTGCGCATGCGTTTGAACAAAATACAGAATTCCACAAGCAGCGTCCGCAGCTGTAGACTGCCCGGAACGGAGGAATATTGAAATGTCTGCATCTAAATATGAAACGGTCATTGGACTTGAGGTCCATGTGGAGTTGCATACCAACTCCAAAATCTTTTGCGGCTGTTCTACGGCCTTTGGAGCACCACCAAACACCCATACTTGTCCCGTCTGTCTCGGACATCCGGGCGTTTTGCCTGTACTGAACCGTCAGGCTGTGGATTATGCCATGAAAGCGGCGATGGCCCTCAACTGTACCATTGCTGATGTCAGCAAATTCGATCGTAAAAACTATTTTTATCCGGATTCACCAAAAGCCTACCAGATCTCACAATTCGATCAACCGATTGGTGAGAACGGGTGGATTGATATTGAAGTAAACGGAGAAACGAAACGAATCGGGATTACCCGTCTTCATCTGGAAGAAGATGCAGGTAAGCTTACTCACGTTGATGGCGGCTATGCTTCATTGGTTGACTTCAACCGTGTGGGTACACCTCTCGTGGAGATTGTATCCGAACCTGAAATTTCTTCGCCGGAGGAAGCCCGTGCTTATCTGGAAAAATTGCGTGCGATCATGCAGTACTGCGATGTGTCGGATGTGAAAATGGAAGAAGGTTCCCTGCGTTGTGACGCCAACATCAGTTTGCGTCCGCATGGGCAGGAGAAGCTGGGAACAAGAGCAGAATTGAAAAACATGAACTCTTTCCGTGGCGTTCAGCGCGGTTTGGAATATGAGCAATTCCGTCAGGCTGAAATTTTGGATGACGGCGGCGAAGTGGTTCAGGAGACGCGTCGCTGGGATGAAGCGCAAGGAAAAACGCTGACCATGCGTGGCAAAGAGCAAGCGCACGACTATCGCTACTTCCCGGATCCGGATCTGGTGAAGCTGCATATCGATGCAGCCTGGAAGGAGCGAATCAAAGCTTCGATTCCGGAGCTCCCTGACGAGCGCAAAGCACGTTATACTGCTGATTACGGATTGCCTAATTATGATGCTGAGGTGATTACCTCATCCAAAGCGGTTGCTGATCTTTTTGAAGACAGCCTGAAATATACGCAGGATGCCAAAGCCGTATCCAACTGGATTATGGGCGACCTGCTTGGTTATCTGAACAACAGCAACCTGGAATTGTCTCAGGTGCCTCTGACGGGTCAGGGACTGGGTGAGATGATCGGATTGCTGGAGAAAGGCACGATTAGCAGCAAAATCGCCAAAACCGTCTTTAAGGAAATGCTGGAGAGCGGCAAGCTTCCACAGCAGATCGTTGAGGAAAAAGGTCTTGTGCAAATCAGTGACGAAGGTGCCATTCTTGCCATTGTAGAGCAGGTTGTCGCGAACAACCCTCAATCCGTGGAAGATTACAAGGCAGGCAAACAGAAAGCGATCGGCTTCCTGGTAGGACAGGTTATGAAAGAAAGTAAAGGCAAGGCTAATCCGGGTCTGGTTAATCAACTGCTTGCAGATGTACTGAACCGCTAATCCATCCGCCGGTGAGGCCGGACAGAAAGAGGCTCGTCCCTGTGACAGCCTCTTTTCTTATTTTTATAAGGCAAACACATGTGGTAAATAATCATGTACAGGTGTAATCGAATTCAGTTGCGTATGAAGGAGAGGGAGCGGATATGAAGATTCAATTGTTGTCATTGAATGATCAGGAGACGGTGGGGCAGCTATGGCGGCTTCAGCATGTAGCCTACCGAATGGAAGCAGAAATGATCGGTTTTCAGGAGATTCCGCCATTGATGGATACGATAGAATCCCTGCAAAGCTGTGGAGAGACCTTTTACGGCTGCCTGGATGATGACGAAGAAATCCTGGGTGCGGTTGCAGTGGCGGAGGAAGAGAAGGACACATTGACGATCACACGCATGATGGTGCATCCCGAGCATTTCCGCAAAGGAATTGCAGCCGCATTGATGAGACATGTGTTCGAGCAGTACCGGGATCTTCCGCGGTATATCGTATCAACAGGTACATTGAACCAACCGGCTGTCAATTTATATACCAAATTCGGCTTCATACCGGTAGAGGTTACGCCGATTGCACCAGGTGTGGAATTAACGACATTTCATAAGAATAAACATTAATTATGTGAATTATTTGAAGGAGGAATACCAGTTTTGGGCAATCCTTGGTTTATCGATGAGTGGCACATTTTATTGCGATTATTACTAGCCATGCTGCTTGGAGGACTTGTAGGTCTGGAGCGTGAACGTTCCAATCATGCTGCTGGTCTGCGTACCCACATTCTGGTCTGTCTCGGGTCTGCACTGATCATGATGTTGTCTGTTTATGGTTTTAAGGATTTTGCCAATGAATTAAATGTGCGGATTGATCCGGCTCGTCTGGCAACAGCGGTTATTACGGGTGTCGGCTTCCTGGGAGCGGGTACGATCCTGTTTACCGGAAAGTCCATTACAGGACTTACCACCGCGGCTTCGATCTGGGTTGTAGCCGCCATTGGACTGGCAGCAGGCGCGGGATTCTTTTTTGCCTCCATCGTATCTACGGTTCTGGTACTGCTCAATCTGTGGGTGTTCAACAAGCTGGAGCTAAGGTATATACGAGGAAACAAGCTGCATGTCGTCACCCTGCATACGTTGTCTGAACCCGGCTTCCTGGAGCAGGTGTCTTCATTCATGGAGCAGGAGAAGATTAAAATACGCAAAATTACAGTCAATGAGCAGGATCTGGCTTTTGCCGAGGTCATTTCAGTTGAACGGAAGATTGAGATTGTCCTCCACGTGCATGTACCACATGAACTTAATACAGTGCAGCTGGTAACTAAGCTTAGGCAGTGGGAGCATGTGACCAAAGTATCCATAGAATAAATCGTGAAACCCTCCTTAGGCCTGTTGTGCCGGAGGGTTTTTAACCATATCCATATTTCTTCCAGTTACTCTCCGGGCTCTTTAGGGTACTATCTAACCAAATGCATGAAGAGCGGGAATGCTATTTCATAAGAAAGGAGCATGTCATGAAAAGTAAACATCTGTCCCGAAAAAGGAGACAAACGGCCAGAACCAAGCCGCTCCGAAATCGGACACATAAATTTATTGCCGGATTGCTCAGTGCGATCATTCCTGGCCTGGGTCATATCTATTTGCGGCTGTATATGAGAGGTCTGACGTTCATGCTGCTTGTACTACTCGACCTGTCAGCGCTTTTGTATTTTTCATCTATAGGTATACAGATTAATGTGCCCCTTTTAATTTTACTCGCTTTGTTCATTCCAGTAATCTACTTTTACAATGTATTCGATGTACTGCAATCTGCGGATTGGGTCATGATGCGGAGGCGCAGAGCTGCAACTCATGGAAATACGGACAAGCCTCTAATGAACGAGCGGGCTGTTGGTGAGGCCTTTATGGCATGGGAGCGAGGCATTTCGTTTGGGCTGCTGCTTATTGTTGGTGGCGGGCTGATGGTGCTATTCTTCCGCAAACCTCGCTGGTTTCAGGAAATGCTCGCTCTGTATGGTGGATATGTTTTTGCTGGTGTACTCATTATTATAGGGCTGATCCTGTTCGGCCGTGAGATTTGGGTCATGCTGCGCAAGAAAAAAGGTTAGATTAGGAGATTTGAGGAGGGAACATAATGAACCGTAAAGTCCGGGTCGGTCGCTATACGGCTGCCGCCTTAATCGTAGCGGTCGGTGTGCTGTTGATTTTGGATAAACGGTGGGGAACTGACTACGTATATAATATGGTCGACTGGTGGCCATTGCTGCTTATCGCATTGGGTGTGGAATACATACTGTTGTTCCTGTGGACGCGCAGCAAGAAAAGGACATCAACTGATGAGCTGCAGGATGAGAAAGTGAAGATGCGCTTCAGACCCGATGCCAAAGGCATTTTGGCTTCCCTTGTGCTAACGGCTGCGGTATTTATTGTGACAGAACAGGACCACTATATGCACTTGTGGAACAGGGTGAGCCTTAATCTGGGAGCAGCCTCCATGGACTATAGCCAGGCGGCAGGGTACATGCAGGACAAGGGTACGATTCGTGTGCCTGTTGGTATGGATACTTCCGATCTTGTCGTGCAGGGGGTTAATGGAGATATCTCGGTACAGCGCGGAGATACGGAAGAGATAGAGGTGCGCACTGTAGTATGGGTGGATAAGACATCCAAGGTAGAGGCAAAAGCTGTTGCAGATGCATCGTTTGTTGAAACGGACGGTACCAAGGTTATTCATATTACCGCAACGGGCAAAACTTATGGAGATAACGATAAAACACAGCCTCGCATGAATATGACGATTACGATCCCGGATGACCGGCGTTTCAATCTGGACATTCGCACATCCAATGGAGCCATATTGTTAAATAGGCCGGAGGCAATTAGTACTATTGTGGCTGAAACGGGGAACGGACGTATCCGGATTACGAATGCGGTAGGTGACATTACGGGCAAAACGTTAAATGGCGATGTGATTGTGGCCAATGCGATGGGTAATGTTGATCTGGATAGCAACCGTGGAGATATGAAGGCCCGCGGAGTTTCAGGAGATGTAGATCTGACCACACAGGTGGGGAGCATAAGCATTACGGATTCAATTGGTGAATTTACCGCTGAAACACGAAACGGAAATATTACGCTGGATAGCGCAAATCTCGGTATCAGGGCTCAGTCTCTAAATGGAAGCATTAGCATCATTTCCTCCAAAATAGGCGGGGATTGGGATGTATACAGTGCTGTTGGTGCAATCAGCATTTTATTGCCTCATCAGGGAGATTACAGTTTGAGCGGCTCCAGCAGTTACGGTGATCTGAAGACTGACCTGCCATTTAAAGTGCAAAATAAAACCATTGAAGGCCAGCTTGGTGAAGGGGAATACACGGTTAAAATTGAGGGGAACAGCGACCTTACCATTAATCGCAACCCGAATGTGCCTTCGGCTGATACGAACAGTTCAAATCCGGAAGACATGGATGGCGATTTGGAGCAGAGCGAAGATAACGGGGAGAATTCCCAGGATAGTACCTCTGAAGTTCCGTAACTGCCGCGTTGACAATAAACTTACAATCGCCGTACAATAAAATAATAAAAGGCAAGGTAACATGGAAGGAAAGATTAAACGTCCTGTTCTTTGTCAAGAATCAACTCCGATGGATAAGATGATAATGGATCTTGTTTTTTCAGGAGAATGAAAGGTAAGGCGGTGGGTTTTATGGCAACACGTGTCCAACATGCGTTGGAGCATCTGAAGACGACCGGTGTCCGTATTACACCCCAGCGCCATGCCATATTGAATTATCTGATGGAATCCATGGGGCATCCGACTGCCGATGAAATTTACCGTGCGCTTGAACCCCAATTTCCCAGTATGAGCGTGGCGACTGTATATAACAATCTGAAGATGTTTCTGGAGGCCGGCATGGTTCGGGAATTGACATACGGAGATAACTCCAGCCGCTTCGATGCCAATGTGACGGATCATTACCATGTCATTTGTGATAAATGCGGTAAAATTGAAGACTTCAGTTATCCTTCGCTCAAAAGCGTTGAGCTCCAGGCGGAATCAAGTACCGGATTTGAAGTCCACGGACACCGATTGGAAGTTTATGGTGTTTGTAAAAGTTGCAGGGATTAAGAGAGATGAATTACAATATTAACGTGCAGAATTCAGTTTGGATTCTACACGTTTTTTGTTTTTTTAATCAAAGATTACATGCATGATTTTCACGCGGCAATGATATCTTCATGATTCAGCATGATTAACGGAGGTAGGCGTTTGAGTAGAAAAAGCAGATATACAAGGCAGAAGAAGAGGCGTTCGTTCTGGCCTGGTTTTTTGGGAGCTTGTCTTATTGCAGGCGGTGCTTACTTGTTTATAACGAATGTCTGGCTGAACCAGGTTCACGAGGACCCCGATTGGATCGGAATGAATCAGCCTGTTTTTGTGGATGGTCAATTGATGGATGGTGAAGCTTCGGGAACAGGGGAACAGCTCAAGCTGCCTGTAAAGGTGCTGCAGGAGGCGATTGATCCGGGCATACGTTACGAAGCGGACACAGGTGATATCATTATTGCGACTCCACAGCGCGTGCTTCATATGAAGGAAGGCAGCACCAAGGCAGAGCTCAATCATAAGGACTATCCAATGTCAGTTGAGCCTGAGGTTATCGGAGGAGAGGCGTACATCCCTCTTAAACCCTTGAAGGAAGTTTACGGGATTGCCGTACAGGAAGATACATCTACGGGTGCAGTTATATTGATGCGTGGAGGAGACAGCATTCAATATGCGGAGATTGATACCTTGTCATCCAAAGCGGATAAAACCATTCCTTTGTACAAACGTGGAGGAGAGTCTTCCCCGATTATTGCGGATATGGAACAGAATGCCCGGGTACGGGTATGGCAGACAGGTGATGAGCAGAGTTTTGTTCAGCTGGATAACGGCTATGCCGGTTATGTGGATAATAAGTACGTTTCCCTTACAGAGAAAAAGGAGCTGGACAAGCCTAAATTCACTCTGACGGCTGCTGAGAAGAAGTGGCAGAGTAAAACGGTAAATCTAGTGTGGGAGGCGGTATACAACCGTCAGCCTGACGTCAGTTCCATAGGTAAGATGCCGGGTGTGAATGTGGTCAGTCCAACGTGGTTCCATATTACGGACGGCCAGGGCAATGTGAAGAGCAAAGCCGATAAAGCGTATGTTAACTGGGCTCATCGTTCCGGTATGGAAGTATGGGGACTGATGGATAACAGTTTCGACCCGGATATTACAAAAGAGGCTGTAGCCTCATACGAGACCCGCACGCATATCATCGAACAGATGCTGGAATACGCGCAGACCTACCAATTGGATGGCATCAATATTGATTTCGAGAACGTATATACCGATGATGGACCCAATATTACTCAATTTGTTCGTGAGATTAAAGCGATGGCACGCATCCACGGACTCATGCTCTCCATTGATGTAACTCCAAAATCCAATAGTGAAATGTGGTCTGCTTTTCTGGATCGACGTTCACTCGGTTCCTTTGTCGATTACATGATGGTTATGGCGTACGATGAGCACTGGGCTGCCAGTCCAAAGGCCGGTTCGGTTGCTTCGCTGCCTTGGACAGAGGCCTCTATGAGAAAAATTCTTGAAGAAGATGAAGTGCCTTCTAACAAATTGATTATGTCTGTTCCACTGTATACGCGAATCTGGACAGAGGAAGCAGACGAACAGGGAGAGATTAAAGTATCTTCCAAAGCGGTCGGAATGGATACTGTTGCTGATTTGATCAAAGAGAAGAAACTCAAACCTGCGTTGGACTCTCAAAGTGGACAGAATTATGTGGAATTTACTGAGGATGGGGCGACCAAGAAAATCTGGATAGAAGATGCCGTTTCTTTACAGGCCCGTGTAGAACTCATTGAATCACTCAAACTGGGTGGTGTAGCTGCCTGGAATCGCAGTTTTGCTAACGCATCAGCATGGAAGACGTTGCAACAGGTAAGTCGTTAGAGATAAACGGTTACTGAACTTATCTTTTTTATATGATTCGAATCCATTCATTGTTTGAAAAAAACGCAAAAAAGGCTCGGTCTAGATACCGGGCCTTTTTTGTTGTTTACTCGTTGATCTTAGATGTGAAGTGAATGAGTGATACTAGCCTTTTGGACTAATACGGTGATCCGTATCAGAAATAGATGGAGAAGGCGCTTTCAGATGAGGACGGTTTGTGTTCGCTTGATTAGGATCCAGAGTGAGGATGGTATGGCAGAACATACAACGATCCGTTTTGCCGAGCATTTTGGTCATTTTACCGCATTCAGGGCAATCCACTTGAACAGCACTTGTAGACAACATTCCAGCCCAGAAGTAGATGGCCAGACTAGCCATCATGGCAACGAGTCCGATGACAAGTCCCACGGCTGCAAACACTTTGCCTGCATGTCCCCAAAACACGATTCCGGCAGTTCCCAGTACCATTAGCCCCATGCCTAGCATGGTGAGTAACAATCCCCAAGTGCGAAAAGCATTAATTTTAGCTGATTTAAAAATCATGAAAAATGCTCCTATCGTATGAGTAGTATTGGACCTGGAAAAGAAGGAAACTTTAGTCTGCATGTAGAATTACATTATAACTGACTTGGCGTTTAACTGCCATGAAATGTATGGAGGGAATCGTGGAATTAATGAACCTAGCTTTTTTATCCGGACAGTCGGAAGAGTCGGGGGCAGTTGGGGCTATCGCTTATTCCCATCCGGGTGAGCGATTCCACGGCTCCCTGATTCAGGATTTCGAATTGCTTGTTCTCATTGTCTGTGATACGGATCAAAGTATGTCGGACGTTGGTCATTACCGTTATGGGGACTTGCGCTATCAAATCATCTATGCGGGGCGTAATCAACTGCAGAGCAGTGTAATTACGGGTGATAATAACAATCTCATGCAATGCTTGATTGAGGGCGAGATCATATGGGAATCAGAAGGCGCCTTGAGTGCCCTGAGGGAAGAGCTATCCGCCTTTGGATTGGAGATGCGGGAACAAAAGCTGCTGCATGAATTCGCAAGCTTTCTGAGAATGTATGTGGAGGCCAAGCGGCACATTCAGGAAGGACACGTAGTTGATGCTTATTACAGTGTACTGGAGGCTTTGGGTAACTGGGCCAGGATTGTATTGATAGAACATGGAGTATACCCTGACCATGCTGTTTGGACACATGTGCAGAGTATGGATCGGGCACTTTGGAAGCTCTATCAGGAGCTTACGGTAAGCTCGGAGACGTTGGAACAGCGGGTGGAACTTGTTCTTCTTGCCTGTGAATTTTCGGTCATGTCCAAAATGGGTGATTGCTCGGAATTGCTTCTGCGGGTAATTAGAAGTCGAAAAGAAGCATGGAGCGTGGACGAACTGGTCCATCATCCTCAATTAAGATTTGTAGGAGAAGATCTCCCTTTAATTCTACGCAAACTAGTTCTTCGTTCTATTGTAAAGGAATCGGCCGGCTGGCCATCCTTAATAGGAGGCGAAGGGCGGGAGATACGATATTGGATTGAAGCCTGAACAAGGCCGTATAGTTCAATGATTTGGTTTGGCAAAAGGAGGGGAAACCTTCCTTTTTTGTTTGTAATAAAAATTAATAAAAACAGGTTGACTCGTACTTATGGAATGTGATACATTATATTTCGTTCCCCAAACGGGCTTTTTGAAAAAAGACTTGTGAGGGACAAGTTGAGAACTTAATGATTTGAAAAAAAAGAATCAAAAAAAGTTCTTGACGAAAAGATACTGAATGTGATACATTATTTAAGTCGCCGCCGAAAACGCGGTTGACAAAAAGAAGAATCACAAACAATGTTTGATCTTTGAAAACTGAACAACGAGTGAGTAACGATCTTGCTTGCAAGATCGAAAAGCTGAGAAATTGGTACAAGTCATCTGACTGTATGATTTCGAAGCAAAAATGAGATTTTTAATCTCGTCAGATTCAAAATGAGCTAATCGCTCTTTTCAATACTTTATTGGAGAGTTTGATCCT